>RECD01000134.1 GCA_007694185.1 Planctomycetaceae bacterium
CCAGTCCGGATGTTACGAACCAGAATGCTAGGAACAATAACGTGGCGGCGGAGATGCAGAGGATCCAGCCCCTTTCTTGACCAGCAATTTGATGGCCGATGCAGAGGGTTAGCATCACCAGGTTCAGAAGCACCAAGCGTTTCGTGGATGAGACATTGGCCACAGCAATGAACAGGACGGTGCTCAGGATGAGACTCGCGAAATACAATCCTGTGATCAGCCCGCCGCGTTTTTGACGGCGGCAATGGATCAGCAGCCAAACGGAGGCGGGAACGGCAGCCCAGCCGAATGCGACAGCGACGAGGCCGAACCGATCCAACCCCAATAGCTCCAACGGCGCGGCAAACCAGCCGACACGAAGCGCAGCCCCGACGAATGGGATGGCGACGATTCCTGCCAGAACTCCCGCCGCCATCACCGTGGCGATCACCGTGGCGATTAGCGCGCGAAGGCTAATTGGGGAGCGATCCATCGTCGAGTCCTGAAGGGGTATCAGGAGGCAATCCGCCCAGCGGACGAGCGACATGGGCAGCGAGTTGTGGGCAGCGAGTTGTGGGTTCCGTTTCAGGCGTCCATCCGTGGTGCCGCTGGGGCGGTTGGCGATGAGAATGCTTCGTGAGCGTTTGGGTCAGTCGTCCTCGTCCTCTTCCTCGTCTGATCCTTCGGCCCGTGGCGAGGTCTTGCGTTTGACGATCGTGATCTCGTTCCCTTTGGCGTTGTGCCGCACTTCGTCCATGAAGGAGTGGATCAGTAGCAAGCCGCGGCCGCCTGCCTTTTCGAGGTTCGCGGGGTCGGTCGGGTCGGGGATGCTGTTGACGTCGAAGCCGTGGCCCTCGTCACGGATCACGAAGGTCGCCTCATCGGGCGTGGCGACCATCGAGATGTCGACTTGACGTTCGCGGTAGGGCGATCGGCTCTTGCGGATTTGAACCAAGTCGAAAAAAGGTTTGCCGTCGTCGATCTGGCGGAGGTCGGTCGAGACTTCGAGGTTGCCGTGGAAGATCGCGTTCACGATCGCCTCATCCAGCGCCATGGCGACCTGCATCCACTGCATCTCGTCGCAGAACCGCAATTCGACCGCGGCCTGCTCCATCCTCGAAATCAGCCGCGGGACGAGCGATTCGTTGGTACCGATGCGGAAATGCAATTCGGTTCGGATTAGGGAGGCGGCGGGGTCGGAGGCGGCGATCTGATCCGCTTTCACCAGTTCCAAAACTTGGTGAACGGTTTCGCACAGCACCTCATCCAACTCCCGCTTGGGCACGTAGGTCGCGGCCCCCAACCGCAGGCCTTCGGCGGCGATCTCATCGCCTGGGGCGCCGGTGGTCAGGATGATCGGCATGACCGGGAAACGCTTCTTCAGCTCGACGACCAGATCGACACCGTTCATGGCCGGCATGTGGACGTCACTGACGACCAAATCCGGCATCATCCCGTCGACCGTCTCGAGTGCCTCCAATCCGCTCGCGACGGTGGTGACTTCAAATCCGTCAGCCTGCAACAGCGTCCGCATCTGCGAACGCAAGTTCGGATCATCGTCAATCACCAGCACCTTGCAGGAACAAGTCATGAGTAACCTTCGGCAGAGGAGATCGAGTCGGCACCGCCCTTCTTGGGCGGGCTCAGTTGCGAAAACGGGTTATTCCCAGCGGTAGACGCGAAGACGATCGATCGCACGGACGAGGATCGCTAGCGGAGCGGCGTCGGTCGTCGCTAGCTCGCTGAGCGGTTGGACCGCCAAGTGGGCCCACGAATCTTCAGCGACTTTGGCTTCCGACAACAGGCGATACGACTCCGGGTCGTCGGCGATCAGCCGCAACTGTCCGTCTTCGTCCAGAGCCAACATCGTGCCACCCCGCGGGTTGGCGACCATGCTCCAGTATTTCCCGAACGGCTGGGTCGTCCACTTTTCGCTCCCGTCGCGGAGGTCCAGGCAGACGAAACGCTGGTTCTTCAGGTGCAGGTAGAGGTGATCGCCGATCACGACCGGGGAGGACATGTAGGCTTGGCTTTTGTTGTCCCACAACTCCGTGACGGCCGGTACGGAGCCGTCCTTGGCGGCGACGGCGAACAGTCGGGACCGACCGCTGTGGGCAGAAGAGAAGAGCCTGCCGTCGGCGACGACCGGCGTGAGGATATTCATCCCACGAAACGACTCGATCGGTTCGCCCCACAGTTCGCGGCCGTCTGCCAGCGAAACGCCGATCAGTCGTGTTCGGGTCGCGACCACCAATTGCCGCTGGCCGTCGAGTGTCGTCACGATCGGGCTGGAAAAGGCACCGCCGTTCATCATGCCGGCACCCTCGTTGAGCGTCTGCCAAATGAGGCTGCCGTCCGCCAGAGACAGTTTGGTAACACCGCCGCCGGTTTGCAGGTAGACGGCATCGCCGTCGATCAGCGGTGAGCAGACGCAGCCGAATGATTGCAGGGGGTTGCCGTGATCGGCGGCCATGTCGACCCGCCACCGCTGTTGGCCGGTGGCCGGGTCGAGGCAGACGATGACGTCGCGCATGCCGGCGACCACCAGGTGCCCGGGGACGAGTGCTGGGGTGGAGCGAATCCAATCGCCGTTGGCGGCGGCGAAGAACGGCACGGCCAGCGAGCCTTCCCACTGTGCCGTCCAAGCCGGCTTTCCGGTAGCGAGTTCAAAGGCGCTGACTCGCTCGAACGTCTTGTCGACCGTCTCGGTCGTGAACACCAACGTGCCATCGGAGACCGGGCCGCTGTAGCTCGGTCCGAGCGGCACTTCCCACATCAGTTCCATCCGCCCGGCCAAGGCGTCGGGCCAATCGGGACCGAGAAAATAGCCGTCTCGGTTTGGCCCTCGCCACTGGGACCAATTGCCGGACATTTCGTCCGCGGCCGGTTTATCCGAGACTCGAGTTTCGGGAGTGTCCGGCTCGGCTTGGGCGTCACCGACGGTCTGTGGGTCACCGACGGTCTGTGGGCCGGGCGAGGCGGTGACCGATTCGGCCTGGTCCGTGCCAAGGTCCGGCGGTTGCTGGGCCTGCACGGGGATCGTGATCGCCAGCGCGACCAACCAACCGAAGCTGACTCGTAACCGCCGTGAAGGAACGATCGGATGAAACCGCATCATGATTTCCTACGTGAGTGGGGCTCACCCGGTCGGGAATTCCGTCGGGCTGAGACTCCCAAAATATAGGCCATTCGTATAGTCCCCAAAATTTCTGATCGCGGCTCGTCGTTCAGTATCCTCGTGCCTCACCCTCACCCCCGCCCTTGCTCACGATCGGGTCCAACCCCAATTGTTGGCGACAGGGGTCGAGGATCTCACGCGTTCGGCTGGCCCCGACCCGCGTGACGCCGACGCGGCGAACATTCAGCAACGTGGCCAAGTCACGGACTCCGCCCGCCGCCTTGACCTGCACGTGAGCCGGTGTGCAGCGACGCATCAGTTCCAAGTCGGCAAGCGTCGCCCCGCCGCTGCCGAAGCCGGTGGAAGTTTTGACCCAATCGGCGTCCAGCTCTCCGCAAATCTCACACAACCGAATCTTGTGCTCGTCTTGCAGGTAACTGTTCTCGAAAATCACTTTGACTTTCCGGCCGGCCGCATGGGCGACTTCGATGACGCCTCCGATTTCTTCGCGGACGTATTGCCAATCACCGCCGAGCACTTTGGAAATGTTGACAACCATGTCCAATTCTTGACAACCGTCTCGCACGGCCAACTCCGCTTCGGCGATCTTGATCTGGGTCGTGTGGCCGCCGTGCGGGAAGCCGATCGTGGTGCTGGGCAGGACCCCGCTGCCAGCCAATCGTTCGGTGCAACGAGCCAAATAATACGGCAGGATGCAGACGCTCGCGACGTCGTAGGCCAACGCCAGATCGATGCCCGCTTCCAGCTCGTCCGGCGTCAGCGTCGGCAGCAGCAGCGAGTGGTCGATCATCTTGGCGATGTCGAGATACTGAAAGTCGTCCGTGGTCGTCATCGGGTCGCTCGTCATCAGGTCACTCGGCTTTGGGAGTTCGGCTGCGTGATTGCGAAGGATCGGTCTGCGTCACAGCCGGGGGATGAAATGTCGCAGGAAATCGTGGGACTGGCGGAGGGCCAACTTGCGATTTTCGAGTGACCCTTCGTAGATCCGATCTTCGACCTCGACGCACACCGGTCCTCGGTAACCGGCATCGCCGAGCACCGAGAAGAATCGGCCCCAATCGACTTCTCCCAAGCCGGGCAGTTTCGGCGTGTGGTAATCGTTGGGATAACCGAGCGTCCCGACCTGATCGAGCCGATGGCGGTCGACTCGGACGTCTTTGGCGTGGACGTGAAACAGGCGATCGGCGAAATCACGCAGCGGTGCCAGATAGTCCATCTGCTGGAACACCAGGTGCGACGGGTCATAATTCAACCCGAAGCAATCGCTGGGGATGTCGGCGAACATCTTCCGCCAGATCGCGGGGCTGGCCGCCAGGTTCTTGCCGCCCGGCCATTCGTCTGCCGTGAACAGCATCGGGCAATTCTCGATCCCGATTTTGATCTGGTGCTGCTCGGCGAAGCGGATCAGCGGGGTCCAGGTATCGAGAAACCGCGGCCAATTTTGCTCGACCGACTTCGCGGGGTCGCGGCCGATGAAGCTGTTGACCCTGCCGATCCCCAATTCCGCCGCCGCGACGATCACCCGCTTCAGGTGCTCGACCGCCTGAGCCGCTTCGGCCGGATCAGCAGCCAAGGGGTTGGGGTAGTAACCCAAGCCGCTGATCTGCACGCCGTATTGTTCCACCAAGCTCAACACTTCCGCCTTGTGGGCGGGAGTGAAGTTTTCGGCGTCGATGTGGGTGATGCCGGCGTAGCGACGGGTCGCCTTGCCCGGCGGCCAACACATCACTTCGACGCAGTCATAACCGAGTTCCGAGCCGATTTGCAGGACCGATTCGAACGGCTCCTCCGGCAAGATCGCGGTAACGAATCCGAGCTGCATCATTTCTCGTTCTCCGAAGTCTCTCGAAAGTCGATTCCCAACCGCATTCGCCCTGTCACGCCGATTTTCCGTCCCGCTGGAGGAGACCTGTTCGGTTGAACCGCGCGGGGTTGCCAGCACTGGGTCGGCAGCAGTCCGGTCGGGCCACGTCCGGTCGGGCCACGTCCGGTCGCACGATTTCGTCTCCGACTCGAGTCACGTTTAAGTCTCCGGCTCAACTCACGAAACGGGCCGCGGCCGTGCGGAAGTGCTAGCATAACGGTCCAGAATGGGCGTATCCTGGCGCCCATCCACGTCGGTTACAAGAGCCCCTGTTGTGACATCCGCCGCTTCGCACGGTATCATGGGTTATGATCCGGCTCGTTCGGATCGTCCGTCCCGGCACCTGCCGAAGCGGGCTCCCGCCCAGCAATCGCGACCGTTCCCCGTTGAACGTGGTCACCCGAACGAGGTCCGTTCGGGGACGGTTTTCCGCCGGTCGCGTCCCTCACCTCGCCCAACGACACGCCGATGACGATGCGACGACGTTCTTCGTGCTTGCCTGGTCCGCGGTCGTTTCGCCGGGCAGCTCGCTGGCGTCTGCTGCCGTTTTTTCCTGCTTGGTTACTCGCTTGTTTCCTCGCCTGGTCGCTCGCATCGCCTCACGTTTCGGCGAGCGGAGAGGAGCCGGCGGCGGAGGCGTTCGATTTCTCAAGTGACATTCAGCCGCTGCTGGCGGAACGTTGCCTGTTGTGCCATGGGCCGGACGTGGCCGAAGCGGGGCTGCGGCTGGACCTTTCCGATCGAGCGCATGCGGTGCTCGATTCGGGCCAAGCGGCGATCGTGGCGGGAGATCCCGACGGGAGTGAGTTGATTCGTCGCCTGATCACGGAAGACGAGCATGAGCGGATGCCTCCCGAAGGCGAACCGTTGACGGCCGATCAAGTCGCCATGCTGAAGGCTTGGGTCGCGGCCGGCGGCAAGTACGAAACTCACTGGGCTTATCGTCCGATCGCTTTGCCGGCGCTGCCCGAACCGAGCACGCCCGAATGGTGTGTCGGCGGGATCGACCGCTTTGTCCTCGCCCGGCTCGACTCTGCCGGAATCGAGCCGTCGCCACCGAAGTCGCCTGAAGCACTGATCCGTCGCCTGTACGCCGATCTGATCGGGTTGCCTCCCGAAATCGACGAGGTCGATGCGTTCGTTGCCGATCCGAGCCCGGACGCTTATGAGCGGTTGGTCGATCGGCTGCTGGGATCGGAGCACTTCGGCGAGCGATGGGCGCGGCACTGGCTCGACATGGCCCGTTACGCCGACTCGGACGGCTACGAGAAGGATAATCCTCGCCCGAACGCTTGGCGGTACCGCGATTGGGTGATCGACGCGATCAACCGGGACTTGCCGTTGGACGGTTTCACGATCGAGCAGCTCGCCGGCGACCTGTTGGAAGACGCCTCGCCGATGCAGACGTTGGCGACCGCGTTCCATCGTCAGACGCTGACGAACACCGAGGGCGGTGTCGACAAGGAAGAGTTCCGGGTTGAGGCGACGTTCGACCGAACCGAGACGACGGCGGCGGTTTGGATGGCGTTGACGCTGAACTGCGCCCGCTGCCATACCCACAAGTACGACGCGATCTCGCACCGCGATTACTACCAACTGTTCGCGATCTTCAATGGCGCCGGTGAAACGGAATTGGAGGTGCCTCGCAACGAAGCGGCGTGGGACACGTATGTCCTGGAGCGCACGCGGCACGACGCGAAAGTCGCGGAGGCCGAGTCCGACTACCTGCGGCGGTTAGATGAACTGCGTCCGCAGATCGAAGCCTGGGACCGTGAGTGGTCTGGCCTCGCGGCGACCGCCGCCGCACCGCTGCGCGAACATCCTGCCGTGCCACTGGGGATCGAAACGGCTGGCGAGTCGGTTGCCGAGATCGAAGCTGACGGCTCGGTACGGATCACTGGCCCGGTGCCCGACAGCGATCGTTACACGATCCGGATCGCTCCCCCGCGCGAGTTGTCGACGGATGGGTCGACGGATGGGTCGATGGGGCCGCTGACGGGCATCCGCATCGAAGTGATGCCCGACGAATCGCTCGCCAAATCGGGCCCGGGTCGCGCGGCCAACGGCAACTTCGTGCTGACCCATGTCGAATTGAAGGTCGAGCTGGCGGAATTGAAGGTTGAGCTGTTACTCGACGACGGGACTACTGATTCCGGTGAGGCTGGGGAAAGCGAAGCCCCCTATGCTCCCCGCCCGATCCCGTTCGCTTCGGCGGAAGCCGATTTCTCACAAACGAAGTTCCCGCCGGAGAACGCCTTGCAGGCCGACCCGAAGACCGGCTGGGCGATCTCGCCGCAGATGGGCCAAACGCATTCGTTGAGTCTGTTCACGGCGGAACCGATCGAGATCCCTGACGGGCAACAGCTGGTGTTGGTGCTTGACCAGCAATACGGCGGCAAGCACACGTTGGGGCGATTTCGGATTCACACGCTGACCGGGCATGATCCGCTGCGGTCGCTTCCGAGTGAATTGGCGGCGGCGGTGAGGCTGCCGGCGGCGCGGCGATCGGCCGTACAAACTCGGCTGATCGCCGATCATGTCGCCGCCTCGGACCCGGTCGCTAAGGGGCGGAGCGAGAAGCTGGCCCGCTTGCGAGCCCAACCGCCGGCATCGCCGGTCATGAAGGCGGCCGTGCTGCGTGCCGAGCCGCGAACGACCCGCCGGTTGGACCGAGGCGATTTCCTGCAGCCGGCTGAGGAGATCGCGCCGGGCGGTTTGGAGGTTCTGCATGCGCTGCATCCGCTCGGCTCACGCGATCCGGATTCCCCACCCGATCGGCTCGACTTGGCCCGCTGGCTCGTTTCCCCCGACCATCCGCTGACGCCGCGGGTGATGGTCAACCAGGTATGGCAACGGCTGATGGGCCGCGGGATCGTGCCGACCTTGGCTGATTTTGGGGTTCGAGGCGATCCGCCCACACATCCCGAATTGCTCGATTGGTTGGCGTACCGGTTGCCTCGGGATCTCGGTTGGAGCCGCAAGGCGTTGATCAAGGAGATCGTGATGAGCGCGACATACCGTCAATCGTCCCGGCACCGTCCGGAATTGGTCGCGATCGATCCGACCAACCGGTTACTGGCGCGTCAGAACCGCGTGCGGGTCGAAGCCGAGATCGTCCGCGACCTGGTGTTGGCCACCAGCGGGTTGCTCGACCGCACCGTCGGCGGTCCGAGCGTTTTTCCGCCGCTTCCTCCGGGCGTCGCGGAATTGAGCTACGCGAACAATTTCAAGTGGGCGCTCAGCGATGGCGGAGACCGTTATCGCCGCGGGATGTACACGTTTTTTAAGCGAACGTCGCCCCACCCGACGTTGATCACCTTCGATTGCCCCGATTCGAACACGTCGCAACTGAGCCGCGAGATCAGCAACACGCCGCTGCAGGCGTTGACGATGCTCAACAACGTCGTCTTCGCCGAAGCCTCCGTGGCGCTGGCAGCTCGCGTCCTAAGTGAAACCGCCAGCGAGGTCGCCGCGGAGGACGTCACCGAGGACACGTCCCAGGATGCCACGCGGTTGCGTCATGCGTTTCGGCTCTGTCTGTCTCGCGATCCGGATGCCGAGGAACTCGATCGGTTCGCCGACTTGTTGGCGGCGGGGTTAGCCCATTACCGAGAGCATCCCGATCAAGCCCGACGGCTGATCGGGGTCGCAAACGTCAAGCCCGACGCGGGAGAGGGCGCGGAACCGGCTCGCCTCGCCGCTTGGGCTTCGACCCTTCGCATCCTTCTCAACCTCGACGAATTCATCGTTCGGGAGTAAGCCATCATGAATCCCATCAACGCCCATTTTCGCGACCCGATCGCCCAGGCGACCCGCCGCGAGTTCCTCAACACGTCCGCCAGCGGACTCGGTTTGGCGGCGCTCGGATCGATGTTGCAGCAGGACGGTCTGCTCGCGGCCGAGGGCGGTGCGAGTGAGGGTGTCGCGGGAGCCGGCGCCGCGGGTGAGCTCGATCTCGCCAACCCGTTGGCCCCCAAGTCGCCCCATTTCGAGCCGAAAGCCAAGGCCTGCATCTTCATCTTCATGGCCGGCGCGCCGTCCCAAATCGACCTGTTCGACCCCAAGCCGCTGCTCACTACCCGCCACGGCGAGCCGCTGCCCGATTCGATGCTCGAGAAGGTCCGGTTCGCGTTCATCAAGAAGGAAAACGCCCTGCTGCAGGGTTCCCCCTACCGGTTCACCAAGCATGGCGAAAGCGGGATGGAGTTCAGCGAGTTGCTGCCCCACTTGGGCGGCGTCGCCGACGACCTGTTGATGGTCCGATCGCTGCATACCGAACAATTCAATCACCATCCCGGCCAACTGATGATGCAGTGCGGTCGGGCCACGTTCGGTCTGCCGACGATGGGTTCCTGGTTGAACTACGGGCTCGGCAGCGAATCGCAAAACCTGCCGGGCTACGTCGTTTTGACCAGCGGCCGCGGTTCGTCCGGCGGTACGACGCTGTGGCAATCCGGTTTCTTGCCATCGACCTATGCCGGGGTGCTGTTTCGCAATCAGGGCGAACCGGTGCTCAATTTGTCCAACCCCGACGGCTTGCCGCCCGAACTTCAGCGGCTCGGGCTCGACACGCTGCGTGAACTCAACGCCCGCCGGTACGCCGAAGTTCACGACCCGGAAATCGCCTCCCGGATCGCGTCCTATGAGTTGGCGTTTCGGATGCAAGCCGCGGCGCCGGAGTTGATCGACTTGGCGGACGAGTCGCAAGCGACCCGCGATGCCTACGGGCTCGATCGCCCCGAGCCGGCGGGAATCGGCGGCCGTGGCAAACAAGGGGAGACCTACCAGAGCTTCGCGCGGAATTGCCTACTCGCCCGGCGGATGGTCGAACGGGGCGTGCGGTTCATCAACATCATCTACGCCTCTTGGGACCACCACAGCAACATCCCGACGGAGCTGCCCTACAACGCGGGCTGTGTCGACCAACCGATCGCGGCTTTAATCCGAGATTTGAAGCAACGCGGGCTGCTCGATTCGACGATGGTCGTTTGGGGGTCCGAATTCGGGCGGACGCCGCTGGGCGAAAACCGTAGCGGACAACGCGAGGTCGGTACCGGGCGTGATCACCATCCCTTCGCCTTCACGATGTTGATGTCCGGCGGCGGGCTGAAGACCGGGCAGACCTATGGCACCACCGACGAGATCGGTTGGCATGTCACGGAACGGCCGGTTCCGGTCCATGACCTGCATGCCACGATGTTGCACCAATTCGGCCTCGATCACCTGCGGTTGACGCACCGCCATCAAGGCCGAGACTTTCGGCTGACCGACGTCGGAGGCCAAGTCGTTCAAGATTGGTTAGCTTGAACGCTTCGATCGGTTAAAATGTAGTCCCAACTGTCCGCACTGAGTGATTTCGTCGCACTCCTTCACCAGCGGCCGGGAGTCGGATTTCGCGTTCGCCCCTGCGACGAGATCGAAATCGCAACCCTCTCCCGCCAAACCCGCAGACCCCCTGAATTGTCCGGAACTACCGCATATCATCGCCAATCTGGAGGTCCTCAGGCGGCACCGGTTCCGCCCAAGGGCGTGATCGGCATCGGCGATGACCGATAAGGGCCAGTTTTCAAACAAAAATCATTTGACCCGGCAGGCGTTGCGCGGTAGCGTTTGAATATTACCTTATGGATATGTTTGTCCGATTAAATTGCTACCGAGTTCGAGGCGAAAATGTCCACAACTGAGAAAGTCCGGCGGCCGGTTGGCCGGCCGCCGAATCAGGAATTGCAACAGCGTCGTCGGACGGAAATTTTGTCGGCTGCCACGAACCTGTTCGCCGAACGGGGGTACATCGAGTCCGAGGTACAAGACATCGCGGATCGTGCCGGTGTCGGTAAAGGGACCGTCTACCGGTATTACCCTAGCAAGGATGAACTGTTCCTGGCGGCGAGCCGCCACGGGATGGACATGCTGAACAAGGCGGTCGAAACGGCAGCTTGCCCGGCCGAGCGTCCGCTGGATCGGATCGCAACCGGGGTGCGAGCCTACCTCGAGTTCTTCGAAGCCAACCCCAACCTGGTTGAACTGCTGATCCTGGAACGGGTTCACTTCCGTGAGCGGACCAAGTCGATTTACTTCGAACACTTCGACGAGAACTTGATCCGCTGGCAATCAACCTTCGAAGAATTGGCCCGCGAAGGGGTCTTACGGGACTTGCCGGTCGAGCGGATGATCGAGTTCGTTTCGGAGGTCGTTTACGGGGCGATGTTCACCACCCACTTCTCCGGTCGCCGAGGCGATTTGGGAATCGGGCACGACAACATCGTCGACCTGATTTTCCGCGGCATCCTGCGCTGCCCTGGAACCTGATGCACCCGTTTTCGACGCAGCCGTGCCAGCTCACGTAGGTCCGAACGAGGCTTGGTCAACCTGACGTGTGTGTCAGGGCGGAGCTAAGGATCGTGCGGTAAAAAAGTGTCCGGAACCTTTTGCGATGAACTCGCCCTTCGGGTGCTTTGCACCATAGGTTCCGGACACTTTTTTACCGCTGATTGCTAACCTGCCTGCGTCTGACACCCTCTCTCCAACACGGCTTGGTTGGTCACGGCTGACTTGGCCATTAGCGCCGATTCTTTGTTGAAAATTCACTCGGCGCGTCTTGTCACTCGTCACCAGCGGCCTGCATTTCAGCCCGCAGGACCGCGTAGATCGGGAAGTGGTCGGACGGCGTTTTGCCCTCTCGCGCGGTGCGATCGATGCCGGCACGGACCACTTTCCAGCCACGGGACAGGGCGATCCAATCGATTCTCGCACCGCCCACGGCGTCCTCCCGAAAACCGCTGAAGGTCCCCTCGTCGGCCGCCGCTTCGGGCTGAAAGACTCGCAACGAGTCGACTAGCGGCGAGGGCTGATCGCCGACAGCGGCGAACAGCGCTTGGTACGGGGCACTCGCTTCTCCCGCGTTGAAGTCGCCCGTGACGATCACGTCGCAACCTTCGCCCAATTGGGCGGCGCGTTGCCGGACCAGTTTGGCAGATTCGGTCCGGGCGGTTTGGCCGATGTGGTCGAAGTGGGTGTTGAGGAACAGGATCGGCCGAGACGGTTGACGGTCGCGATCGCGGAGCTTCACCCAGGTCACCATTCGCGGCAGGGAGCTGTCCCAACTCTTGCTGCCAACGACCTCCGGCGTTTCGCTCAGCCAGAAGTGCCCGCCGTCGAGCTTTTCGAAACGATCGGTTCGGTAAAACAACGCCATCATTTCGCCCTTGTCCCCGCCGTCGTCTCGCCCGACACCGAGGTTGTCGTAGCCCGGCAGGTTGGCTGCCAGATAGTCGCGTTGAAAGCCGAGCGTTTCCTGAGTTCCCAACAGGTCGGGGCGGAACGCCTGAACGGTTTCGACGACAAACTCCTTACGCAGATCCCAACGGTTTTCGCCGTCGCGGGCTGAACCGTAACGGATGTTGAAACTCATCACCCGGACGTCGCCGGCGACGTCCGCAGGTTCCTCTGACATGGCACCCGCACGTGGCCAAGCGACCATGCAGCTCAACAGGATCGCGATTCGAAGGGACCGAGGCATGGCGGGAACTCGCGGCGAAAGAGGGAGATGAAGGGCATCGAAAGGTCTCCCATCTTAACCGACCGCGCAAGGTAGCCAACCGGGACGGGGCTGGTAGCCAACCGGGAAGGGTCGGGTGGGTCGCTTTACCGAGCGTGGCGTTTTGCCTCGAGCAACGCCGCCGAATCCGCGGCTAGGCATGGACCGGGAAGTCGGTGTAGCCCTGCTCGCCGACCGGCGAATACCAGTCCGAGATTTCCGCATCCGGGGCGAGCGGCCAGCCGTTGCGAAAGCGTTCGACCAGGTCGGGGTTGCTGATGAACGGACGGCCGAACGCGATCAGATCGGCGTGGCCGGCGGCGACCGCCTGTTCGGCGGTGCTTTGCGTGTAGCCACAATTGCCGTTCGCCTCTTCCGAGATCGTCGTCGCCTCAGTGATCAACAGCCCAGCGGAACTGCGTTGGCGATAGTATTCCGCCATCAGTCGGTTTGGCAGTCGTTCCTTACCGGCACGGGAACGGGTCATCGGCGCCAGCACGATGCGATTGGGCAGCGTCAGGTCGTGCAATGCGAAAGGTTGAAACAGGGCGTCGCTCGACATGGAGGTCTCGTGGATCGATCGGTTGGGTGCGGAGCGAACTGTCTGTTTGCCCCGGTAGTTATAGCGTCCAGGCGAGTGGGGCGATCTGAT
>RECD01000242.1 GCA_007694185.1 Planctomycetaceae bacterium
CATCGGAGGGTGGCGCGCGAAGCCGCGAAGGTGAGCTGTCACCGTGTTCGCGCCCGCTCCTCGGCGATAGCGGCAAGCGTGGCGGCCTTTGTGGGGACTCCGTCGCGGCAGTCGGCTTAAACGCTCGCTGGGGTAGTCGCTGCCGAATTCCGCATGCGCACGAAAAAACCCCGGCAGAACCGGGGTTTTCGGGGAGTGGTCAGGGCCGGGCTTGAACCGGCGACACCTGCATTTTCAGTGCAGTGCTCTACCAACTGAGCTACCTGACCGACATCGGGCTGGCAAAACGGGTGATGGGCAGCCTGAACCGCTCGTCGGTACCGCTTCGGTTTAACCGTTGTCTCGGGTGCGAAGCATAAAGTGCCGAGGTTTGTCCTGTCAATCGGTTCCCAAACCGGGTTTTTGTGTGACAATGGGAATCATGCTAGGATTTCGGTACCGGGCAAGGTCCACCGAATTCGCCTCGCGTCCCTTTTCCCACTTCGCCATGCCGTCACCCTGAGGAAGGGCTCCATGTCTGCGACGCTCCAGGAACCGCCCCGCACGACTGAACAACCGCCTCCGAGTCGGTCGCCGGTCGACGAGGTGCAGCTGAGTCCCCGGGCACTCAAGCGACTTCAGGAACGGGAAAAGCTGCGGACTTCGCAATTTGACGTCGTTTCCGCCTTCCTGATGGCGTTGATGTGGTTCATCGGCGTGTTCGCGTTGATGCTGTTCATCATCTGGGTAACCAGTCGGCTTTCGTTCGGCCCGCGTCCCTTCCCGCAGATCATCGAGACCCCGGCGGGTCGGGGTGACAACGCGGAGGGGTCTGAGCGAGATTTCGACCCGCCGGGGGCGGAAGAGATTTCGGAATTGGCCGAACCGACATTGCAGGACACGATCACGGCGGTCACGGATGCGGCCAGTTCGGTCGCGGCGGTGGCGGCCACGAGCGATTCGTCGGGGAAGGGCGACAGCCGCCCGCCGGGTCCCGAAGCGGAAGGGGACGACATCATCCCGCGGCACGAGCGGTGGGAGTTGCAGTTCGCGGCGAAGAACGCCGGGACTTACGCCCAGATGCTCGATTTCTACAAGATCGAACTCGGGGCGGTTGGCGGTGGGGTTCAGGGGGTCGATTACGCCGCTAATCTGGCCGGTACCCCACGGGTTCGGCAGGGGAAGAGCGACGACGAGGAACGGCTCTACTTCATGTGGGTCGACCGCGCGACGCCGCTGTACGCTTTCGATCGGCAGTTGCTGCAAAAGGCGGGGGTCAACATTTCGAATCGGGAGCTGTTGAAGTTCGTCGAGCCGGAGTTGGAGAACATGTTGGCGAACATCGAGCTGGAATACTCGACGAAAGCGGGGCACCCGAGCGTCACGGAAATCCAGAAAACGATTTTCCAGTCGATTCCGGCGGCGGACGGCTACACGTTCGAGGTCCTCGACCAGCGGTACCGGAAACCGAAGAAATGACCCCTCGTCTACCGGATCGGACGCCGTAACAATCGCTGCGACCCGTCTGGCCGCGTCGTCGCCTTGGGCTTTTTCGTTACGATAGGACGCCCTGGGAACAAAACCGAATCAGAATCGTTGGCAGGGAAGACTCCCCTGCTGCTCTTGGACTCATCGCAGAGAATCGATCAACATGCTGCTCGCCGCGACATCCATCTTCGACATCATCTCCAGCGCCACCTATGGGGTGTTGGCCGCGATCGCCTTGTGGGGGATTTACTGCATCGTCATCGTCTGGACACGCGTCGCGCAGAAGCGGTTCAAGAACGAGGACACTCAAGACAATTTCTTGGACGACGTCGAAGAAATGGTCGCTGCGGGCGATTTCAACGAGGCGTCGGAATATGTCGCCGGCGACAACCGGGCGATCCCGCAATTGGTCGAATTGGCGATCAACAACCGCGGTCTGGGCTACAAACGGGCCCGCCAGGTGATGCTCGATCGGTTCCAGCGGGACGTGTTGAGCGACCTGGAATATCGGCTCAGTTGGGTCGGCACCTGCATCAAGACCGCGCCGATGGTCGGGCTGTTCGGCACGGTGTTCGGCATGATGGGGGCGTTCGAAACGTTGGCAACGGCCGCATCGGTCGAACCTTCGGCGCTAGCGGGCGATATTAAAGTGGCGTTGGTGACGACCGCTAGCGGTTTGGCGATCGCGATCCCGTTGATGATCTTGGTGGCGACGGTCAACATCCGGATCAGCAAGATGGAGGATCTGATCGGCTCCGGTTTGACCCGTTTCTTCGAAGCGTTCAAGTCCGGATTGGCCATCAACCCGGGGGCACCTCCGGCGAGGCGGGCGGGTCGACGGGATGAACCGGTCGCGGCGGTCGCCGCCGAAGAGTTCTCGTAACCGTAGGGGAGATTCGACGATGAACCAAACGGTTGCAGAGCCGGACGACGAGGACGAAGATCCCGTGCGGATGTCGCCCAAGCGGGCGGACGAGGAGGAGATCGACATCACGCCGATGATCGACATCGTGTTTTTGCTGCTGATTTTCTTCGTCGTCACTTCGAAGATGGACCCGACTCAGATGGGGCGAATCCCGAAAGCCGAAGCGGGCTTGGCCGTTTCCGCGAAAGATTCGGCTGTGATCTTCATTTCGCCCGCCGGCGTCGACGCCGCGATCATCACCGATATTGATGGGAACGAGTTCAGTACGGACGAAGAGTTGTTGGCCACCGAGATCGTCGAGTACGTCACCGAGGAACTCGACAAGGGCCGCAACCAAGTGATGATCTTGGCGGACGAGGACACCAAGGTTGCTGACGTGACGCGGGTCCAGAAAATCATCGGTGACGCCTTTGAAACACTGGAAAATACGTTCATCGCGGTCAAAGAGGAGTAGCCCCTCGGGCTCGCGAAGATGTCGATACCGATCACCTGTCCCCAGTGTGGTGCCCGCCGCCAAATCCACTCCCGGTTTTCCGGGCGGCTGGTCCGTTGCCCGCATTGCGAAGCCGAGGTCCTGGTTCCCGGCGAACTGAAGGACGATTCGTCTTGGGGCGAGACGCCGCTGCCGGACGCCGTCTTGGATGCCCCGTCGGTCGCCGCGGTGCCGGCCGAGCGACTCGCGGCGGAGGTCGACGCCGATCGTGACTCGACCGTTGCATACGCCGGCGGCGAACGCCTGAGCGAGGAGGCCGCCGGGGAGCAGGAGGTGATCGATGTGGAACCGGAGATCATGGAGGAAATGGGCGCCGGCCAGCCGCAGATCCACTTTGCCGGCGATCCCGTATTCGATTCCGCCGATCACCACCACCACGCGACGGAAATGCCGTCGCTGCCGCCGTCGCTGCCGCCGTCGCTGCTGCCGGAAGAAGATGATGACGCACCACCGGCCCGTGTGAAGCGTAAGGAAGATGAGTTGGACATGACGCCGATGGTCGACGTCACGTTCTTGCTGCTGATCTTCTTCATGGTCACCGCCTCGTTCAGCCTGCAAAAGTCGGTCGAGATGCCGCGACAGCGGAACGAGTTGCCGAGCAGCCAGCAGGAGGAGGAGGAGGAAGAGGTCGACATGGTGACGGTCCAGATCGACGAATACGGTTCGTTTTTGGTGTTGGCGGTTGATTGGGAACGGGAAACGCCGGGCAAGCAGAACTTGATCACGGCGTTGCGGGAAGCGATCAACGAGGTCAGTGGCGGTGTGAAGCTGGCGATCGAAGTCCATGAGGACGCCAAGTTGAAGTACCTCGTCGATTGCATGGATGCGGGAGCGATCTGCAATTACGCGGAGATCCAGGTCACTCAAGTCGACGGGTTCGATTGAGCCGGGCGTCGTTCGCCTCGCGGTTTTACATTCGTTTTGGAAGGGTCCGATCGTTAATATGCTCGCCAATGACCTGCTGGACCTGTTGGAGCGACGTGGGTTGCTCGACCAGGAAATCATCGATGCGCTCCGTGAACAACTGGCCCAGAGCGGGGCTCGGTTGACGCCGGAAAAACTCGCACACCTGCTGGTCGAAAACGGCCAATTGACCCGTTTCCAAGCGACCAAGCTGATCGGCGAAGTCCGCAGCGCGGTCGAAGAAGAGGGGGGCGGTGCGGTAGAGGATGCCGTGGGCACGGAAGAGCCCGATTTGACGGACGGCTTCGGCGATACCGATGTGCAGCGGGCCCAACCCGGGGCGGCGGACGTCGAGGTGATCGAGGTCGAAGCGGAACCGATCGACGTCGAACCGGTCGAGGTCGAGGCGGTGGCCGAGGTCGTCGACGAATCGGCTGACCGCTACCCGCAGGATCGCGTGCCCCGTGGCCCCCGTACTAAGAAAATCAACCAGACGAAAAAGCGGCGTGACGAAACCAAGAGCGTTTGGGATTCGTTCAAGATTTACGGCGTCGGCGGGATCGTCGTGTTGCTGATCTTGGTCAGTGGCCTGCTCTACTTCGTGCTCCGCAAGGGGAACGCGGACGAGTTCATCGCGCGGGCCAATCAGGCCTACAACCAGCAGGCTTACGCCGCTGCGGAAAAGGAGTTTGGTGCGTTTTTGGACAGCTTCGGCCAAAACCACCCGCAAGCTTCGATCGCCCGCACGCGGTTGGCGATGTCTCAACTCTACCAGTTCGCTCAATACACCGATCCGGTGCGAGCGGTCGACGAAGCGGAGCGGTTGCTGCCGACGATCGAGAACGAAGAGGGGTTGGAGGAAGAACGGAACAACTTGGCGGCGCTGTTGGTCGACGTCGCGGACAACATCGCTCGAGCCGCCGGCAACGCGTCGGAGACGGCCGAGAAGCAGCGGTTGTTGAACGAATTGGAACGGCAGATCCGGGTTACCGAAAACCCGCTCTACGTGACCGCATCGGCTCGCCGATCGCTGTCGACAAGGCTGACCGGGGTCAGCGAAACGCGGGCGCGGGTCCAGCGGGATATCAACCGCAATTTGCGGCTGGACGAATCGGTCGCGGCGATGGAAGCGGCACTGGCCGAACAGGACACCGACACGGCTTATCAGACTCGGAAGCAGTTGCTGACCGAGTTCCCCGAACTTCGCAACAACTCACGGTTGGTTGCTTTAGTCCGGTCCGCCAGTGAGATTCAGCAGACGCTGGTCAAGAAGTCGGACCGCTTGCCGAAAGTGGAAACCGACACGCCGGCGGCCGAAACGGTTCGCAACGTCGTCTTGACCAACCGGAGCGGGGGCGAGGTGCCGGGGTTGCGCGACGAGGTGATTTACGTCCGCGCCCACGGCTCGATCCTGGCCTTCGCCGCGATCGACGGCCGGCTGTTGTGGCGACGCTACGTCGGCTATGGCCAGAACCACGCCCCGATCCCGATCGGTGATGGCGGTTTGGACGGCGTGCTGCTGAGCGATGCCGACGATTTGGAAATCCGGCGGTCCGAAGCGACGACCGGCAACATCCTTTGGCGGGCTTCGATCGGCGAAGCCTTTGGGCAGCCGGTCGCCCACCGCGACGAGATTTTCGTGTCCACCGAATCGGGACGGTTGATCAGCCTTGATGCCCAATCGGGCGAGGCCCGCTGGGCGACGCAGATCCCGCAGCCTTTGGAGCGCAGCCCCGGCGTCAACGACCGCCCCGGCAAGCTCTACCTGGCGGGCAACCACAGCAACCTGTACGTGATCGATCGCCGCGCCGGCACCTGTTCCGAAACGTTTTACTTGGGGCACGCCCTGGGGACCATCGCGGTCCCGCCGATTGCGCTGCAGGCCGGTGACAGCGGCCATGTCTTCGTCTTCGAAAATGCCGGTTCCGATTTCGCCTACATGCACGTTTTGAAGTGCGACGGGACGGGCGGCAAGTTGCAGGTCGCCCAGCCGCCGTTTCGACTGGTCGGCAACGTGATGGTCGATCCGATCCTGGTGCTGGGACGCCGGCTGATCGTGCTGACCGACCGGGCCGAGATCGAGGTGTTCGACATCGAACAGACGGCGGCGACGGCGGAACAGGTCACGCAGGTTGCAAGGCAAGTCGCGTCTTACGATTCGCCGACGAGCGCCCAAATGGCGGTCGATAAGAACCAGATGTGGGTCAGCGGCACGCGGATCGGCAGTTACCAATTGCAGGTTGCGACCGGCCGGGTCGCTCGCGAGTGGGTGATCCACGAAGGCGACTCGTTCATCGGCCAACCCCAGGTGATCGGTGACGCGTTGTTCCACGCTCGGGTCCTGCGAGGGACGTCCGGCGTGCGGGTCACGTCCGCGGAACTGAAGAGCGGCAAGCCGATTTGGCAGACCGATGTCGGCGTGCCGGTGTCGATGATCATGCCGGCACCGGAGGGGCGTTCGTACCATGTGATCACGTCGCAAGCGGCGCTGTTCGAATTGAACCAGACGGCACTGAGCGAGGGAGAGACGACCGCGCCGATCGAGAACCCCGGCGGCAGCGGCGTGGCGATGCGGTTCGAAAACCCGTCGCTGATCGATGAAAAGCGGGCCGTGCTGCTGAACGGCCAAACCGGCGGTCAACTGGCCGTTTACGACCCCACTCGGGCTCGCGAGAAGCTGCGTCTGATCACGCTGTCGTTGCCCGAAGGCCGGCCTTCGGGACGCGGGCTGGTCGCCGGCAACGGTTACTTCCTGCCGCTCGACTCCGGCCGCATCGTGCTGATGAATTGGCAGACCGGCGCGGCACTCGGCAGCCCCTTCCAGCCCCCCAGCAACCCGAACGAGAAAGTCACCTGGTCCGATCCCGTCGCGCTGCTCGATGACCCTGACCAGGTGTTGATCGCCGACAGCCGCAAGAAGGTTTATCGCCTTCGGGCCGGGGAGCAGGTCCGTGAACTCGCGTCCGCCGATTTGGAAACGCCGTGGTTGGGCCGGACGGCGATCCTGGGTGATCACGTCTTCGCGACGACCGCCGGCCCCGCGGCCGATTTTCTGGTGGCACACGAGACCGCGTCGCTGGAACAGGCCGTCCGCCGGCTGCTCGACGGCCGCGTCGTGTGGGGCCCCTACGCCGTGGGTGACCGGGTTCTGCTCCAGACCGACGACGGGAATCTGCGCGGTTTCGACGCGGCCGGCGAACCGCTGTTCACGGTCCCGCTCGACGATCGCGACCTGGTCGAAGGCATAGCGGAGAACGACACGAAGGTGATCCTCAGCGGCCGTGGCGGCCGGTTGCAGGTGATCGAATGGGAGACCGGCAAGGTCGTCGGCCAAACGGACTTGAGCCAACCGCTCAGCGGCCCGCCGCTGGTCACCGGACAACGGCTGCTCGTCCCCGGCCAAGAGGGTGTCGTTTACATCACCGAAATCCCCACCAGCTTGGACGAAACATGATCCGCAACCGGAACCGCATCGGGTTGGCGATCCTGCTGGTGACGGGCCTCGTCGTCGCGCTGCCAACCCCTTCACGCGGGCAATCGCCCCATTTCGGCACCTCGGGCCAACCGCGCGAGGAAGGGCTGGAACTGCTCCAAGTCGAACCGTACGACGTGATCTATTTCACGCAGGCGGGGGGTGGCGGTTGGGTCAAGACGCTGCCGTTGCCGCTGCCCGGACGCAAAGTCCCGTCTTCACCCAGCGGCACGTTGACCTTTTCCGTCGTCGGGTTGGAGGCACAACGGTTCGGGGCGAAGTGGTCCGACATCGAACGGATCGACTTGTGGGAAGACAAGCTGCAACGGGAAGCACGCACGCGGATCCAGCAGCGCGATTTCAAAGGCGCTTATCCGTTTCTGGCGATCCTGCTCCGCGATTACCCCGCCGTCCCTGGGCTGCGGACGCTGCGGAACGAGTTCCTGTTCAACGACGCCGCCCGCCGCTTCCAAGCCGGCGAGTTGGAACCGACCCTGGCGATGCTCGAAGAACTCCGGCGGTTCGACCCGTCCTACCAACCCGATCGCGTGCTGGGAGTGATCAACGGCGTGACCGACCGGTTGATGCAGCGGCGGGTCGAGGACGGACAACTCGATCAAGCCCAACAATTGCTCGCCCGACTCGCCAAGGATTACCCCGGCGACCAACTCGCGTCGCTGAAGAAATGGGACAGCCGCTTTCTAGAAATGGCCCAAGAACGGAAGCTCGAAGCGGAAGCGGCGGTGGCGGCGGAGGATTGGCGTCAAGCTCGCAAGCTGGCGCTCGACAGCCTCTACCTCTATCCCACAATCGAAGGCGGGCGTGAACTCGTCCGCCACATCGCCCGGCAATATCCCTTGATCCGCGTCGGCGTGCTGCAAGAAGCGACGGAGCTCGACCCGACCCGGATCGACAATTGGCCTGCCCGTCGCTCCGGACGATTGGTCTACCGGACGCTGTTCGAAATGCGTGGAACCGGGCCGGAAGGGGGCGAGTACGATTTCATCCTGGGCGAAACCGAACAATCGCCTGACCGATTGGAATTCGACATGCGGCTGAGCTTGCAGAAAATGCGCCCGCCACTTGACCGGTTCACTTCCCAAACGCTCGCCGATCTGATCACCGCCCGCGCCCGGCCCGGCGAACCGCACTTCAACTCGCCCTGGGCAGCGATCCTGGAAGCCGTCTCGCTCCGCGGCCCCCAAGAACTCGCGTGCCTGATGCGTCGGCCACACGTGTTGCCAGCCAGCCTGTTGCAGATCCGCATCGACGGCGAATTGCTGGGGCTGCCGACCGGCACGCCGACCGGCAGTTACGAACCGTTTTTGAAGGAAGACTTCGAAACCCGTTATCGGCTGATCGGCGAACCGGTCACGGAGACCCAACCGCGTGAGATCGTCGAGCTGAAGATGGCGACCTCCACCGATGCCGTCACCGGCCTGCTGAAGGGCGAAATTGACGTCGTCGATCGGCTGTTCCCCAGCGACGCGAACCAGTTGCGACGGTCACGAGACGTCGTCGTCGAGAACTACCCGTTGCCGACCGTCCACATGCTCGTCCCGACTTCAGACCATGCTTATCTGGCGGACGCCAACTTCCGCCGCGGCCTGTTGTACGCCATCAACCGCGAAGACATCCTGCTCGGCGAACTGCTGGGGAACGTCGAAACGCCAGGCTGCCGCGTCATTTCGGGACCCTTCCCAGCCGGCGCGGAACTGAACGACCCGCTGGCGTACGCCTACGACGAAAGCATCCCGCCGATGAGCTACCAGCCGCAATTGGCGAAGTTGCTCGTGACGCTGACGGGCAAGCAATTGGGCGACATGGCCGAGAAAAAGAAAGAGCCGGAACCGGAATTGAAGCCGCTGCGTTTGGCGACCCCCGACGACGACCTGTCGCGACTCGCGTGCGAGGCGATCAAAACGCAGTGGCAATTGATCGGCCTGGAAGTCGAACTGATCACCCTGCCGCCCGGCCAGACGCTGCCCGACGAAGGGGACGCCGACTTGGTCTACGTCGTCGCGGCGGTCTGGGAACCGGTCGTCGACGCCCGCCGAGTGCTCGGACCAAACGGGCTGGCTCGCAGCGACAACCAATTCGTCGGCTTGGGGCTGCGGGACATCGAAGCGGCTAACAATTGGCGAGACGCGCGGGTGCGGCTGCAGGAACTTCACCGCACCGTTCATTACGAGCTCCCGATCCTCCCGCTCTGGCAAGTCGTCGATTCGTTCGCCTATCGACGCGAAGTCGTCGGGGTGGGCAGAGACATCGTCTCGCTCTATCAAAACGTCGAACGCTGGCGGTTGAATTTCCAATGATCCCAAGCCGAGCGAATCGTCCTGGCCACCGCCACCCCGCGAACGAAACCGCGACCGCCGCATGCCGGCTGCCGACTGCCGACTGCGGGCAAGCGACCGACACGCCGCCGGTCGCGTCCTCGCCGACGTCATTACGCCGATCGCATCGCCATCTGACGGCGTTCGCGTTCGTCCTGCTAGCGACGTTCATCCTGCCGCCGGCCAGCTCCCCAGCGACCGCCCAAGACGCGAGCGACGACGGCGCGACGGCTGCGGCGCCCCCGGAAGCGGCACCTGCGCCCGATCCGACGCCGACGCCGACGCCGACGCCCGCCCCGACGCCCGCCCCGGCACCTCCGCCTACCACGTCAACTCCACCCGCTCCCACCACCCCCGCCGCGTCACCAGCATTCGGCTCGGACTCACCGGACGAATCGGACGACGACGACCAACAACCCACCCAGCCTTGGGATTTCGACCCCTACCGCGTCCAGATCTGGTTGGCCGGCAACGACCCTCGGGCATCAGCCGCGGTGCTCGCCGAACCGCTCCAGGCGTTCCTCGATCGCGATTTCATGTCGCTGTGGACGCTGCGGATTTCGGACGCACCCGTCTCGGTCGCCGTCGCCGCGGCCCGTGACATGAGCGCGCTGAACTACGAATCGATCACCGCGGCCGATCCCGTGATCGCGGTCAAGCGGGATCATCCCGAAGCACCGCGGATCCGCTTCGCGACCGACGTCGGCACCTACTTGAAACGGACTTACTCCACCCAAGACCGGATCGACGCGGTCCTGGCGCGAGCCGAAGCGAGCGGTCGAGCCGGGCTGGGCGGAGCCGCCGATACCTTCGAAGCGATCACGGGCGATGCGCTCATGCTGGCGACGCTCTGGGAGGACGAGGCGACCGAGGCGTTGCTGATCAATCGCGGGATGGCGAAGCGGTTGACCGAACCGGCGGCGAAGATCCTGTCGTTGCCGCTCGATAACCTCGCTACCGAGACGATCGAAAACAACGACAAACTGTTCATCGTTCACATCGAAAGCCGACGTTTGCCTTGGATCGTCTCGGTCGTCGAAGTCGACTGCCTGATGCGAAGCTTCTCGGTCGTCCACCGCGTCGAATTGATCAACCCGGCCCACCTGGCGAACGCCGTCGGACGGGCGGTAACCACCGTCTTCGCCCCCGTGATTCGGATCGAAGATGCCGGAGCCCGCAACGCCGTGGGATTGGTCCGGGCCCACGGGCTGATCACCGACGAGAACAGCCCCGCGGCGGTTCACGTCGACGATTTCTTCGTCCCGATGGTGAGAAAAAATGATCGCAACGGCGACCCGATCGCGATCGGGCCGCTCGATTGGGCTTTCCTGCATGTCAAAGAAGTCGACGGGGCGAGGTTGCAACTCGATCTCCATGCCGGCAAATCGGGTGGCCTGCAGGGACGCCAAAACAAACGGACCTTCCGGACCGCGACACGAGTCCGAACGCTGGCCGACAGCACGATCGTCCGCCTGCACGCCAAGCGAAACCCCAACGCCCCACTGATCGGTTACGAGTTCTACGAAAAGGCGATCGACTCGAATCAAATGACGTTCGTCGGCAGGGCCGATTGGGACGGACGCCTCCGCATCGAAAAGTCCGACTTCCCCTTGCGGTTGCTGTACGTCAAGAACGGCGGCGCGGTGCTCGCCAAACTCCCCGTGATCCCCGGCCAATCCGAACTCGAGGTCGCTGACCTGCTCGGCGATGACCAACGTTTACGCGCCGAAGCCTACATCCGAGGCACCCAAAAGGCGATCGTCGACCTCGTCGCCGTCCGCCAATTGTTCTCAACCCGGATCCGCTCCCGCTTAGAACAAGGCCAAATCGATGAGGCGAAGAAATTATTAGAAGAACTGCGGGGCGAGCCGAATTACGACCAGATCGCGGACGCGATGGAACGCAAGCAAACCCAATTCGCGGGCGCCACCCCGGCCGAAAGGGCGAAGATCGCCCAGATGTTCTCCCAAACCCGCAACATGCTTGTCAAAAACATCAACGAACAGATCATCCGCGACCTGGAAGACCTCGTCTTCGCCGCCGAGAAACGCGGCCCAGCACCCGCCGCCCCGCCCGCGACCGAGCCGGCTGAAGAAGTGGCGAGTCAGTAAGCATCGTGCGGAAATTAACTGTCTGTTTTTTTCCTATCCGTTGGGTACGGCCACCGTCTGGCGACCGTAGCTACGCTCGCCAGAGCGTGGATGTCGCCGTCTGGCGACCGTAGCTACGCTCGCCAAAGCGTGGATGTGGCGACAGATATTTCCCGCGCGATGCTAACCTCACCACCCGTCCGTCGCGATCAGCCCGTCCCTGGCGATCAGCGAGCATCGCTCGCATCCTCTGAGAAGCTCAAGTCGACCCAAACGAGCCGATGGTCGCTCGACCGCCGGTCGTCGCCGACGCGGTCCGCATGCGGCTCATCGAGCGCCGGCCAGTAAACGCCGCAATCGGTCACCCGCAAGCCTCGCGAAGGGAGGACGTAATCGAGCCGTCCGAAATGGGAAGTCGCGACAGCGGCCTGATCAGCCGGCCGATCCCGCAGCGTCGCCAACCCGCCACGGCTGCCCGGCCGCGGGTCCTGAACCCGTTCATGATCCAGCAGCATGCGGATCGGCGCGACCCCGTCGAACCGCTCGCCCTGATCCGGGTCCGAATTCAGATCACCCATGATCACGAACTCGCCTTCCGCCGCCAAACCGCCACGACGCCCTTGATCGTCGACGAGATAGCCCGCCGAATCGCCGCCACGGATGTAGTCGGCCCACAGCCGAATCTCGTCATGGTTGCGGCGACCGTTGCGATCTTCCGGTCCATCGAATACCGGCGGTGTCGGGTGCGACGCCAGCACATGAACCGTCCGATCGCCCCACAACAGCGGGATATCGAGATGGCTCTTGCTCGACAGCCGCAAACGCTCGGCGATCTCAGCCGGATACCAATCCGGTCGCCCCTCGCGTCCGTCGGGGATATGGTTCCCCGGCATCTGTTGCCAGCGAAATTTCTGAAACGATCGCAACCGCTCCCGCGCGATCGGCAAACGGCTCAATAGCGCCATCCCATACTGACCCGGGTAGCGGCCATAACCCCAAGCGTCCTCGGGATCACCGAGTTCACCGTTTTGATTCAGATCAAGCCCGCTGGGGAGCCCCGTGTTGACCGGTTCGCTAACGACATGCGGATACTCGAGCGGCACCTGATCCTGTTGCGACACCGCCAGATACCGCCGCAAAAACAGGCTAACATTTTCCCCCGCCTCGTCGTAGTCGATCTCCTGGATCAACAACACATCCGGCCGAATCTGCTGAATGATCGCGGCGGCCAGCATCAATTGCGGGTCATTGCCCAGTCCCGTCTCAGGATCGACCCGATCGAGCTTTTCGCGAGTCAATTCCCAGATATTGAAAGTGGCAAAGCGAACGGATTCACCAGCAGCCAACGTTTCACCAACCAACAAAGGAAGCAACACCAAGAAGCAGAGCAAAACCCGAACCAGCCGCAACCGAAGCGAACAAACCATCACCAACCGCACGCAAAAAACCAGTGAATCGAACAAGCCCGCCCG
>RECD01000092.1 GCA_007694185.1 Planctomycetaceae bacterium
GGCTAGCGCCTTGCCGCTTACCAACTTGGCGCCGTCCGACAAAATTCGTTTGCGGTAGAGTGCTACGCCCGCCGATACGCCATCCGCCGGAAGTGCGATTCGGCCAGCAAGATACTCTCATTGTCGAATATCATAACAGATCAATTCGTCTTGGTCGCGTAAATAAAGCCGTCCGCCAAATACGACGGGATGTGACCAGCTTTTTCCGTTGTTGATGGCAATGTCGAACTTGCCCTTCAATCGGAACTCCTTCGGGTTGGCCTCGATCAACGCCATCGTCCCGTTTTCATAGCGGAAATACAAATGTCCGTCGGCACAAGTGATGGCTGCGGAACCGCTTCCCGGTCCGCGGCCGGGGCGCCAGAGGTCGCGACCTGACTTCAGATCGAAACAGACCGGAAAGCCGTTGTTGTGCCCGTGGCCCATGTAAACATGATCACCGAACAGAACCATCCCCCCATGATGGTTTTGCAATTCCCGATTGGTCTTATACCAAACCTCCTGCATCACCACTTGGCCACGATTTTTCGTCAGTCGCAAAAGTGCCGAGCCGCCGTCATCATAACCGCTCGAACAGAACACCCAATCGCCCGAAACGATCGGGGTCGGTATGTTCGCGGTCGTGTTCGCGACGCGATTGTAGCCCCATAAGAAGCGGCCCGTTTCCGCTTCCACCCCGATCACTCCGCGGCCGACCAGTTGGACATACTGCTTGATCCCGCCGCCGTTGCCGATCACGACCGACGAATACGCCGCCCCGTCTTTACCGGCAGGTCCGGGATTAGCAGGCAAGGCCGATTTCCAGATCACCTCGCCGGTACGTTTATCCAGAGCCGCCAGCGCCGCGTCGGCAGCGCCGGGGGTGACGATCAACCGATCCCCGTCAACCAAGGGCGATTCGCTGTAGCCCCAAACCGACATCATTTGCCCGCCAAAATCACGCGGAAAATTCGCCCGCCAGACCTCTTTGCCGGTAGCCAACTCCGCGCAGAGCAAATCGCCGCCGTGTGACAACCCGTAGACATAATCCCCGTCGATGGTCGGCGTGCCGTTGGGGGCATCGCCACCACCGACGCCGACATCCCAGATCTTCGATCCGTCCTCCAAGCTGATGGCGACCATCCGCGTCTCACCGCCGAACTTACCCATCGTCACCATTCGGCCATCGGCGACAACGACGCTGGAATACCCACCGCCCAAGCCGCTCGATTGCCATGCCACCGGGGGGCCATTCGCCGGCCATTCCGTTAACAAACCCGTTTCTCGGCTGATGCCGTCGCGATTATCGCCCCGCCACTGGGCCCAAGACGGATCGCTGGCGCCGGGACCAGCTTTGGTGTTTGTTAAGTCGGACCCTTGACGCGTTTTGGGTTGTGTTACCGGGCGCAGCATCCGCCTCACGTAGGCTTGGTCTTCGCGACTCAAGCGGTCGAGCGACATTCGGATCGTGTTGCCGTCTTCGCGACGCAGCGTTACCGTTTTCCCGTCGGAGGACAGATAACTGGCTTTCGTTCGGTGCTCGCCCGTGCTGTCGGTCCACTCTCGCAGGGTCTCGTCGGCAAGCACAGGCAACGCGATCAAGTTGATTATCAACGCAGTCGATGCCAGGAATCGGGAAAAACAACGTCGTGCCATGATTGTCCAACCTCGCCCCTACAAGAATCTGATGCCCACCCGCGACCGATTTTAATCGTCCTCACCCGCGCCCCGCAACTTGGCGGTAACGCTGCGGTTGGTGCCCACTTGTTTGATTGCTGAGGCCCTCCAGGTGGCTCGCCTCGAAGCTAGCCGATGGTGGTCGCTGCTGACGGACTCCGGGGCATTCGATCGGCGGCGGGTGGATCAGGCCCGAATGGCCCGTTGCAAATGAGGGTCGTTGGTTAGCAGTTGTTCCACTTCGGGAAGCACATCCCTGCTGGATAGTACCGTGTAGTAGCCTGGCTTGATCGATTCGGCCAGGCTGACGGCTTCGATCCAGCGGTCGCGTGGAAAGGGGTCTTTCGCGACGTGATCCCAGAAGCCCGTGGCTTCGAACAACCGCGAGATCGTCGACGAGTTCTCCCCCTGCAAGAGACTGATCAGGTACGCCGCGACACCGACCTGAATCCCGTGCAGTCGTGGATGGGGCAGCAATTGGTCGAGGGCATGAGAGATCAGGTGCTCACTGCCGCTCGCTGGCCGGGACGACCCACACATCGCCATGGCGGTGCCGTTCATCATCAGGGCCGTCGCCAACAACCGCATGCCGTACTGGTCCAACGTGGGGTGGCTCAGGAACGCGTGAACGGAGCCGTCGGACAACAGCGCGGCGAAGTCATCGACGAGTTCACCTGTTTCGTGGAAGGATAACTTCCAATCTCGTACCGCCGTGAACTTCGAGACCAGGTCACCGACGCCCGACAAGGTCAACTCGTGGGGCGCCTGGCGACAGACTTCGGTGTCGATCACCAATCCGTAGGGTATCGCCGCGGGCAGCGACCGGCGGCGGCCGGCGATGGTCAGGCTCGACTGGGGGCTGCAAAATCCATCGTTGGAAAGCGACGTCGGCACGGCAAGGTAGGGCAGCCGCGCGAGCGTCGCGACGTACTTGGCGACGTCCAACGCCTTGCCGCCGCCAACGCCGAGGATCGCGTTCACCTTGGATGGCAGCAACGTGAAGGTGTGGATCGCGGATTCCATGTCGTTCGCCACCACCTCCTCCCAGCAAGCGAGCTGGATTTGTTCGTTCCGCAAGCCGGTTCGCAGCCGCTGCGGCAAGGGGCTGACCAAGCCCTGGCTTTGCAGCACGGCGACCTGATTCAGCCCCGCGCGTCGCAGGTAGATTCCGACGCGGTCCAACGCCCCCTCCTTGACCCGCACCAAGGTCGGCACGTCAACCTGATTTCCGAACCGCATGCTTGACTCAATCCGATAAAAGGCACTCAGCAACCTCCGACCAGCGCCGGAAGGTTCGAAAGGGCAATCCTTCGGCAATCAACAACGACGCGAGGTCTCCACGCGCGAATCGCAAGTCGTCGGGAACCAATCTCGCGGCGTCCGCGTCTGGAAACCCGTCGCCCGCGAACGCCACCACGGAACCGCGCCGTAGCCCCGCGCGAACCACGGCGGCCTTGTCGATCCCTATTTCCCGCGAAAAGTAAGGGGACTCGGTGGGTAGCCGCATTTTCAGGCCAGTCGCCGGATCGAACGATCCGGGGTTCGCATGGATCTCCAACGCCACCCCGGCCTGGTTCAACAAACGCTCGATGTACCAAGCCGAACCAGCGGAAGCAATCACCACCCGCCAACCGGCCGTTTCGAGCGATTTGACCAACTCCGCCAAGCGAGGCTCCAACTCCATCTTGGCAAGCAGATCCCAGACCTGTTGCTCGGTCGCTCGGATAGACTGAAAGTAGCGATTGAGCGCATCGAAATGGGTCGTGCGTCCCTCGCGATAATCCTTCCAATGGTCGAGACAATCGCGAGGAATGAGTTGATCGATTGCCAAGCGATAGAACTCACGACGCGTCATCGTGCCGTCAAAATCGCTCACCAGTAACTTGCTGCTCATGCGTTGCCTTTCCAGACCGCCGTCCCTGAAACGATTACTTGCCGAAGCAGATCAGGCTGTTTTCGCCACGGGCAAAGAATCGATCGCCTCGGACCCGGGCGATCGGATTTCTGGGTGGCAACTTCCGGAACGAACCGCAACTTCCGGAACGAACCACAGAGGCCCAGACACTATCCTGTCAGCCTGCCTGTGTCCACCGCGTCACTCCCTGTCCCAGTCCCGCCCCCACCTCCGTGTCTCAGTGCCTCTGTGAGAACCCCGCCACCTCCGCATCGCCGAAACGTGCCCCTGCGGATCTGCGAGCGGGCAACCGGCCACCAATCGGTGCCAGCCAGGTTGCTGCCCTGCCGTCGCGCTGACCGGATCTGCCCACGATCGAATTTGTGGATGGCACCTTCCGGACCATCGCTTGCAGCACATGGTAGCCCAAGAGCCACCGGCGATATCGATTTTTGGGTGCGGCCGGACGTTGAAAATGCGAAACGCGTTTGGTCCGCGCTCGTCGCCTTTGGTGCTCCGACTTCGGAGATTTGTGTGGACGATTTCGCAACACCGGAAATCGTGTTCCAGATTGGCGTTCCTCCCCAGCGAATCGACATTTTGACGTCCATTTCCGGGGTGGCCTTTTCCGATGCTTGGGAAAATCGATTGTTGGTAAAACTGGACCGCACGATCATACCCGTCCTTGGCTTGAACGACCTGCTGAAGAACAAGTCTTCCTCTGGTCGAGAAAAAGACACCGCGGACATTCCGACGATCCTGAGACTGCTCGGATAACTAAGGAAGGTTTTACGAATCGCCGAGCCAATTGCTATTTCTCACCCGTTCAAACTCAAGGACGCAAAAGGCCTATGCCACTTTGCATGCCTCAGCCTCGGTAGCAAGAAGACTTGAATTTGTTGATTGCTGTCCACCCTTCGAAAAACGAAATGATGCAACATGCACAGAAAGCGACCTGCCGGTTGCACCTGACGTATTGACTGACGGCGACCAAAAGAGACGCGACTTCAGGACCGACGTGATCCGTCGCCCGCTTGGAAACGATGGTTCATCACGATTGACGTTCGCGCGAAGTTGACAGCGGTCTCCCGAACCAGCGACACGGCATCAATCTGGTTTACGATGTCCATTGGCAGACCCCCGGTTCCAGACGCGGCGCCGAGGATCTGCCCAAACATTGCCCCGATCGTATCCGTGTCACCGCCACATTGCACGATCTCTCGCATCGTTTCCATCAGGCCGGATGATCGCATGGCCGCCAGGATGGCCAGCGGAACAGAATCGACCACGTATCCCGACGATCCGAATTTCGTCGCGTACCCAGTCAGAGACGGCGACGAATCACGAACGTCGACGAATCGGTCCCGGACACGGGAATCAGGGAGCGAATCAATGATCATCGGCAGGAAGTTGGCATCAAACGGATTTGCGGAAAATAACGGTCTGTTTTTTCCAATCCGTTGGGTACGGCCACCGTCTGGCGACGGTAGCTACGCTCGCCAGAGCGTGGATGTGGCGACAGATATTTCCCGCGCGATGCTAAGCGGTTTCCTGCGTCATGCCAGGAATTTCTCGCTTAACCCTCGGCAGTGATGCGGTTTTGGCTGAGGGTGGGTGTGCGGGGGTGGGTTAGCGGCTTAGCACCATGCGGAGGCTTTTTTCGAAGCCTGGTAGGCGGCCGTAGGCGTGGGCTAATAGCTTGATGGGGTGGACGGTCGAACGGCCGCTGCCGTGTTCGATTTGCATCTTGCAGGCGCTGCACTGCGTCGCCGCCGCGTGCGCCGGGTGCTTCCGGATGGCGGTGATCAGCGGCCAACCGATCCTTAGGCTGTTGCGGTAGTTCTTCCGTTGCAACCCCCAAGTTCCGGCCATCCCGGTGCAGCCCTTGTCGATGGTTTCTAATTTCAATCCGGGGATCAGTTGCAACAGGTGCTGCGCCGATTGCCCGGAATCGATCGCCCGGACGTGACACGGTTCGTGATAGGCGATCTCGGCATGGACGGTGTTGAAATCGACGGACAACCGGTCGCGTTGGTGAAGGTCCCAAAGGTATTGGCAGGCTTCCCAAGTGTTGTCGGCGACGATCCGCGAATCGTCATCGCCCAATAAGTGGACGTATTCTCGCTTGAGCGCCAGCGCCGCGGCCGGTTCGGTGACGACGATCTGGTACCCCATCGAGACCGCTTCGGCCAACATCCGCACGTTCCGCCGCGCGACCCTGCGGGCGCCGCGGAGGTCGCCCGACGTGATCCGCGCGATCCCGCTGCCCATCTGACGCAGCGGCACGTAGATGCCGATCTGGTTTTGCTGCAGCACTTCCGCGAACGCGATGCCGACTTCCGGGTCGTGGTAATTCGCGTAATGGTCGACGAAATACACCACTTTGGTGCCGCCGTGTGCCGACGGCTTGTGCCACCGTCGTCCGGCCGCGTAACGGAGCATCGTGCGATCGGCGAGTGCTGGCAGCGTGCGGGCTTGGGCCAACCCGAAGGCCCGGTCGAGAAACCATCGCCAGACGCGGTTGGTGAGCAGGTGATTGGACAGCCAGGGGAATTTTGATCCGATCGCGGCGACCCGATCGATGCGGCTGACCAACTGGTCGGACAGCCGCAATCCGTTGGTCGCGACGTATTGGGCCTTGATCTCGTTGACCAGTTTGGGGATGTCGACCGAGGCGGGGCATTCCAGACGGCATTGGTGGCAGCCGAAGCAGAGGTCCGCGATCTCTTTCGCGCGATCCGACGCCAATTCGGTGGGGTTCAGTTCGCCGGTCAAGACGCCTCGCAGCAGGTTCGCCTTGGCCCGTGGCGAGGCTTCCTCGATCGACAGGATGCGAAACATCGGGCATTGCCGCTGTTCGGGCGAGGTTGTCCGGCAGCGGCCACACCCGTTGCAGGCCCGCACCGCCTCCTCGATCTCACGCGGCGCCAACCATTTCTGTAGGACCGGCAACGATCGCACCTCTTCGCCGCGGACCTTGGCCGATTCGACCTCGATCGCGCCGGCTTCGATCAACGTACGACCGTCGTCTTGGACCCGGATCGCGGTCACGACCGGGCGGAGGTTCGTGTCGCAGGCGGGTGGGCCGAGCGTCACCAATCTGCCCGGGTTCATCCGCTCTTGCGGGTCGAACAGTTGCTTCAATTGCAGCATCGCCGGCCAAATCGACGCGTGCTGCTTGCTGAGCAGCCACGAACGGCTCATGCCGGCCGCGTGTTCCGCACCGACCAATCCGTCAAACGCCCACACCGCCGCGGCGATCTGTTCGCTCAAGCCCCGCAACCGCTCGGTATCCTTGGCGGATCCCAGATCGAGGAACGGCCGCACGTGCAATTGGCCGTGACCGGCATGGGCGAAGATCGTGGCGGTGACTTGGAACCGCTGCAGCACTTCTTGGATCGCGGCCAGCGCGCCCGGCAGCGACGCCGGCGGAACCCAGATGTCTTCGATCAACGCGATCGGGCTGTGGTCGCCTCGGACCCGGTACAGCCGGGGGACAAACCGCCGCGACAACGACCAGTAAAGGTCTCGCTGCTGACGTTCCATCGTGGTCGTCGCGGAAAAGGCCAACCGCTTCCGCTGAATCAAGTCGTCCTCAAGCGCCACCAGCCGCCGCCGCAAGTCGTCGCTCGAATCGCTGTTGATCTCCATCAGCAGCATCGCTTCGGCTTCGCGGGGCAGCAGCCGTGAAAAGGACCACTCCGTGTCGCGGGCGATTTCGAGCAACCGGCGATCCATCAGGTCGCAGGCGACCACGCCGTGTTCCAAAGCCGCGACCGCGCCGCGTGCCGCCGCGTCGAGCCGATGAAAGAAGAACAACGCCACGCCGCGGTGGGCCGGGATCGGTTCGGTCGCCACCGTTGCGGCGGTGATCAGCCCGAACGTGCCCTGGCTGCCCGTGACCAATTTCGCCAAACGAACGCGAGTTTCCGGCGTCGGGATCGGTGACAACAGCGAATCGAACGGCTCGACGATCCCGTCGAACCGGATGCCGTTGGACGCCCCTCGCCGTTCGTTGTCGCGGGCGATCGATTCGCGGTGTCGCCGAAAGACATGCCAAACTTCGAGCGCCAATCGGCCGGCGGGGGAATCTTCCGTCGGCGAGTGGGTCGACAATTCCATCAACTCGCCCGCCGCCGTGACGAATTCGATCGACGCGACGGCATCCCGAGCCGAACCGCTCCGCAGGTAATGGCTGCCGGAAGCGTTGATCGACAGCACGCTGCCCATCGTCGTCACGCTGCGGGTCGACGGGTCGGGTCCGAACGAACGGCCGTGGCGTGCCAATTCCCGGTTCAGCGACGCCAGCACCACGCCGGGCTGAACCCGCACCCAATCTTCGCGCCGCGAAACGGGCCCGGCGACAGGCGAACTCGCCCCGGTCACGCCGCCGGCTGGGCCGGGTAGGCCGCTGGGGGAAGTCAACGATTGCGAAGCTCCGGGCTGTGCACCGGCTTTCGGTTTGCTGCCGGGAAAATCACGAGCGGGGTTGCCGGCTGGAGTGCTTGTCGAAGGGCTGCCCAAAGCTTCCGCCGCCGAGTGCCCACTACCGCTCGCCGGCCCGCTGCTGCTCGTCGGCCCGCTGCTGCTGGTCGGCCCGCTGCTGCTGGTCGGCCCGCTGCTGCTCGCCAGCCCATGGTCGCTCGACGGTCCGCCGCGGGTCGCCGCAGCGGAGGGGGCGATCCCGCCAGCCGGTTCCATCCCCGCTGCCGTCGACCAGGCCCCCGTCAACTTGCCTTGCCGCCAGCGGTTCATGTGGGCGGAAAAATCGAGTACCAAGCCTCGCCCGAGCGACTCGCCCGCGACGCCGCTACCGGCACCGCGGCCGTGGATCGAAAGCTGGTTCTCCGCCGCATAGCGGACGCAGGCCAGGACGTCGTCCGGCCCCGTCGGTCGCACCACCCCTAGCGGCCGGACTTGGTAGATGCTGGCGTCGCTGGCGTAGAGTTGGACCGACAACTCGTCACAGAAAACGTCGCCGACGATCACCCCTCGCAGGTCGTCTTCAACGCGTTTTCGTTCGATGTCCATGAAATCAGCGACTCTCGAACAATTCCACCGTGAAGTGCAGCGTGGCTGCCGGCGGAATCGATCCGGGTACCCCCTCCCGCCCGTAGCCTAACTCCGGCGGTACCTGAAGCTCGATCATCCCCCCGGGCTGGACTAACTGCAAGCCCTCGGTCCAGGCCGGGATCACTTGAGAAAGCGAGAAGGTCGCCTTGCGGCCCGTCCGGTAGGAACTGTCGAATTCCGTCCCGTCATCGAGCCGGCCGACATAGTGGACGGTAACGGAGCTGTTCGGACCGGGCGGATTGCCGCTGCCACCGCGGAGCACGCGGTATCGCAATCCCGAGGGCGTTTCCGAAAATTCGGTCGGGGCATCCGGATCGGACGGCCCCGGGGAAAATGACGGCTTTTCGGGGGCACAGCCCGCTAGCAACAGCAAGCCCAAGGCGGCCGCCGCGAGCCCGCCGCTATCGAACCACGATCTCATCCAGCACGCTCGCGTCATTCCATTCCCCTGTGGACAGGCCAAAGAATCATCACCGGGCGTCAGCCGTTCTCAGCCGATGCACCACAAATCACTGAACCACTCGACCCGATCGACCCGCCGAGGGCTGTAGGCCTTTGTGGCGTCAAAGCGTTTTTCCTGCAACAGACGCAACAGGGCTTGAGCCGGCACCTGCGCGTGCTGCGCCAAAACGTCGACCTTTTCGCTGGTCGCCGCCCAATCGTAGAGCAATCCCGGGTCACGCTCGAACCATTCGTCAAGATACTTCGCGTCCGTCGAACTGGTGAAGACGAAATCACAACGCTGCTTGCACAAAAAACCCAACATTTTGGCCGCCAAGGCTCGCGCCAACATCGTGTCGCCACCCATCGACGCTGACGCGACACTCCAAACGCTAACGAACCCGTCTTCGTCGACGCTGTCGTCGCTGACCCGCAACACGACCGCTGCCATCGGGTCGATAGGGATGTCAGCCGCGGGGCTGGGGGATTCGGGCGGGCTCGGATTCGGCGAGGACATTGGCGGCATCGAGGGGCTTTGGGAAGACTCGGAAGGGGACGGTTCGTCAAACGACATCAAAAATCACTCCATGACTCGGAAACCAACCGGCGAACCTTGCGGACCCGCCGCCCCGTTCCGCGAACGGGGAGCGAGATGATAACCCCGGTCCGGGAAGCTGGCGACCCTGCGAAAGGCTTCGGAAAGGGCAGCGGATTCGGCTTGTGTGTGCCCAAATCGCTTTCGTAGACTCGCGCCGCGGAGTTCTCCCGATCGGATGATGCCGATTCCCCGTCGACTGCCCGTACTGACCCATTTTGGAAGTTTTCTCAATTCTTCCCCGACATTCGCCCCCCGCTCGACCGGCCGGTCCGAGCGAGCCGGGGCGTCGTCGTGCGCAGGCGGCGAATCGGGCCCTCCTGTGGGTGCTCACTTTCGTTTGCATTTTCAGCCTGAAAAATGCGGAATCGATCGCTCAAGAATCGACCGGGGCGATCGATGCCCGTGCCGATTCGGTCTTTCGTTGGAACGAATCGGGCAACGAAGCCTATTTGTTGGAAGGCCGCTGCCGGCTCGATTCCCCAGACGGGTTGTTGAGCGCCGATCAGTTGCTGGTGCTCGTCGAACCGCTCGGCCGAACGCTGGAAGAACGCCGTTGGCGGGTTCGTGTTTCGGCCACCGGGCACCTCCATTCGCCGCGACTGTCCGGCGTGCCGCTGGTTCCCAACCGACCGGTTTGGTCAGGCGAATGGTTGACGCCGACCCGGCCGACCGTCGACGCGCCGCTGTTCCGCGGCCCGCCGACCACCCGCCCAAAATTGCTCGACGAATGGGCCGCTCCCGCCGTTGCCAGCGGCTCACCCGGCGCAGACCTCGCTCCAAGTTCGAACACCGCCAACGGTTTCGCAAGCACGGCCGCTGGGGCGGTTGCGCCGGCCGGAGCGGCCGTGGCGACCGCTAATGGCGAGATTGTGCCTGCCGGTGGCATGCCACCCGCCGGTGGTGTGGTGCCCGCCCAATTCGAACTGCCGGCACCCGCCCCCCGCGGCAGCGACGTCCCGTCACTGAATCCGCCCGGCACGCTGAACCCACCCCGGCCGATCGGCCCCGAGCCGATCCGTGGCGGGATGATCGAATCCTGGGGCGATCCTGCGGACGGCACGCCGCGGGTGCGGGCGATGCAGCCGCCAGTTCGACCGGAAGTTGTCGCACCCGACGTGCCGATGATGCCGGCCCAAACCCCCGCGAACGACGCCCGGTTTCAACTGCTGGTCGGCGGCGGGTCTCAATCGGTCGAAATCTTTTCACGCGGAACGGCGATGTCCGCGCAGATCGAAACGGTCGACCGGCCCGAAGCGAACGAAACGGTCGTTGTGGCGCGGGGCGGTCTGACCGTCTTGGTCCGCGACGTCCAAGCCCAATTGCCGAGCGGACAACTGTTCGACCTGGGGACCGTTTCCCTCTCCGCCGATCGGATCGTCGCCTGGCTCCCGCTGATGAGCGGCTTCCTCAGCGGCGAGTCTTCCTTGAGCGACGCGGAGGGCGAGATCTTCCTGGAAGGGAACATCGTCTTCCGGCAGGGCGAGCGAGTGATTTACGCCGATTCGATGTACTACAACGTCACCCGCCAGTACGGGATGGTGTTGGGGGCCGAGGCGATCACACCGATGCTCGACTACGGCGGCATCGTCCGTCTGAAGGCGGACGTTTTGCAGCAGGTTTCGCGAGGCGAATTCATCGCGTTCGACGCGGCGGTGACCAGCAGCCGGATGGGCGTGCCGCGGTATTGGCTGCAGAGCGAACAGTTGCGGTTTTCGGACCAAACCCGCCCCGGGGTCGATCCGGCGACCGGGATGCCCACCCAAGTCCCGCATCGGGTGGCGACGTCGCGCAACAATTTCGTCTACGTCGGCGGCGTCCCGGTGCTGTATTGGCCAAGGTTCAGTAGCGACCTGAAGGTCTCGAGCTTCTATCTGACCGGCATCAATTTCCGCCGCGACAGCATTTTCGGCGAACAGCTCTATCTCGATTGGGACATGTTTCAATTGCTCGGCTTCGACCGACCGCCCGATGGCGTGGAGTGGCTGTTGTCGACCGATTACCTGAATAAACGCGGCCCGGCGCTGGGGACGACAGCCAGGTACGATCGGAACGATTTCTTCGGCATCACCGGACCGACTTCCGGATTCATCGATGCCTGGGGCATCCGCGATACCGGTCTGGATGTTCTCGGGCGCGGACGCCAGGATCTGGTCCCCGAAAGCGAATACCGCGGACGAATACTCGGCAGGCACCGCCAAACGATCGGCCGCGATTGGGAATGGATCGCCGAAGCCGGTTACCTCAGCGACCGCAACTTCCTGGACCAGTACTTCGAACAAGAATGGGACCAGGACAAGGATCACGACACGAACTTGCGGCTGCGGAATTACCGCGGCAACCAGATGTTCGAATTGGCCGGCGAAGCCCGAGTCAACCAGTTCTACACGGAGACCCAGCGGTTGCCGCGGCTGGAACACTTCCTGCTGGGCAGCTCGCTGCTGAACGACCGATTGACTTGGTCGATGAAGAACCAAGTCGGGTACGCCGACATGAACATCGCCGACGCGCCGCTGGATCCCGTGATCGCCGCGCAGACGCTGAGCCCCCTGCCGGGTGAAGCGAACGCCAGCGGCATCATCGCGGCGACCAAACAAGAAGTCGCCATGCCGCTGGAACTGGGGCCGGTCAAGTTCGTCCCGTTCGTCTCGGGCGAGGCCTCGCATTACGGCGAAGACATCAACGGCGACAGCCTGACGCGGCTGATCGGCCAAGCCGGTGTGCGGTCCAGCCTGCCGATGTGGCGGGTCGACCCGAATGTCCACAGCAGCTTGCTGAACGTCCGCGGGTTGTCGCACCGAATCGAATGGATGGGCGAACTGTTCTACGCCGACAGCAACACGGCGTTTTCCCAATTGCCGCTCTACGATCGGCTCGATGACAACGCGCAGGAAGAGTTTCGCCGCCGGTTCGCTTACACGAATTACGGCTTCCCGCCGTTCCCCGACCGCTACGACCCGCGCACCTACTCGCTGCGTCACGGCATGCAGCGATTTGTTACCAACCCGTCCGAGGTCGTCGCGGACGACATGCTGCAAGCTCGCTTGGGGATTCACCAACGCTGGCAGACCAAACGGGGGGCCCCCGGCCGCGAACGGATCGTCGACCTGATGCGCTTCGACGTCAACACGCTGCTGTTTCCCTCCGCCGATCGCGACAATTTCGGCGAAACGATCGGGCCGACCACGGTCGATTTTCGCTACCACCTGGGGGACCGGGTCAGTTTCGTGAGCGACGCGTATTTCGATTTCTTCAGCGACGGGCTCCGCTCGATCAGCGCCGGTTTTCGGACCAGCCGTCCTGGCCTGGGCGAAGCATACGTCGGCGTCCTGTCGATCGAAGGGCCGGTCAGCAGCCAGGTGCTGCGGAGCATCTACGACTACCGGATGAACGAAAAGTGGATCCTCTCAGCGATGAACACTTATGACTTCGGCAGCGCCGGGAACGTCGGCCAAAACGTGGCGCTGACCCGCATCGGCGAGTCGTTCCTGCTGC
>RECD01000160.1 GCA_007694185.1 Planctomycetaceae bacterium
GCGACCGATCCGATGCGAACGGTCGTGGTCGTCAACGCCAATTCGGTCGACTCGTTGACGATCGCCAATCACTACGTCGGTTTGCGTTCGATCCCCGATTTTGGTCTGGTCACCCTGGAAGGGGTTCCGACGGGAACCGCTTGTTCGTTCGCCGACTTTCGGCAGTCGATCCTGCAGCCGCTGTTGGACGAACTCAATGCACGCGGGCTGGCCTCCCAGACGGATACCGTCGCCTACTCGGCCGGTTTCCCGACGGCGATCGACTTTTCGGCCGAGACGAAGAAATTCGATCCGTGGCGGAAGGCATTCACCCCGACCGGGTCGCTCAACGGCTTGACCACGCTCTACTCGCTGCTGGGTACCGAAGAGTTGTTATTCGCCGCGCCGCGGGCCAATTTCTATGCCCGCCCGCCGTCCTCGGTGTTCGACATCAACCCGTTTTTGGGTGCAGACAACGCGACTTGGGAAATGGCGATGACGGAAGCGGCTGCGGGTGAGTTTGCACCCGCGATCGCGACCGCGGAACGGTTGTTGGCAAAGCACCCCATGCAATGGCCGCTGGCGTTTCGCCGCGCCGAATGGTTCGCTCGCTCGGAACGGCCGGATGAGGCGATCCGAGAGCTGCGGAAGCTGTCCAAAGCGGGCCTGCTCGATCGGGCGATGCTGCAAGACGGCTCCGCCTTCGCGGTACTGAGGCGGCATGCCGAATACCCACAGCTGGTCGATTCCTGTGTCGAGTCGATCGTGGAGCGGATGCCGCCGGTCCCGTTCTCGGCACGGCTGACGTTTGGCGTCAACGGCTTGCCGGTCGCGGAAGGCACGGGGATTCGGTTTCTGCTGTCGACCTGCCTGGCCGTTACTCATCCCCAGCGGGGCAACACGGTCGCCGAGGCGATCGAATCCTTGCGTCGAGCGGCCGCGGCGGACGGGACGGGAGGGCCGGCGGAGTTTTACTTCAGCATCTCCTCGGACGTTCGCGCGCAGACCCGCAAGCCGCTTGTCCCGGCCGCGACCTTGTTGCTTCGAGATCTGGGGCACAAGGTGCTGATCGACCAGGAGACGCTTCCCGAGGGGCGAGAGGCCTTGATGGGGGCGATGCTGGGGACGCCGAACTACGACTGGGCCGGCAAGCGAAATAAAATCCTGCCAGGCGGGATCGTCGAGAACTTGACCAGCACCAGCGGCGTGCTGCACGAAGCCAATTCGCAGACCGCGATGACGGAATTGATTCGCGCCGGCGCCGCCGGCACGAGCGGAACCGTCTACGAGCCGTTCGCGTTGCAATTCAAGTTTCCGACGCCGTTGCTGCATGTCTACTACGCCTCCGGCTGCACCTTGGCGGAAGCGTATCACCTGGCTGTCGAGTCCCCTTACCAACTGCTGATCATCGGCGACCCGTTGTGCCGGCCGTACGGGGATGACCAGAACGAGGCGTTCAGTTTGACTTCCGTCGATGACGAGGCCTCGACCACGATCGAATGTCGTTTTTGGCGTGGCCAGCAAGGGATGTCACGGATTCGGCAACTCGACCTGTTCCTCGATGGGAAGTTAGTTCGGTCGCTGCCCCCGACGGTCCAGCGGATCCGGATCGGGCATGAAGATTTGGCCCCAGGGCACCATGAGGCGCGGGTCTTTGCGGTCAGCAAGCATCCGCTGGCGATGCGAACCGGCCAGGCGATCACCTTCTCCGTAGGTCGTCGGGCTGCCGCGGGCCAGCGGGCTGCGTCAGGCGAGTTGGGCCGGTTGCCCGTCGCGGACGTTTCCATCGGTTCGACCCTGGTCGATGGCCGATCGGTCCCGGCGACGACGGTTTCGGTGCGGGCGCCCGACGCACAGCAAGTCGCCGTTCGACACCTCGGTCGGCGGTTGCGAACGGCTGACGGCCCGACCGCCCGATTCGAGATCCCTTTTTCACGAACCGGTTTGGGGCCGGTCCGACTGATCCCCGAAGCTTTGGTCGGCGACGTTTGGGTTCGTGGTGAACCCGTCATGATCGAGATCGAACGGCCAGGGAATGCGGGTGTCGATGTGATCCGATGACGGTGGCCGGAAATTTCCGGCAAGTCGTCGGTTGGCTTCTCGCGGTGACGGGCATCGGCCATAATGGATCCAATCCGTAGGCGGCCGGCATGGGCCGCCGGGAGGATCGCTGAGCGACTCAACTGCCGCCTGACTGCGGCTACATTTCCTCACGTTTCGCTCAGCCAATACCATGTCCCCCGCCTCCTGTCCCCTCCACCTGCGGTGAATCGCCGATGACCTCACGCTCGCTCGCCTACCTAATCTTCGCCCTTGGCACGTTCGGCTCACCCTTGATCTCCGCGGCACAAGACGACGATTTCGGCCGGGTCGTCCGGTTCTCGCGGGACATCGCGCCGATCTTTGCGGCACGTTGTTTGGAATGCCACGACGCCGACAACATGAAAGGCGGCTTTCAAATCGATGACGCCGACACGGTCAGCGGCTACTTGGAGGCGGGCGACGCGGAGGCGAGCACGTTGTTCACGGAGTACCTGTTGACGGATGACGAGGACATGCTGATGCCGCCGTCGAGCCATGGCGGACCGTTGTCGCCCTCCGAGTTGGCGTTGATCAAAGTCTGGATCAACGAGGGTGCCGATTGGCCCGAGGACGCCGTCGTGGGGACCACCGTTGAAGTGTCGATCGAAGAGGGTGTATCCCCTGGTGACAAAGCGGTCGCGCCCCCGCGGACGCTGCTCGGTCGGGTCTGGGCGTTTCAAGGCTATTTGCACCCGGCCACGGTTCACTTCCCGATCGCGCTGTTGCTCGTCGGCGGCCTGTTCGTCGTGGTCAGTTGGGTTCATCCCACTTTGGGAAACCACGTCGCTTTGACCTGCCTGTACATCGGCGCCGCATCGTCCGTCGCGGCTTCGGCGATGGGTTGGTCCTTTGCCACCCAGCAAGGGTATGGCGGTTGGGCGAAGGTCGATTTCGATTCGACGATCTTTTGGCACCGCTGGTCCGGGCTGGTGGTTACCGTGATCGCGGTCGTCACCGCGCTCGTAGCGGTGCGGGCGACGGGAAGTCACAGTCGTCGGCTGAATGCGACTTGGAAGTTCGGGCTACTCGTTTGCGCGGCGTTGGTCGGCTTGGTCGGCCATCAGGGCGGCGATTTGACCTACGGCGAGTCGCACTACCCGCGGGCTTTTCAGATCCTGCTCGATTCGCCCGGTCCGGGGGGCGTCGAGAGCGGCGAAGCGGACCCGGTCGGGACCGAAAGTGACACCCAGGCCGTCACTGAAACCGGAGCGTCCGTTCCGCCGGTCGCCGCTCCCGACGAGACGCCCGCGGTGACGGATGAAGTGCCGAGCGAAAGCGAGCCGAGTTTGCAGCCATCCGAGCCATCCGCTGAGCCGGTGGCGGCGGACGGGGCGGAAGATCCTGCCTGACCGCTCATCAGGGCTTGATCGCCAACACGACATCGAGCGGCGTATCCGTCCGGCAGGCGACCACATCTGCAAAACCGGCCGCCGTCAACAGCCCTTCGTATTCCTGGAGTGTCCGTTCCCGGCCTTCGGTGACGATCAACATGTTGATGTCCTGGAGCTGAGCCCAGGGCGGCCCGTCTTGGGAATCGCTCAGCAATTTTTCTCCGATGGCGACACCCCCACCCGACGGCAGGGCCTCACGGATCTTGCTGAGCAGCACGCCGATTTTCGACTCGGACCAATCGTGAAGGATGCGTCCTAGGAAAAAGAGGTCCCCTGCCGGCAGAGGGTCCACAAAGAAATCGCCGCCGGTGACGGTGATCCGAGCCGCGACATCGGATTGGCTGATAATCTCTTGAGCCAACGGCACGGCTGCGGGTAGGTCGAAGAGTGTCGCTCGCAATTCGGGGTAGCGGTGACAAGCGGCAATCGCGAAGTGCCCGGTGGCCCCACCCAGGTCAACCAGTCGACGGAAGCGTGACAGATCGAGGGCGTGAACGACCTGCGGCGAGGTCAACCTGCCGAAGCCATGCATCCCCATCAAGAACTCGCGCATCGCCTCGTCGGTCTTGAAGAAGCTCGAAAAGATCGGCCCGTCCCATCCGTAGGTTTGTTGCCAGCGATGAGTCCCCTCGCGGATCGCATCTTCCAAGTGGGCCCACATTTCCCACATGACACGGTTGCTGTAGTTGACATAGCCGGTCATCCGATCGGGGGATCGGGTCGTCAGGTATTGATCGGCGGCGGGGGTGTTGGCGAACGAATCGGGCTCGACAGACGGGATTAGCAACCCCAGCCCGACGAGGGCGCGCAGCAGACGCAGGGTGGCCTCCGAATCAAGCCCGAGCAGGCGGGCGATCGCGTCGGCGTTCAGCGGGCCGTCGGCCAAGCGATCGAAGATGCCCAAATCCGTCGCGGCGAACATCAGCTTGGAGCGACGAAAGGCGGACAGCAGTTCAAGGACGACGGCGGGATCAGCGGGCGTCAGATCTTTGGCCAACGGGCTCTCCCGAAAGGGTCTCAACCGAACGCGGGCCCGGCAAGGCCCAATCCGAACGTCCGGAACCGGGGTTTCGGCGAACGGCGGAGGCCGCGCCGGCGACGGCCCTGCCGGGGGCCGCCACGACGTCAGCCGAGTCTTCCCAAGGGGAATCGGCCGTAACGGGCGACGGTTCGTGCTCGATCGACAAGCCAACTGCCGAACCCGTCACGGCGACAGCGGGATCAAGGGGCGGCGTTGCGACGCTGGTCAAGTAGCCCGATTTCAACCGCCGGTAACGTCGTTCGAGAATCAAGACGATCATCACTAAAACCAAGAAACCGCCGATTTTCAGATAGACATTGTCTTTATTCAGGTAATGCCCGAGCAGGTCGGAAAAGAAAAACATGATCGAATTGCCAAGCAGCGCGCCGATCACGATCCCAAAAAAGGTCGCGATCCGGCTCATCCCCAGCAGGCGGCCAAAGACCGAGCCGCCGATGCTTCCGGTCGCGGCCAACGGAAAACCGACGAACGCGATCAAGCCGAAGAAAGTCGCTCGTCGCATCCAGGGCTGCGCGTCGAGGATGAAGTGGCCGTCGGTAACCAGCGCCACCGCCCGTGGGCCGATGTACGGGAGGCGAAACAGGAACCCGATGTGAAACGCCAGCAGGAGTGCGGTCATGACATCGAGGTAGCAGACCATCGCGAAGAGGTGTTCAGACGCCAGCGCCCCGTCGGTGTCTTGGAAGGTGCCGTTAACGCCCGACAGGATGACGAAACGGCCGAAGAAAAGGACTGTCACCAGAGCGGTGGTCGCCAATTTCGAGGTGAACTCCCATCCGGTCTGCAGCAGCAGTCCCGAGAGCACCAGTGCCGTCAGCACGATCGGTCCCAACAGGGTGACTCGCCAACACCACGGATGCGATTGACGGAACTGCGCCTCGGTCGAGTGCAGGTCGTCCATTCGGACCGCGTCCAACGCGGAGGTGATTCGATTCATTCGGCCGAAGACCAAAACGGATTGGGAGGTCCGGGCAACGGTGAACACGCCGAACCGAGTGATATCATCCCGAGCCTCCCGGGTGCCACATCAACCGAAATCAGCGTTGGAAGGTGGATCGGTTGCGGAGCAGATGGTGATAGTGCTGGGCAAAACGGTGGGATTCGTCGCGGACGTACTGTAGAAGTCTAAGCGCGAACGAGTTTTTGGAAAGCCGGATTGGCTCGGCTTCGCCCGGCCGAAAGATTTCCTCGTCCCGTTTGGCTAATGAAATCAGAGTCGGAGGGTCGATCTGTTGGTCCCTAAAAGCGGCCAGAGCGGCGTTCAACTGCCCCTTACCCCCATCGATCAGCAACAGGTCGGGGAACGAATCGCCGTCGTCTGCCAGGCGGCGAAATCTTCGCGAGACAACTTCATAAATGCTGCGAAAGTCGTCGATCCCCTGGGTGTCGCGGATCCGAAACCGCCGGTAACCCGGTTTGAAGGGCAAGCCGTCAATGAATTGCACGAGGCTCGCCACCGTCTCACCGCCGCCCAGATGGGCGATGTCGACCCCTTCGACGATGCGGGGCGTGCTCGCCAGTCCGAGTACTTTGCGGAGTCCGGTGAGGCCTTTTTTGGGATCGATGTAGAAGACTTCGGGCTGGGCATGGGTTTCCAATTCTCCCCGTTCGTCGAGCCGTTCCAACATCGCCAATTCGTCTCGCAAGACCGCGGCGCGTTCGAAATCGAGGCGTTTGCTGGCATCGAGCATTTCGGCCCGCATCTCTCGTAGCAACTTGGCTTTGCCGCCATCCAGGAAGGTGATCAGTCGGCGGATGTCACGCCGATACGATTCCTTGTCGATCCGCAGGTTGCAGGGGGCCGTACACTGGTCGATGCTGGCCAACAGGCAGGGGCGAAACCACTTCCATTTCTCCTCTTCCTCAGTCAGGTCGAGCGAACAGGTGCGAAACTTGAAGATCCGCTGCAAGACGGCGATCGCCCCGCGGAGCGCGCCGGCACTGGGGAAGGGGCCGTAAAGTTTGACACCTTTGCTGCGGGGTTCGCGGGTGATCTCGACGCGGGGGAATTCCTCGCGGGTGGTGATCATCAGGTAGGGGAACGACTTGTCGTCCTTGAGATCCCGATTGTGCTTGGGTTGGATGTCCTTGATCAACCGCGATTCGGTCAACAACGCGTCGACTTCGCTATCACACAACATGTAGTCGATGTCGGCGATTTCCCCCACCCAATCGGCGGTCCGCTGATCCTCGCTGGCGGCCTTCAAGAAGTAGCTGCTCGCCCGGCTGCGAAGATTTTTCGCTTTGCCGATGTAGATCACGCGGCCGACGGCGTCCTTCATCAAATAGACGCCGGGTGCCTGAGGAAACTCCCGGACCTTCCGGCATGCGTGCCCGAACCCTAATTCGGCCGCCTCTTCGGCTGCTGCTTCGGCCGCCTCGCTGGGTTCGCTCGGGGGACCCGCATCGTGATCGGGCCTGGCGTCTTCCGTGTCTCCCGCGGTCATGCTCGGTTTGTTCCCTGATGTTTCTTTCCGCGGCGTTTCATTTCGCCATGGTAGGCGTCAACCGGACCCGTTCCAAGTCTCAGGTCGATTCGGATTCGGTGGCCACAACCCGGCTACGGATGGTCCCTTGAGCCACACGGGTCAGCAATTCGTCACCGATGTCGACCTGGCGAGCATCCCGGATCACCTCCCGATTTTCGGCCCGCTGGGTGACCGAATAGCCACGGGCGAGGACGGCGAGCGGGCTGAGTGCCGACAGGGCAGCCGCTTGGTGCTGCAACCTGCGGGCGTGCTGGGCAAGCCGATTGCGAATCGCCAACCTCGCCCGGTGATCGAGTTCATCGAGGCGTCGGGAACGGTCATGGAGCTGTTGGAAGGGTCGAGCCAGCCCCGGGCGAGCGCCGAGTTGTCGGAGTTGCTCTCGGAAAAAGGTCAGCCTTTGGCGGACCGGCTTATCGAGCCGTCGGCGCCATTCCACGAGCGATTGTTGCACGGCCGTCCATTCCGGGACGACCAATTCGGCCGCTTCGCTGGGGGTGGCCGCACGCACGTCGGCCGCAAAATCGCTGAGCGTGAAATCGACCTCATGGCCGACAGCGGAAACGACTGGCACGTCACTCGCCGCAATCGCCCGCACCACCGGTTCTTCGTTGAAACACCATAAATCCTCCAGAGAACCGCCGCCGCGGGTGACCACGATCACGTCGGGGCGGGGCTGTAATCGCTGCGCGGCGCGGATCGCGGCGACGATCGAAGCCGCGGCGGCGGCGCCTTGGACCTGAGCCGGGATCACGACGGCGTCCAAGCGGGGCCAGCGGCGGAGCGCGATCTGCAAGAAATCACGGACCGCGGCCCCGGTTGGGCTGGTGACCACGGCGATCTTTTGCGGAAACGGCGGCAGCGGACGTTTGCGATCCGGGTCGAACAATCCTGCGGCCGCCAAGCGGGCCTTGAGCTGCTCGAAAGCCAACTGCAACGCCCCGATACCCTGCGGTTCGACCCGGCGGACGATCAACTGGTAGCCACCATGCGGCGGGTAGACTTCGACCCCTCCCTGAGCGATCACCGCCTGCCCTTCCTCGAGGCGGAAGGGCAACCGGGCCGCGGTGCTGGACCAGAGCACCGCGCGGATTTGGGCGCCGCTGTCTTTGAGCGTCAGGTAGACATGTCCGCTCCGAGGTCGGGCCAAGTTCGAGATTTCGCCCGCAACCCAAACTGACGGAAAAGACTGTTCGACGACCCCCTTGAGCCGGGCCGTCAGCTGCGAAACCGTCAACGGCTCCGGACGCGCAGGCGGTGCTACGGGCTCTTCCGTCGGTTCCAGGTCGAACAGGCCTGGCGTTTGTAGGTTCTTCCTGACAGGCATCGGGTTCCTACCTTTGCGTGGGCGGAGCGGTTTCGGGGGCAACCCGTCGCGAGCGGGCAGGGTAAATAACGGGGATGACCCTCAGCGGATAAACGGATCGATCACCGAAGTGAGCGGAATACCGCAGGCCGCCCCCCCTCCTTCAAGGGGAACCGAAAGTGATCTTCCGGTGATTTTAGGATTTTGACTAAAGTTTCGTCGACCCAGTTGCGCGGCGAGCGGGCTTGCGCATTCCAAACGAATGGCCAGGGAGGAGCCAAATCATGTTGCTCGAGCGCGTCGACATCGACTCACACGGACCTTTGAAGGGGATCGGATTGGGCCCCTTCTCCCACCAACTCAACGTGATTCAAGCCCCTCGGGGGACCGGAAAGACCGCCTGGATTCGCTTCCTCCGAGACTCCTTGACCGGCACGACCCCGGCTGGCCGGGGGCTCGCTCCCTCTCAAGGACGGGTCGTCTGGGTGGCGGCCGACGGATCTTACCATTGCCACCGCCAGCCCGATGGGACCGAACAGGGCAAGCGATGGGTGACTTTCCAAAGCCGTTCGGAATTCCCGCCTCACTCCGGCCACGATCGCGCTCGGGTTGTTATCGATGTGCCGGCCAGGATCGTCGACGGGATCGTGACCGACACGCTGCTGAATTCGCTGCGTCACGTCGTCACGGCGGCGATCGATGCGGGGTTGGATCGATCGCCTAGCGAACCGTGGGCCGGTTGGCCGCATACCCGACAAGCTGAGATCGTCGAACTGCAAGCGGAACTGGCGCGGCTCAGTGAACGGCTCCGCCCATCGGGAATGGCGGAACCGCGTGGCGATACTCGGTCGACGCGAACTCGGTTGGCGTCGCTCACGCTCGAGTTGTCCGCGCTCGACGCCCGCCGTGAGTTCAGCAGCAAAAGTGACCTGCTGTTGTCGCGGCGGCGTGACGAACGACGCCGGTTGGCGCGCATCGTCGAGGACGTCGATGGCTTGCGTCGACGCGAACGAGAGCTGAAGGAACGGATCGTCGAGTTGGATGCCGATCTGAAGAGCCTCGAACGGGAGGCCCGCCATGACGAGATCCTAACGGCGATCGCGGGGCTCGCTCACGATCGGATGCGTTGGCTCAACCGCCAGGTCGAGGCGATCCGCGACTTGATCGGACGGGTGGAGAGCTTGGGAGCTTCCCACGCCACCGAGCCGTCTGCTTTCGCATTGTCGGACACGACCGATCGCATCGCGTCGATCGGCAGCACCGTCGATCGGCTGATCGGCAGTCTGGAAGCGGACCAACGGCACTGGCTGGAAGCGGATAGCGACGACGCCCCGCTGGGCGGTGACATCCTGACCGAAACCGACCAAGCCTTCCGGCGACAGCGGCGGCGAGCGATCGGCATCGATGAGCCGACCGAGCGTCACGTGGCCACGGACGCTGCCGCGCAAGACCACGCTTGGCTGGAGGATCCGGTGCGTCGGAGCCGGATCGATTCGCTGCGGAGGTCCGAACGTCGTCGCCGACTGCATGAGTTGACCGACGGGGACGCGTCGGGTCTGGGGACACACGGGGCACTGCTCGCTTCGTTGCGGTCGATCGCCGCGACGCTTCATGGCATCGCTCATCGGCTGACCGGGATCCGCCCGGACCCACGGGCCGATCGGTCAGCCGACGGCCCCCCGCTCGTCCGCCAGTGTCTGGCCGAGTTGCGAACTGCCTTGAGCGGGCTGGTCCAGCGTCGCACCGAACTGGCGACGCGGGTCGCGCGGGCCCAGCGGCTCCCGTTGAGCCTGCTGGAAGCGATCGCCGCGGGTGACCCGTTGCCGCTCGACGGGGCCGCAGGCGAAGCGGCGAATCGGTCCCTTGGGGATCTCCTCGACGGAGACGTGGCGGAGGTCGAGCGAACTTGGACGCTCGGCGAATCGCCGACGATCGACGATCCGGCAGCTTGGGCGACCGTTCGGTCACGACGCGAAGCGACCCGACATCGGTTGGAAACCAAACGCCAGGAATTGGCAGAGGACATCCGGCGGACGGTCGGACGGATGACCGACAAATTGACCGAAGCCGAAACGCTTCGCCGGGGTCAGCGAGACTCCCTGCTCGTCGAACCGCCGGGTGAAGACCAGCAACGTCGCAGCGAACTGGAGTCCGAAATCCGGCAATTGCAAACCCGCTTGGCGAACCCGGAGCAGGAAGCGGTGCGTCAGCGGTACCAGGCTTGTTGGGACCGGCTGGGCGAACTGCAAGCGGGTGACGACGCGGTCGACCTGCCGACGTCCCCGTTGGCCCAGGCCGCCGGCGGCTACCTCGAACGGCTCTCGGGCGGCCGCCTACGCGACGTCCGTTGGCAGAGCTCAGCGGACTTGTCGACCCCGACGAACCGTTTGGCGGTCACGGTCGACGGGCAGCCGGCCGACCGGATGCCCGAAGCCGATCGGTTTCTCGCGGTCCTCGCGGTGCGATTGGCCGCGGCCGACGAACTGGCGAAACGCGGCCGTCCGTTGCCGCTGGTGGTCGAGACGCCCGACTTCGCACAGGGTGCCGAAGCGAACATGCACATGGCCGAGAACGGCGCAAACGGTCAGCTCGCCGACCCGCAGCCCCAAGCTACGGCCCGTCACTTGGTCGCGGTGTTAGCCGAAGCCGCATCACGAGGACGCCAGGTCATCGTCTTGACCCACGACGAGTCGTTGGCCGCAGCGATCGCCCGATTCGGCGGTTACGCCTTCGGATTGAATGGCCGCACGCGAGCCAACACCCTGGTAGCGGACGATGCGAACCGCGAGTTTGACATCGATTGGCGGCAGACATTCCAATCCGATGATTCCGCCGCGACAATCCTGCCAAAGTCAGCCCCGGCGGCCGGGCCGGCGGTCGAAGAACCGCAATCGGTCGTCCCCTTCCCGCTGAACCGTCACTTGGACAAACCGAGGCGGAGCGGGGCCTCCCGTCCCCCTTTTTTCTTGACCGTCGATAGTCCGATCGAGCGGGCACCCTCGATCAACGCTGCCGTCGCGACCCGACTGCGGTCGATCGGGGTCGCGATCATTTCCCAACTGCTCGAAGCCAGCCCGTCACGGCTGGCCGAACGTTTGGGGCTGAACAAGATCGACGCGGCGACGATCCGGTTGTGGCAGCAGGAATGCAAGCTGGTCTGCGGGGTTCGAGGGCTGCGAGCCTTCGACGCCCGCGTGTTGGTCGGTTGCGGGATCACCCATCCACGCCAGGTCCGTGAAATCGAATCTTCCGTGTTGGTCGAAAGGGTGGAAGCCTTCCTCGGTACCGATGAAGGTGCCCGGATTCTGCGAGCGGGAACCGAGCAAGAAATCGCCCGGCTGACCCGCTGGCTGACCCAGGCCAAACGGGGGCCGTCAGTCGAGGGTGCATTGAAATTTTACCTGAGCCGCCGCAGCCCCGTTCAAGATGCCCCCTCGATCGGCCCCCGGATGGCCGAGCGACTGGCCAAGCAGCAGATCCGGACGGTGGATGACCTGCTCAAAGGGGATGCCGCCAAGATCGCTGCGGGGTTGAAGGTTCGTCAGGTCGATGAGACGACGGTTCGCGATTGGCAGCAGCAAGCGATGCTCGTCTGCCGCGTCCCGTTGCTCCGCGGTCACGACGCCCAATTGCTGGTCGCCGCCGGAATCACCCAGCCACAAAGGCTTGCCGAATGCGAACCGGCGGGGTTGCTCCGCAAGATCCAGCCGATCAGCCACAGCCGTGCCGGTAAGCGGATCCTTCGTGGCGGCAAGCAACCGGATCTGGCGGAGGTGACCGGTTGGATCCGACAGGCCCAGCGCCGACGGGAATTGCGGGCTGCCTCCTGATCGGAATCGGCGTTTCTGTCGACAGACCGGCGGCCCGACCTACGCGGCCACGCCGCCCTTTGTGACCCGTGGCAGTCCCGCATGATGAACTTCGGATCCGCTCACCCGAGAATCGCACCGAGAGGGCTGACTTGGCTGCTCTGTGCCGCTTGCTGGTTCGCCGTGGGCTGCCAGAGCGTGGCGCCGATTCACGTCTGGGCCCCGCCACGGATCGGATCGGCTGTCGGCAAACGGATCGCCATCGCGCCGATTTCGGGTGAGCCAGGAATCGCCCAGCCGCTGCATGCGGCGATGATCCGGGCCTTGCCAGCCGACGTCGGTGGCGGTGTCGAGGTGATCGACACACGCCGCCTGGAGGAGGGCTCACCGATCCGGCTCGTGTCCTTCGACCAGGACGAACCGAGCGACATCGCGTTGGTCAACCTGGCACGGAATGGCGCGATCGATCTGCTGCTATGCGGCGAAGTGCTGCAGGTGTCCGGCCCCGCGAACGGCCAAACGGACCGCCGGACCGGAGACGCTGAACTCGTCTCAACAGGCCTCGATCCGGCAACGGTTGGGCCGGCCATGGTCGGCCCAGGCGACCGTCCCGGGCTCGGCGGCATTCGACGTCGCCCGGCGGTCCCCACCACCGGCGACCTGGGGGCGATCGAGGACGCCGCGGCGGCTGAGAAGGTTTCCCCCCGAGAGACGATCCTGAGGATGTCTTGGAAGTTGATCGATACCAAGAACGGGGCGCCGCTCAACGGCATGCCCTTGGTCACTGCGGCGCGGCCGGGTGAGAGTGAAGAGGATTTGATCGGCCGAGCCGCCCGCGAGGCTTGGGAACTGCTCGTCCCCCACGTGGTCCGTGATGAAACGGAACTCGCTAACCAGCGATTAGGCTCCGGTGTTGCTTCTGTGCGACAGGGAAACGTGGCGGCGGGAGAAGGCGATTGGTCTCAAGCCGAGCGACATTGGCAGGCCGCTCTCGAAACCGACCCACGGTCCCATGCCGCGATGCACAACCTGGCGGTCGCTGCCGTGGCCCGCCAGGACTTCCCTGAAGCGCGGCGGCGGATCGGGGAAGCCTTGGGAAGGAGGTCGTTATCGCTGTATCGTTCGACCGCCGTCTGGATCGAGTTGCGGCAGCGACAATACCATCGCGCTTTCGAGCTGCCCGATCCTCCCGAGGGCTGGGCGGCGACCCGCGGCCTACCCGACTAACGGGCCGACCCGCCGCTGAGAAATCATGCCGATACGACGGCCGGCCGATCACGCCGGCTCGCCCACCAACTGACCAGCGTCCCGACCGCTAGGTTCACGCCCAGCGCGAACGGCGCGATCCACTGAAAGGAGATCGGGTCTTCCGCGACATAGCGGGCCGTGCCGGAAACCGGATCGGCGATCAACCGCACCGTGGTTCCGAACAGGTCCGGATCGACCCCAAAATGGTTGATCAGCAGCCCGAACAGCGGCCCCGAAAAGGCGGTCACCGTCGCGGTGGTCACCCCCGCGATTGCCCCCAGCCAAACGCCGATCGGCCGGGCGAAAGGGACGAACATCGCGAAGAAAAACAGGGCGAAGATCGGCGTGGTCAGCAAATTCGAAGTCTTTTGGGTGACGGCGGTGATGTTGCCGGGGATGATGCCCATCTGGGAACTGCCCAGGACGACGATCCCTCCGATCGTGAAGGCCAGGATCCGAGCGGTCCGGACGTGTGCCCGTTCGTCTCGCGGCGCCTTGCCGAAGCGGTCAAAAAAGTCGGTCAACACCACCGCGGTGATCGAATTGACCCCGGAGTCCATGCTCGACATCGCCGCGGCGAACATGGCGGCGACGACCAACCCCGCGATCCCGATCGGCAGGTGATGCGCGATGAAGTGCGGGAACAACGTGTCGGCGTTGTCTCGGACCGTCATCCCCTCCGGCAGCCGATCGGGGAAGCGGTTGAAGTAAGCGAGCAAAGCGAAGCCGACGAACGCCAGCGTCACGGCGACCAGCAACGCGACCCCCAATTGGGTCGCGATCGCCCGCCGCGCCGCTTTCAGATCGGCGGTCGACATGAACCGCTGGACCGAAGTCTGATCACCACCCATCGTGCAGACTTGCCAAATGGTCATGTTCAGGATCGCGCCGACGATCGTGAGCCGCACCCGAGGATCGAAACTGAACAACGGTTGGCTGTCCCAATTCTCGTCCCATTCGGTCGGCACCCAGCCGAACCCTCCGAAGGCATAAGTGACGGTGCCGAGCACGAGCAACGCCCCGCCGTACAGCAGCAACGATTGCATCAGGTCGGTGATCACGACCGCCCGCAAGCCGCCGAGTGTCGTGTAGATGACGGAGATCGTCCCGGTCACCAACGCGACCCACGGGATGTACTGCGGACCGATCCCCATGATTTCGGTCAACGCCCGAGAGGTCAGGTAGATCAGCAGCGACATCCAGACGAGCCGCAGCACGAGGAACATCACCGCGCCGAGCATCCGGACGCTCAGCCCCAGCCTTTCCTCGAGCAGTTCATAGGCGCTGGTGACGCGGCGGTGCATGTAGGCGGGTAGCAAGCCGAACGCGACGATCACGAAGACCAGCGGGAGGCCGATGGCGTTGAGCATCATTCCCGGACCTTTGCCGGCCGCCTCTCCCGGCATCGACAAGTAGGAGATCGTGCTGAGCAGGGTCGCGAACAGCGACACCCCGATCAGGATCGGGTTCATGTGGCCGCTGCCGACGAAGTATTCCTTGACAGTCGTCTGTTGGCGACTGAAGTACCACCCCAGCGCCAGGGTCGACGACGCGTACACCACGACGATCGCCCAATCGAGCGGGGCCAGCCCATCGGCTTTGTTGGTCAACACGTCGGCCATCGCGAGCAGCGGCAACGTCACCGACGCGTCGGGAGAATCGATCGGCATCCGGTTCCCCTGTCGGGACCATGTCAGGTTGGTGGAAAGGGCAGTCGAGTTCGCTAGCTTACCGAACTCGTTGCGGCGATGGGGCGAGCGAGACAGAAACCGCTCGACCGACTCCCGAGACGGGCGGTACTGGCTGAGCACGGACGGGCGGAAACACGGGACCGGCGGGTACGGTTACAATGCGTCGTCGTCCCCGTTCACCCGCCCTGCGGCCCGTTCACCCGCCCTGCGGTATGCATACGGCCGATCCCTCCAAACCCTACCCGCGGCCCCATGACCCGATCGACGTTGCCCGCTTGGCCGACCCAGTTGTTCATCGACGGCAAGTGGGTTGACGGCAGTGGCGGACGAACCTGGTGCGTGACTAACCCGGCGACGGGCGAGGCCTTGGCCGATGTCGCGATCGCGGAAACGGCCGACGTCGACCTCGCCGTCCGCGCGGCGCGACGGGCGTTCGACGAGGGCCCGTGGCCGCGAATGGAACCGCTGGAACGAGGCCGGTTGCTGTTCCGTTTGGCCGAAAGGATTCGCCGCGATAACGAGGTGTTGGCGCTCACCGACACCCTGAATGTCGGCAAGCCGATCCGCGATACCCGCGGCTTCGACGTGCCCTGTGCCGCCAGCTTGTTCGAGAGCTACGCCGGGTTGGCCGATAAGATCGCGGGCAAGTGCTTCGGGACGTTGCCCGACAACGTGACGATGCAGTTCCGCGAACCGATGGGCGTGATCGCCGCGATCGTCCCTTGGAACTTTCCGCTGACCAACGCCGCGATCAAGTTGGCGCCGCTGTTGGCGTGCGGCAACACGGTGGTGCTGAAGCCGTCGGAGATCTCTCCGCTCTCCGCGCTGATGTTAGCGCAACTCGCCGCAGAGGTCGGCTTTCCGCCTGGGGTGATCAACGTGATCCACGGGACGGGAGCCGAGACCGGGTCGCCATTGGTCAGCCATCCCGGTGTCGACAAGATCACTTTCACCGGTCGGCATCAGACCGGCGTCCAGATGCTGGAAGCGGCCAAGGTCGGCATGAAGGGGGTGATGCTGGAATTGGGCGGTAAGACCCCGAGCATCGTCTTTCCCGACGCGCCGATCGAGCACGTCGTCAACGGCGTGATCACCGGGATCTTTTACAACCTCGGCCAAGTTTGCGTGGCCGGATCGCGGCTGTTGGTCAGCGAACAACAGCACGACGAACTGCTCAGCCGAATCCTGGAACGGGTCCGGAACCTGCGGCAAGGCGATCCGACCGACGAAACGAATCACCTCGGGTGTTTGGCCACCCCGCAGCATGGCGAGACGGTGGTGCGGATGGTCGACGAAGCGCACCACGAGGGGGCACGCTGCCTGCTCGGCGGCGTACCGTCCGATCGGTCCGACCCGAAATTCTTCCCGCCGACGATTTTCGACGGCCTACGGCCGGACATGGTTCTCGCTCGCCAAGAGGTGTTCGGTCCGGTCCTCGGCGTCATGACCTATCGTGACGAGGCCGAAGCGGTGCGGTTGGCGAACGATTGCGATTTCGGCCTGATGGCGAATGTCTGGACCCGTGACGGGACTCGCGCCTTGCGAGTCGCCCGACAGCTGCGAGCCGGCAAGGTGGCGATCAACGGCGGCGGGGCGCTGCGTCCGGGCGTCCCCGTTTTCGGTTACAAGATGAGCGGGATCGGTGCGGAACTGGGGTTTGACGAGGCGATCCACGAATACACCTGTTCCAAGGCCGTCGTCTATTCGCTCGCGGAGGAGAAATCAGCATGGCCGGAATGACCTCGCCGCCCGCCGCCGTCCCCGAGCCCGGTTTGTCCGAGACGTTGGTGTCTCCGAACGACCCGCGACTCGGCTTGCCGCTCGATCGGCTCGATACCCCTAGCCTGCTGCTCGATCGCGACGCCTGCGCCCGCAACCTTCGCCGGATGGCCGATTTCTTCGTCGACCGACCCGCTTCCCTGCGGCCCCATTTCAAGAATCACAAGTGCGTGACACTGGCTCGTCTGCAACTCGAAGCCGGGGCGGTGGGGATGACCTGTGCGAAGTTGGGTGAGGCCGAGGTGTTGGTCGAGCATGGCTTTCGCGACGTGTTGGTCGCCAACCAAATCGTCGGCGAACCGAAAATGCGACGCTTGGCGGCGCTGGCCCGTCGGGCTGAGATCGGCGTGGCGGTCGATCATCCCGAACAGGTGGAAGCGATCTCCGCGGCGGCGGTCGCGGCCGGTTCGGTCGTCGGCGTCCTGGTCGAAGTGGACATCGGGATGGGGCGGTGTGGCGTGCAGCCCGGTGAGCCGGCACTCGAACTGGCACGTCGGATCCGGGATCTCCCCGGCGTCCGCTTCGACGGCTTGCAGGCCTTCGAAGGGCACCTGGTGAATGTGGTCGATCGGGCCGAGCGAGCCGAGCGGTCGGCCGAGGCGATGGGGCGAGCGGTGGTTACCCGTGAACGGATCGAATCGGCCGGCATTGCGGTCGGCAGGATTAGCGGCTGTTCCAGCGCGACTTACGACGTGACCGGCGTGCTGTCGGGCGTCGATGAGGTTCAGGCCGGGACCTACGTGACGATGGATCGCCAATATCACAAGCTGGTTCCCGAATTCGAGATCGCCCTCTCGGTCGGGGTGCGGGTGATCAGCCGTCCCGCCGCCGGCCGCGCCGTGCTGGACATCGGCGTCAAGGGAGCCGGTGGTGAGTTCGGGGTGCCGGGCATCCTGGGGCACGACGAGGTCGAAGTCCCCTTTTTCCTCTCGGAAGAGCACCTCGTCATACGCAACTCGCCCGACTGGCCGATCGGCCAAGTCCTGCAAATGATCCCGACCCACGCATGCACGACTTGCAACCTGCATCGCGAATTGGTCGTTCATCGACAGGGTCTGGTTGTCGACATCTGGCCGATCGAGGCTTCGGGTCGGTTGAGTTGAGTTGAGGTCAGTCGGGCTCTGTCCGAATCGGTTTTGCTGCTTGGAAAATCAACGAAGAAGAGGTGTGGTGATGGCCCATTTTCGAATCGCCTTGTGGGCGGTGATGACATTCGTTTGTGCCGCGGCCAGTTCGGCCTTCACGGTCGACGCGACGGAGCCCCGGCTGGTCGATGCCCGCAAGATCTGGGATCAGGCACCTCACAACGCGTTCACCGATTTGGTGCGGTTTCGCGACCGGTGGTTTTGTGTCTTTCGGGAGGGCCAAGGTCACGTTTCACCCGATGGCGCCCTGCGGGTGCTGACGTCCGAGGACGGCGAAACTTGGGAATCGGCCGCGCTGATCACTTCGCCGAATTCGGACCTTCGTGACGCCAAGATCACCGTCACCCCCGCCGGCCAATTGATGCTTTGCGGGGCCGAGGCGATGCATGACCAGACGGAGAAGACCCATCAATCGCTCGCTTGGTTCAGTGACGACGGGTACACCTGGACCGACAAGCACGAGATCGGCGACCCGAACTTTTGGTTGTGGCGGGTCACGTGGCATGGTGATCAGGCCTACGGCGTCGGCTACGCCTGCGGGCCGGCCGACCGTTCGGTGCGGTTGTACTCAAGCCGCGACGGCAAAACCTTCGAAACGCTCGTCCCCAATTTGTTCTCAGAAGGTTACCCCAACGAGACGGCGATCGTGATGGACGGTGACACCGCCTATTGCCTCCTTCGCCGTGACGGCACACCCAACACCGGCCTGATCGGTGTCGCCCAGCCGCCCTACACCGATTGGCAGTGGCAGGACTTGGGCGTGCGGATCGGCGGCCCACACATGATCCGGTTGCCCGACGGCCGCATGGTCGCCGCGGTACGGTTGTACGACGGTGGCGCGAGAACTTCACTCTGTTGGCTCGACCCCGAAGCGGCGACGCTCACCGAATTCCTCAAGCTTCCGTCTGGGGGCGACACCAGCTACGCGGGACTGGTCTTTCATGACGAGCGGTTGTGGGTCAGCTACTATTCCTCCCACGAAGGGAAGACCAGCATTTATTTGGCGCGGGTCGAATTGCCGAGCGACGTGATCGACGTCGGATCGCGACGGGAATTGTTTGTCGACGATTACCTGGTCGCCGACCATTCCGGTTGGGACTGGGTGCTGCAGCGGCCGGAGCCTCAAGAGGTCTCCTTGGTTTGTGACGAGCCGTGGGAAGGGAACACGTCGGCCTACTACTCGATCTTCGCCGATGACGATCGTTTCCGCATGTATTACCGCGGCTCTCATTGGGACGTGGACGCGAAACGCTCGGTTCACCCCGAGTTCACCTGTTACGCCGAAAGTCGGGACGGCATTCACTGGACCAAGCCGGAATTGGGGTTGTTCGAGTTCCGAGGTTCCAAAGCGAACAACATCGTTTGGGCGGGTGACAGCACGCACAACTTCACGCCGTTCAAGGACGCCAACCCGGACTGCCCGCCCGCGGCCCGTTACAAGGCGTTGGCGGGTTCGGCGGTCCGTTGGAAGGGCGAAGGCCTGATCGCTTTTCAGTCGCCCGATGGTCTGAAGTGGTCTCGGATGCGGCAGGAGGCGGTGATCACGGTCGGCGATTTCGATTCCCAGAACCTCGCCTTCTGGGATTCGACACGCGGGCGTTACCTCGCCTATCACCGCAAGTTTCGCGACGGCGTCCGGGACATCATGGTCGCTTCATCGACCGACTTCCTGAATTGGACGGAGCCGGAATATTTGAAATATGGGGACGCCCCCGAAGAGCAGCTCTACACGAACGCGATCCGCCCTTACTTTCGGGCACCACACCTGCTCGTCGGCTTTCCCACCCGCTTTCAGCCGAAGAATCAGCAGGTCGAGCCGGTGTTGATGACCAGCCGCGACGCGAAGAATTTTCGCCGCTGGCCCGAGCCGCTGATCCCGATCGACGCCCCGCAAGATCGCGACGGCAATCGCAGCAATTACATGACCTCGGCGCTGTTGTCGCTGCCCGACCGCCCTCGCGAGATGTCGGTCTACGCGACGGAAGCCTACTACGAGGGCCCCGGCAGTCGCGTGCGGCGGTTTAGCTTTCGCACCGACGGGTTTGTGGCCTTGAAATCGGGTCCGGCGGGGGGAGAACTGGTCACCCGGCCGCTCCGCTTCGATGGTGACCGGTTGCAAGTCAACTTCCGCACCGCTGACGCCGCTGGCATCCGCGTCGAATTGCAGGACGTCGCCGGGCAGCCGATCCCGGGGTTTTCCTTAGACGATTGCCGGCCTCTGGTCGGTGACGAGATCGACGGCCCCGTCGTCTGGGGGGCCGGCAAAACGCTGGCCGACCTGGCGGGACAGCCGGTCCGAATCCGATTCGTCGGCCGCGATGCCGATCTGTTCGCCTTCGTGTTCACCCGTTAGAACGATGCGCGGCACCGGCGATCCCGCCGGGCCGCGCGACCGCCTGTGGTCCGCCCTCTGAACACCCATCAAGGAAATCGCCGCATGCGGTTCAGTCGCATCAAAGCCAAATTGGCGCAGGGTCAACCGACCCTGATCACCTGTTGCCATTTCACCGACCCCAGCGTCTATGAGATGGTGAGTCTGCTCGGGTTTGACGGCATCTGGCTCGATCTGGAACATCACTCCACCAGTGATGAAACGGCCGCGACGCTGATGCGTGCCGCCCGCGTGGGCACCTCGGACATGGTCGTTCGTCCCGCTAAGGGCGAATTCATGCGGATCGGCCGGATCCTGGAAGCCGGCGCGCAAGGCATCATGTACCCGCGGTGCGAATCGGCGGAGGAGGCGGAGGAACTGGTTCGCTGGGCCAAGTTCGCCCCGCAAGGGGCGCGGGGTGTCGACGGGGCCGGCGCCGACAACCCGTACTGCATGCTGCCGATGCCCGAATACTTGCAAGCGGCCAACGAACAGACGCTGCTGATCACGCAGCTCGAATCGCCCGCCGCCCTCGATGCCGTCGACGCGATCGCCCACGTTCCCGGGGTCGACGTGTTGATGATCGGCCCGGGAGACTTGAGTGTCATCGCGGGCATCCCGTATCAATTCGATCATCCGCTGATCCAGGACGCTTACCAACGCGTGGCCGCCGCCGCGGAGCGAGCCGGCAAGTCGTGGGGGACGACCAGCGGCGGGCCGGAACATTCGCGACGCCTGCTCGATCTCGGCGCGAGGTTCATCTGCCACGGGGCGGACATCATCATGGTCAAGCGGGGGATGGAAGCCATCCAACAGGACTACGCGCCGCTCGGGTTCATGTTCGACAACCGGGTTCCCGCGTTGACCGAAGAACTCCGCCGTGCGGTCAGTTGAGCGATGAACGTCGGCCGCCAAACGGATCGTTCGCTCAGCCGTCTGATGATCGGGACGGTCCAGTTCGGCTTGCCCTACGGGGTTGCCAACCGGACCGGCCAACCGACTTATGCCCAGGTGGTCGAGATGGTCGCTGTGGCGTTGGAATCGGGCGTCAACGGCTTCGACACCGCCGCCGCCTACGGCACGAGCGAACAGGTGCTGGGTCGGGCTTTGTCGGAATTGCGAGCCACCGATCGGGTGACCGTTGTCACCAAGGTGATCCCGTTGGAACCTGCCCAACGCTCGGATCGCTCGGCGGCTGCGCAGACGATCCGAGATTCGGTCGACAGGTCGCGTGAAGCCCTCCGGATCGATCGCCTGCCGTTGGTGCTGTTTCATCGGGCCGAGGACGTCGTCCACGCGGATGTGCTACAGGAATTGGTCGATCGCGGCCGCGTCGCCGCGTGGGGCGTTTCGGCTGACCATGATCCGGCGGTCGCGCTCCGGTTGCTGGCCGATAGTCGGATTTCCTCGTTGCAATTGCCCGGCAATCTGCTCGACCGGCGACACCAAATGGCGGACGTTTTTCGGCAAGCCGAGTCGGCGGGTGTGACGACTTTTTTGCGCAGCGTCTACCTGCAGGGGCTGTTGAGGATGCCGGCATCCGAGGTGCCGGCCAACCTGCGCGAAGCCTTGCCGGTCCGCGAACGCCTCGACGCGGTCGCTCGCCGATACGGCCTCACCTTAGGCGAACTGGCGGTACGCTACGTTTTGTCTCAGCCGGGCATCGGCCCGCTGGTCGTCGGCGTCGAAACCGTCGGGCAACTGCGGGACAATTTGGAGGTGTTCGGCCGCGGCCCGTTGGCGGCGGAGATCCTCGAGGCGGTCGATGCCATCGAGATCGACTTGCCCGATCGGGTGTTGACCCCGTCTCGTTGGAATGAGTCCCCCGCAGCCAGTGATTCTCGCTGAGTATCGGCATTCCTGCCCGCTTCGCATCCACCCTTGCAAACCACGGAATCGCAGATGGACATGGAAACTTGGAAAGCGGAATTCGATCAGCTTGGGTTCGTCGTCATCCGAGGCTTTTTGGAAGGGGACGCGCTAGCAGAGCTGCGACATGAGTTGGCGAGATACGTTCGTGAGGTCGGACCGCGTCTGTCCGACCGTGACGCCTTTTACGACGACCCGGCGCGGCCCGAGACGCTGCGACAGCTCCACCGAATGGAACAGGACGCGTTCTTCGCGGAATACCTGCGAAACCCGCTGTGGAATCGGACGGCCAGGCAGTTGCTCGGCGAACCGGTGCGCACCCCGGATGGGGCCGAATGGTTCAACAAGCCGCCCGGTTCCCATTCCCCGACGCCACCGCACCAAGACAATCACTACTTCTGCCTGACGCCGCCGCAGGTCTTGACGATCTGGTTGGCGCTCGACGACGTCGACGAAGAAAACGGTTGCCTGCGCTACGTCAGCAGATCACACCTCCATGGCATGCGTCCTCATGCGCGGACGCAAACGCTCGGTTTCTCGCAAGGGATAGCCGATTTTGGTGAGGCTGACCTAACTGCTGAAATCGCCGTTCGCGCTGCTCCCGGAGACGCGCTGATCCATCATGGCAATACGATTCACCGGGCGGAAGCGAACCGGTCGACGTCCCGTCACCGACGCAGTTTTGCGATGGTGTTTCGCGGCGAAAGTTGCACACGGGATGAGGCCGCTTTGGCTCGGTATCAGGATTCCTTGCGGACGCAACAGGCCGAACTGATCGGTGGTGCCTGAAGACGCCGCTGCCCACCCCCTTGCCCACCTTCCCTTTTGAAAAGCCGAAAATGTCTGACCTTCCATCGGCCGCTGCCGAACCGGCACCGACCATCAGCCAACTGTTTGACCTTTCTGGGCGCGTCGCATTGATCACCGGGGCCCGGGGCCATTTGGGCCGGGCGATGGCAGACGCTTTGGCCGAAGCCGGGGCGCGGGTGATCGTGTCGAGTCGTGATCCCGCGGCAGCGGAGTCGTTGGCCCGAGGATTGGCCGGTGCCCAGGCTCGGGGGCATTTCGGCGTCCGCATCGACCAACTCGATCCGGCATCGATCGACCAAGGGTTCGACGCCGCGGTCGAGCGTGCCGGGCGGATCGATATCCTGATCAACAACGGTCACGATGGGCTCGGGCGAGATTGGGAGTCGGTCACGGCGGAGGAGTTCCAACGGCAACTGGGCAACCTGACGGGTTACTTCCTGCTGGCGAGACGATTTCGCGATCACGTGCATGGCACCGCCGACGGTTCCCCACGAAGCGGCAGCCTGATCCTGATCGGCTCGATGTACGGACTGGTCGGCTCCTACCCGGATGCCTACGAAGGGATTTGCTCTGCCAGTCCCGCGGCCTACCACGCGCTCAAAGGGGGCATCATCCAACTGACGCGTCACCTGGCCGTCTACTGGGCCCCCGACGGGATTCGGGTCAACTGCCTCAGTCCCGGTCCGTTCCCGGGGCCCGCGGCGCCGACCGAAATGGTCCGGCGGTTGGAGGCCAAATCACCGATGAAACGGATGGGGAGCCCCCATGAACTGAAAGGGGCGATCGCGTTTCTCGCCTCGGACGCTTCCAGCTATTTCACCGGTCAGAACCTGGTTGTCGACGGCGGCTGGACCGCCTGGTGAGGCGGCGGCGATAACGCCGACAGCTCAAGAAGATGACCGATCGTGGGGTCGAGCTGAGGGTTCGGCCGTGCGTCACCAACGAAGGGTGGTGAAGGCGGCGGATCCGTTAGGCCGGCCATTGGTAGGGCGCCTGTCGGCGAAAACCCTCGATCCGGATTTCGCCGCCGGGAAAGAGACTGGCCAGGGCGTAACCGCTGTTCTCAGGCCCGGAACCTTCGACCATCGCCACGAGGGTGCAATAGAAGATTTGGCCGATTTGCTTCAGCTCGTTCTTGTGACTGTGGCCTTGGAAAACCGCCAGGACCTTGCCGGAGGCTTCTAGCAGTTCACGGACTTGAGCAGCATTCTTGACACCGTGGTTGTTGGTGACGTCGAGCCGTTGGTGGGCGAAGACGACCGTCGGTTTGGTGTTCGCCGCCAAGTCACCGCGGAGCCATTCGAGTTCCGCCGGCGGGACATTCGGGTCGGTCCATTGGAAGTTGCGACGGCCGTAGGGCTCGCCATCGCTGCGGAAGCAGGAATCGAGCACGATGAAATGAAAGTCACCGCGATCGAACGAGTAGTACGACCGCTCCCGCTCGATCTCCGCGAGGAACTCGGGCTTGGTCAGCGTATCGACGCAGTGGTTCCCCAGCACGTAATGGCGATCGGCGGCGATCTGTGAAAACGGGGCGTTGATCGTTCGCAAGTACCGTCGCTCGACCTCGACGTCCGCAGCGGCGTCGATGAGGTCACCGAGTTCGACCAGAAAGTCGGGCCGGCGTTCGCGAAGCAGCTCGCCGGCTTCGGCCAGCTTGTCGAGCGTTTCGCGGTAGTGTCGGGTGCCCGCGGGCGATTTGTCGGCGTAGTGCAGATCGGTCATCAGGCCGATCCGCAAGGCGGGGGCGGTTGCCTCGCCACGAGCCGGGCGGTGAGCAAAGGTTGCGGCCGCAGCGGAGAGCACCAGCGCGCCATCACGGAAGAAGGCGCGACGATTCGAATGAGGCTGTGCGCGGTTCATCCGACCTTCCAAGGTCCACGGTAATCACGGGTCAACCAGGCCGGGTCGCCGCCGGATTCGAACTTGCGTGCCTGCGGGTCCCAGCGGAAGCTGGCGTCATGCCAATAGGCCAGATTCATCAGGTGGCAGGAGATCACCGAATTCGCCCCGATCGCGACGTCACAGATCGGCAGTTTCCGGGTCTTCAGCGATTCGAGCCAATCGGTCTGATGGTTCTGGCTTTGATAGAGCCGCACCTTGGCGTCGGACAAGAACTGTTTTTCGGCTGCCTCACAGGCTTCGGCGAGCGTCTTTTGGCGATCGTCTTGGTCGTTGAAAAAACGGTGAACCGGTTGGCCGTCGAGGATCAATTCGAACCTGCCGCGGTTGACGTGAACTTCGCCCTCGCTGCCGAAGAACGACACCCCTTTGCCGTCGGCGTGGGTCAACGTGACGCCGTTTTCGTAAACGAGTTGCGCGCCCCGTTTGGCGTTGGCGCCCGGTGAGATCACTTCGACGGGCCCCGATTCGTCGACGCCCAAGCCCCATTGGGCGATGTCGATGTGGTGGGCGCCCCAATCGGTGATCATCCCGCCGCCGAACTCGCGGGTCATTCGCCAATTCGGGAAATGGTTGTGGACGCCGCGGGGGCTGAGGATCTCGTTGTAGGGCTTGAGCGGCCCGGGGCCACACCACATGTCCCAATCGAGTCCCGGTTCTGGCGGATCTTCCCCGAGCGAATAGACCGGGGCGGGATCACCGAAGGAGGTGGTTACCGATTTGACCTCCCCGATCACGCCGTTGCGGACTAACTCACAAGCCGTCCGGAACTCACGACTGGACCGCTGTTGGGAACCGGTCTGCAAAATCTTGTCGGCCTGGCGGACCGCCTGGGTCAACGCGACCGCTTCGTGGATGTTATGAGTCAGCGGTTTTTCACAGTAGACATCCTTGCCGGCCTGGACCGCCGCGATCGCCTGAATCGCGTGCCAGTGGTCCGGCGTGGCGATCACGACGGCGTCGATGTCCGAGCGGTCCAGCAGTTCGCGGAAGTCGTTGTAAGCGGCGCAGTCTCGTGATTCCTTGCCCTGCTTCTTCGAGTAATGCTCGTTGACCCGATCTTGGGCATGAAGTCGGCGGGTCGTGTCGACGTCGCAGACCGCGACGACTTGGGTTTGTTCGCGCCCCAGAAAGTTACCGAGATGCCCGGCGTTCATCCGTCCCATGCCGATGAAGCCGAGGTTGATCCGCGAGTTGGCTGGGGCTTGCGCCGAAACGCCGTGCGAGGTCAGGATTAGCGGCGCTGCGGCGATCGCGGTGGAGCTGTGGAGGAAGCGACGGCGTGAAAGGTCGGTGCGTGTCATGGCCGGCTCGTGGGGATCGGAGGGAAGGAGAGGGAGAGTGTCTGCTTGGAGCAGCGGACGGGATGAGTATCGGGCGAGGTCGGAAGGTTGTTGCCCGACGCAGCCGCAATCGTCAGCATAACCGATCGATCCGGCGCCAAGGCAAGTCTCGGCTGTCCGCTGGAAATGCGCAGGACCCGCCCGGGTGACGGGCGAGTCCTGGAAGCCGTTTGTCTATTCGCAGCCGCGTCAGGTCAGCCAGCAGCGGTTGGGATCAGATCGAATGCCGTGTGGGTCACTCGAGCGTGAAGGTTTCGCCACCGTTGCGGGTAACCATCGCCGCCACGACGCGGGCATCGGTGCTGTCTGACAGGAACCTGACCGAGCCATCGCCCATGCCGACCTGGACGCCGCCGGGGTGAAAGGAGAGCAACCCGTCGGAGTTGAAGACGTTGATCGCGCCGCAACCGAGTTCCGAGGGGTTGGCGGGGTTGCCGCTGTAGCCACGCAAGTGCCGGGCGACGTTGACGTCGCCGTAAAAGGAGTTCAGCAGGGTGACGTTGGGGATCGCTTGACGCTTCAAGAAAGCGGTTTGTTTGCCAGCGATTTCACCAAACATGATCGTGTTCGTCAGCCCGTCGAGCACCTCGGCAAACTTGATGTTCCAGCGGGTCGTGATGTTGTCCGAACCGAACATCGCGTTGTGGGTTGTTGTGGCGGGCATGCCGGCACAGTTACCCGCAAAGGAACTGTGCAAACCACGCAGCGGAGCGTAGTCGGTTCGTGGCATGACCAGCGGCCCACGATCGAGACCGACCGATGCGAAATAGGGGCCGTAATCGCGCGGCGGCTCGCCGGGGGTCGAGGGGCAGATGAAGGTCGCTACCGGGTTGGCAGCGGCAGGATTCGCGGTGCCGAAATTCGGCGGCATGTTGACCGGGTCGACGTAAGATCGACGACGATCGAACATCTCGAAGATCTGGACTTGTTCCATGAACGGCAGGATGTGGTATAGCGGGCCCATCGTGGTGCGGGCGACCGAACCGAATGCCAAATAGGGGTTCGGCGGATCGTTCGGGTATTCCGCCAACGGGAACTCGCGTCCCCATGCCGGAATCCATTTGTAGGTCGATTCGTGGTTGTGGATCCCCAAGCCGAGTTGCTTCATGTTGTTGGAGCAGGACATTCGGCGAGCGGCTTCGCGGGCAGCCTGGACTGCCGGCAACAGCAATCCGACCATCACTCCGATGATGGCGATCACCACCAACAATTCGACCAGCGTGAAGCCGGCGCGAACGGGTAGACGTCGAGCGGAACTCGTGCAGACATTCATGTGCGATTCCCAAAAGAGCGGGGAACAATGAAGAAGCAGGAAAAGTGTGGTTGCTGCCGCCGTTCAGACGGATCGCCACCTGTCTTATCTTAAGCTAGGAACCCCAGTTGGCACGAAAGGTGCTCAAAAAAATCATGGATTCAGGAATTTTTGCCAAGATCGCCCCGGACGATCGACACGGAACGCGACCAATCGGGTGTGTTCTACCTCCGTCACGTAAACCGTCCGCCCGTCAGGCCCGCCGAAGCAGAGATTGCTGGGGCGTCCTCCCAAGACCTCGATTTCTTGCAGGATCTCCCCTGCGGGCGTCATCTTGACCACCGTCCCCTTGCCGAAACGGGTGATGTAAAGGTTCCCGTCGACATCGACCCGCATGCCGTCAAAACCGTAGTCCTCGAATTGGCGGATCAGCCGTTTATCCGCCAACCGTTTCTCGGGCGTGATCGTGAATGCCCACACGTTTCGTTGAACACTCTCGTTGACGTACAAAGTCTTGCCGTCGGGGCTGACATCGATCCCGTTGGTCGTCCCCATGTTTTCGGCCAACCGGGTGGTCGTGCCATCTGGATCGATCCGCCAAATCTGGCCGGTGGATTCGGCCCAATTCGGGTCGCTGGCATACAGCGTCCCGTCATCACCGATCGCCAGATCGTTGGGTTGGTTCATCGTCGGGTTGTGGGCATGAACGGTGATCTGGCGGCTGACCGGGTTGACCTCCAGGACCTGATGGTTGGTGTAATCCGCGACGAAGAAATTGCCTTTCGCGTTGAAGCGGATGCCGTTGCCTACGCTCCCTTCGGGCAGATCGACAAAGACCTCTCCCCGGCCGTCGGGGGTCACCTTGCCGATCGTCCCCTGCCTCGCGTAGTTGACCGCGAAGACGTTGCCATCGGCGTCGCAAGCGGGGCCTTCGATCCCCGGCGTGAACTCGCCCGGCGACGTGACCGGCCGAGCGACCCACAGCGGTTCGGCTTCGGCCTTGCTAGCGGGCGGGTCGCTTTGGGCTGTTGCAGGCAGCGGGGTCAGGGCGGTCGGGACTCCCACTCCCCACAAGATCGTACCGGTGAGAATGCCTCGGACACGGTTCTGATGGATCATGGGTATCGGCTCTCGCAAGAGGGGCAAAGTCAAGTAATCGACGGATTATAGCCCTCGCTCGTGAGTGATTGTCGGCGAACGGGGGAGCGTGGCGGAATGCCCGCGATCGGATGTTGTCAGCCACGCCGCGTGTTAAACTGCGGTCCCCGACCAGCGGTCGCCGGATGACGCGTGCCCCTGCCAACGCATCCGAGACTGGTCCCCGCCTTCAGCACCTGAGAGACGCAGCCATGTTCAGCTCACGCCAAAGTTCCGCCCGACACCTCGTTCGCTTTCTGCTGGTCGGCATCGGTTTGCTGACTTGCTTGACCGGATTGCCGGCGGGCGCCGAATGGAAGGTCGGCATCGGTCGGGAAAACATCACGCCGGACGAGTACATGTGGATGTCCGGCTATGGCGGTCGTGACCGCCCGGCCGAAGGGAAGCTGACCGACCTGTGGGCCAAGGCGATGGCGATCGAGGACGAGGCAGGCGGCAAGTTGGTGCTCGTCACGCTCGACTTGGTCGGCATCGATCGGGACACCGCGATGGCGATCACCGAAGAAGTGACGCGCCGACACGGATTGCCGCGAGAGCGGTTGGCGATCTCGACTTCGCACACCCACAGCGGTCCGGTCGTCGGTGACAATTTGAAGGCGATGTATGCTCTCGATTCGGCCGCATGGGGGCTGGTTCGGCGATACACCACGCAGCTCGAAGAAAAGGTGATCGACGTCGTCGGTCGGGCGCTAGCGGATCTGCAACCGGCCGAGGTCGGCTGGACGGTCGGGCGAAGTCACTTCGCCGTCAACCGCCGGAACAACGTTGAAAAAGACGTGCCCGAACTGCGGGCCGCGAATCGGTTGGACGGCCCGGTCGATCACGATGTCCCCGTGCTCGTGGTGCGGACGCCGGGCGGCGAGTTGCGATCGGTCGTCTGCGGTTATGCCTGTCACGCGACCGTGTTGTCCGGGTATCAGTGGAGTGGCGATTGGCCCGGCTACGCCCAGGCCGCGTTGGAGGAACGTTATCCCGGGGCGACCGCGATGGTGTGGGTCGGCTGTGGTGCCGATCAGAACCCGTTGCCGCGGCGGGATGTCGAATTGGCGAAGGCTTACGGCACCGCCTTGGGCGAAGGGGTCGCAGCGGCCATCGAACGATCGGTCATCCCGTTGGCCGGTAATCTGCAAGCCAAATACGCCGAAATCCCTTTGGAATACCGGTCGCTCCCCACCCGTGAGCAGCTGCTGGAAACGGCTCAGTCCTCCAACCGCTATGAAGCGGGTCGGGCGGCGCTGCTGCTGGACCGCTGGGAACAAGACGGCGGCTTAGCGAAGACCTACCCCTATCCGATCCAGAGTTGGCGTCTGGGTGACGGGCCGACTTGGATTTTCTTGGGCGGCGAGGTCGTGATCGACTACGCGTTGCGATTGAAGCTCGAATTGGGGGCCGGGAAGACTTGGGTCGCGGGCTACTCGAACGACGTGATGGCCTACATCGCTTCCCGTCGGGTACTCAAAGAAGGCGGCTACGAAGGCGGCGGGTCGATGGTGTACTACGGCTTGCCAAGTCCTTGGGCCGAGTCGATCGAGGAGGCGATCTTGAGCGAGACGCGGTCGCAGGTCGCGTCGTTGGGTGGCCCCGCCGCGGACGAGCAGCGGAGCATCGCACCGCGTGCTTATCCCGATCACACCGACCTGAGCGTCGTTCTGGATGATCAAGGTGAACCACGCCCGATCGAAACGCCTCAGGATTGGAGCCGGCGGCGACAAGACATCCTCACCTCGATGCAGTGGGTGATGGGCAGGTTGCCGGACGAGTCGGAATTGGAACCGTTGGCGGTGACCGAACGTGGTCGGGAGGATTTTCCCGGATTCGAGCGACTGCTGATCACCTATCGCGTGGCCGCCGGCCAAGACGTCACCGCGCACTTGTACCTTCCCAAGTCGGATACGGGCGGTGATGTACGAGGCGTAAATGGCAAGCGGCCGGCGGTGTTGGCGCTGCACCCGACCTCGGCCCTCGGCAAGCTGGTGGTCGCGGGGGATGGCCCTCGGGCCAATCGCAATTACGCCGTCGAACTGGCGGACCGGGGGTACGTCGTACTCGCGCCGGACTACCCGTCCTTCGGCGAACTGGCCGACTACGACTTTCACACCGACCCGTACTTGTCGGGCACGATGGCCGCGATCGTGAACCACCGTCGCGGCGTCGACCTGTTGGTCGGCCGTGGCGAGGTCGATCCGGAACGGATCGGCGTCATCGGTCATTCGCTGGGTGGCCACAACTCGATGTTCGTCGGCGCTTTTGACCCGCGGATCAAGGCGGTCGTTTCGAGCTGCGGCTGGGACCCGTTCCACTTTTACTACGGCGGGAAATTGGCCGGCTGGGCGAGTGACCGTTACATGCCGAGGATTCGAGAAATGCACGGGCTGGACCCCAGCCAGATGGCATTCGATTTCCCGGAGGTGGCCGCGGCAATCGCGCCACGAGGATTTTTCTCGTGCAGCCCGCTGCGTGACAGCAACTTCGATGTTGTCGGTGTGAAGCAGGCGGAGCCGGCGATTCGCCAGGTCTATCAACTGCTCGGGGCCGAAACCGATTTCGTCGTCCGCTACCCCGACTCGGAACACGACTTTCCGGTCGAGACCCGGCAAGAAGCCTACCGCTTCCTCGATCGGCTGTTGTCAGGATCGGCCGCCGATGAGGCCGGACGATGACCGAGGCCGCGAGGGTGTCGGCCGAAGCAGAGACTTTCGGCCGACAACTCTTGAAGGCCGTTTTTCCTCATGAAACCACCCGGCCTCGATTATTGGAAACCCACATTTCGTGGGTGATCCTGACCGGCGAGTGGGCCTATAAGGTTAAAAAGCCGGTTCGATTCGATTTTCTAGACTATTCGACACCTGAGTTGCGCGAGCAATTCTGTCTGCGAGAGTTGGAAATCAACCGGGCTTGGGCGCCGCAGTTTTATCGGGATGTCGTCCCGATCTTTGCCTGTGGCGAGGAAAGCGAGGCGGCCTACCGAGTTGGCGCTTGTGGCGAATCGCCTCGGGATGGCGAATGTTTGGTCGATCATGCGGTCAGGATGGTGGAGTTCCCGCAGTCGGCGTTGTTGTCACAGCGGTTGTCGTCGGGTCAGGTCAGCCCCGTGCAGATGCATTCGCTGGGACGGTCCCTAGCCGAATTGCACCAGCGGCTCCCCGCAGTAACCGCTGATGCCGATTTGGTCCGCCGGGGAGTGATCGGACCGGCTCGGGACAATCTCGATTATTTGCGGCAGCATCTCGCCGCGGATGACCCGGACCGGGGCCGTTGCGAGCAGATCGGCGAGTGGACTCGCGAGGAACTCGGGCGCCTGGAGGGGCTGCTGGAATCTCGCGCCCGGTCGGGTCGGGTCCGTGCCTGCCACGGCGATCTCCATTTGGACAACCTGTTGCTGCTCGATGACCAGTTCGTGCCGTTCGACGGGATCGAGTTCAACGATTCGCTGCGCCAAATCGAAGGCTGGAATGAGCTCGCGTTCCTGGCGATGGAACTGAGTGAACACGGCTTCGCCGGGCATGCCCGCCGGTTGATCGACGCCTACGCCGAGGCTGCCGATGATTACGAAGGTTTGATGCTGCTAAGATTTTTCCTCGTCTACCGCGCGATGGTCCGGGCCAAGGTCGACTTGATCCGTCAGGAGCAACGCTCGAGTGCCCGTGGGGAGGACGCCGCCATCCAAGGGGACCCGCCGTCACCGCGCGAGCGACAAAATGCCGAGACAGCGCCCAAGCTATCAACCGACGGGAGACGCTACCTGGATTACGCGATGCAAGTGCTGCGGCCCGGCGTTCCGGAATTGTGGCTGACGCACGGATTGTCCGGCAGCGGGAAATCGACCTGGTCGGGAAAGCTGGTCGAGCGGCGCGGCTACATTCGGCTCCGGTCGGACGTTCAACGCAAGCGGCTGGCGGGGCTCGACCCATGGAGCCCCAGCGATCCGGCGGACGCGTCCTGGTTGTATGGCAGCGAGTGGACATCGCGGACCTACGAGCGGCTTGGCGAGTTGGCGGCCAAGGTGCTGCGGTCGGGTCGCGGGGTTGTGATCGACGCCGCGTTCCTGACCCGGGCTCAGCGACAACCGCTGCTCGACCTGGCCGCCCATGCGGATGTCCCAGCCGGGATTTTGGTCTGCTCAGCCAGCGATGAGGAACTCCGGCGGCGGCTCGACGGACGCCGTGGCGACCCATCGGACGCGACGGTCGAGGTTCTGCGGGGCCAACAGACGCTGGTGGAACCGCCGACAGCGGACGAGTGCGCCCGGATCATCTCGGCGGAAACCTGGGACGAATTGCGTTGACCGCTGTCAAGCGTCTCGTGTCCGACGGGTGAAGTCCTGGAACCGCTTCAGCGTCTCCGGGCTGACGTGATGCTCGATCCCCTCGGTGTCGATGGCGGCCGTTTTGGCAGATACCCCCAAGGCGATCAGGAACTCGTAGACCGTCTGATGACGCTTTTGGGATTGCGAGGCCAGGGCCAAGCCCTGGCGGGTCAGCCGCACGGGTTGGTACGGTTCGGTCTCGACCAGGCCGAGCGAGACGAGCCGGCTAAGGATTCGGCTGACCGTCACATGGCTGACCGCGAACCGCGACGCCAAATCGACGACCCGGCATTTCGACCGCTGGTTGATGATTTCGGCGATCGCCTCGACGTAATCCTCTGCCGTCTCGCTCGCATGGTCGCTACGGGTTCGTCGGTGAGGAACGGAGACGTTCGAAGCGGGCCGGGGTTCAGGCAAGAGTTCGTGTCCGAAGACGAGGCTGGCGATCGGGAGAGACGGGGTTTGATCAGGACTCGGATTATAGCCCCGCAGAATTTGGTCCGCAAAGGCAACTCCGGCCTTTCGTCGAACCGTAGCATTGGCTACAATGAATAGGCGACCTGTCGGTTTGGGAAGGCGGGGGCGTGGAGTGGGCGAGCGGGGATGATGTGACTGTGGAGGCGATGAATTTGTCGGTTAGTGGTTGGAATTCGAGCGTTCGGGGGCAGCCTTTTGGGTCGGCCCATCGGTTGGGCTGGGGCCTTCCGTCGCGAGTCGTGGCGTGGTGCATGCTAGCGATGTTGGCATTCTCGCTGGTCCTCATCCTCGGCTGCGGCGGCGACTCTTCGTCGGACGTTTCGCAGTCGCCTTTGTCGGGCAGGCCGGTCGGTGCGTCAGGTGCGGTTGTTCGGGATGTCGCGGATCGTGGCAACCGCATCGAAGTCGTTGCCACCGTCGGGATGGTTGCCGACGTGGTGCGAAATGTCGGCGGTGATCATGTGCGTGTCACGCAATTGATGGGTTCGGGTGTCGACCCGCACCTCTACCGGGTGACTCGCGATGACGTGCGAGCGATTTTTGCCGCGGACATCGTGTTTTCGTCCGGCTGGATGCTGGAAGGAAAATTGTCCGACGCTTTGGATCGGATGGCTCACCGCAGGGTCATCGAGCCTTTGGGCGAGTGGGTTTGGAAGAACTCGCCGATGGGGCAGACGCTCGGTAGCGAAGTCGACGCGGAATCGACGGACCCGCATGTCTGGATGGACATCGGGCTGTGGGCGGAAGGGGCGTTGCGGGTCGCGGAAGTGTTGGGGGAGCGACTGCCCCTGCATCGCGACGAGTTCATGTGGCGGGCGTCGAAGTACCGCGAGGAGTTGTTGCAGTTGGATCGCTGGGGGCGCGAGGTGATGGCGTCGATCCCGCCGGAGCGGCGATTGTTGGTCACGTCGCATGAGGCGTTCGGGCATTTCGCGCGGGCCTACCAGATCGAAGCGATGGGGGTGCAGGGGTTGGCGACCGATTCAGAAGCCGGGTTGGTGAGGATCAACCGACTCGTCGACCAGATCGTCCGCCGCGGTGTCGGGGCGGTGTTTGTCGAAAGCAGCGTGCCGCACAAGAGCCTCGAAGCGGTGATCGAGGGGGCCGGTTCGCGGGGCCACGCGGTGCGGATCGGTGGCGAGTTGTATTCGGACGCTTGTGGTCCGGAGGGAACTTACGAGGGAACTTACTTCGGCATGATGGATCACAACCTGACGATCGTCGCTCGCGGCTTGGGCGGTTCGGTCCCGCAAGGCGGTTTTCGTGGAGCCCTGGCCGAAACCGCAGCGAACGACATGCAGACCGTAGCGGGCCCGCCGCTTCCGGTTCGTGCCGCTTTGGCGGGAGGCGTTTTTTGAGCGAATTGCCGTTAGCGGTTTCGGGGTTGAGCGTCGCCTACCAAGGTCAGACGGTATTGCGGCGGGTCGACTTCGAACTGCCTGCCGGTTCGTTGATGGGCGTCGTCGGCCCCAACGGTGCTGGCAAGAGCACCCTGTTGAAGGCCTGTTTGAACTTGATCCCGACATCCTCAGGAGAGGTTCGGTTTTTCGGCCGGCCATACCGCGACGTCCGGCATCGGGTCGCCTACATCCCCCAGCGGGAGAGCGTCGATTGGGATTTTCCGGTCCGCGCGGTCGATGTCGTCGCCATGGGGCTGTACCGGCAAATCGGCTGGTTTCGCCCGGTTCGCAAGCGGCACCTCGATCAGGCCCACGCGGCACTCGCCAAGATGGGGATCGCTGAGTTGGCCGGTCGCCAGATCGACCAATTGTCCGGCGGGCAACAGCAACGGGTTTTCTTGGCCCGGGCGTTGGTGCAGGGGGCGGATCTGTACCTGATGGACGAGCCGTTCGCTGCGGTCGACGCGTCAACGGAGCGGGCGATCGTGGAGATCCTGCGAGGGCTGCGGGCGGCGGGGAAAACGGCCGTCGTGATCCATCACGACCTGCAGAGCGTGCGTGACTACTTCGACCGTGTGCTGTTGCTCAACGGCCGGGTCATCGCCACGGGACCGGTGGAGGAGACCTTCACCGCCGAGAACCTGCAGGCGGCTTACCAGGGGCGGTTGGTTGTCCTGGATCGCTTGTCGGAGTCCGGCGTAGCGAAGGCGGTAGGATCGTGACGCACATCAGCTTGGCAGTGCCGGAAATCGGCAGCTCTCTGTTGGCAGCGATGGGACGTCTGGGGTTAGGAGATCACAACACCCGAGTCGTCGTCTTCGCGAGCGTGTTGTTGGGGTTGGCGTCTGGCGGGGTCGGCGTTTTCACGTTGCTGCGGCGACGGGCCTTGATCGGCGACGCGCTCAGCCACGCGATGTTGCCAGGCATCGGCGTGGCATTTCTGATCGGTTCGACCTTTGGCGATTTCGGCAAAAACTTGCTGTTGTTGTTGACCGGGGCGTTGGCCAGCGGCCTGTTGGGGGTCTTCACGATCTTGGGGATCCGTCGCTGGAGTCGGACGCAGGAGGATGCGGCGCTCGGCATCGTGCTGAGTGTTTTTTTCGGGCTGGGGTTGGTGTTGCTCGGGTTGGTGCAGCAGATCGGCGGTGGTCACGCGGCCGGTTTGGAGTCGTTCATTTATGGAAAAACCGCGTCGATCACGATCCGAGACGCGTTCTGGATCGCGGCGATCTCGGTCCCGGCGCTCGCGCTGGTGCTGGTCTTGATGAAGGAATGGTCGTTGGTCTGTTTTGACGAGGTTCAAGCCCGGGTTGGCGGTTTGCCGATCGGGATGGTGGATGTCGTGATGATGGGGGCGGTCGTCGCGGTGTTGGTCGTCGGGTTGCAGGCGGTCGGGGTGATCCTGATGATCGCGTTGCTGGTCATCCCCGCCGCGGCCGCCCGGTTTTGGACACAGCGGGTTTCGACGATGGTGCTGATCTCGGCGTTGATCGGCGGCCTCAGCGGCATGGTCGGTTCGTTGGTCAGCGCCGTCGCGGAGGACTGGCCGTCGGGGGCGACGATCGTGTTGGTCGCGGCATCGATCTTTGGGTTCAGCCTGTTCGCGGGGACGCGTCGGGGGTTGTTCGCCCGCTATCGCGAACGGCAATCCGCGCGTCGGCAAGCGATCGGTGAGGTGAACGCATGACGCTGTTGGCGTCGGGCGATTGGTTGTGGGCGCTGGACGGCTGGATCGTCGTCGCGGGAATTCTGTGCGCGGTCTCGGCCGCCTTGGTTGGCAACTTCCTGGTGCTGCGTCGCGAGAGTCTGCTGGGGGATGCCATCAGCCATGCGGTCTTGCCCGGATTGGCGGTCGCCTTTCTGATCACGGGTAGCCGTCACAGCTTGCCGATGTTCGTCGGCGCCGCGGTGGTCGGGGTGCTGTGCGCGTCGCTGACTCAATGGCTTCGCGATTCGGGCAAGGTGGACGAGGGGGCCTCGATGGGCGTCGTGTTCACGACGCTGTTTGCGCTCGGTTTGGTCTTGATCGTGAAGGCGGCGGACCGTGTCGATCTCGACCCCGGCTGCGTGCTCTACGGCGCGATCGAGCTGACGCCGCTGGACACGGTCCGGCTCGGGGCGTTCGACATCCCCCGGGTTGTGCTGGTCTTGTCGACCGTCTTGGTTCTCAACCTGGTGTTTGTGGTCGGCTTTTTCAAGGAACTCCGCCTAACGACGTTCGATCCCGGGTTGGCCGATACGTTGGGCTTTCGCAGCCGCTGGTTGCATCACGCGCTGATGGTGTTGGTCGCGGTCACGGCGGTCGCCAGTTTCGAAAGTGTCGGCAACATCTTGGTGGTGGCGATGTTCATCGTGCCGCCTGCGACGGCGAGGTTGCTGACCGATTCGCTGGGACGCATGGTTTGGCTCAGCAGCGGTTTTGCGGCTGCCGCCGCGGTGTTGGGGCATTGGGCGGCGATCACGGTGCCGGGCTGGTTTGGGTTCGGCAGCACCACGACGGCCGGCATGATGGCGGTCATGACAGGCTGTTTTTTCTTCCTCGCGATGGGGCTGGCGCCGTGGCGACGGCGGATGGGCCGGCGGACATCTGATCAGGTTGCCGATTCCGCTCCGTGACCGAGCACGGTTTCGATTTCGTGTCGGACCTGCGGGTCGGTTTCAACAAGCAGGCGGGAAGCGATCGCCTCACGGTGGCCACCGATTTCGCCGAGTGCCCAAGCGACGGCACCGCGGATCAGCGGTTCGGTATCATCCAGCAGCCGAACGAGCGCGGGAGCCGCGGCGGGGTTCCGCGCGTTTCCGGCGCAGATGGCGGCGTTCCGTAGGATCCCGCGTCGCCGCGGCCGCCACAGTGGACTGGCACGGAACCGGTCTCGGAACCCCGCTTCATCGAGTGACAAAAGATCAACCAGCTCGATCGGGTCTCGCTCCGGTCGGGGCAACAATTCGGGGTCGGTGGGCGGCGGTCCGACGGGGCTGTCCGCGGCGTTCGCTGAGGCAGCTCCAAGTCGCTTCGCCGCGTGTTCGTTCCAGGGACAAACCTCTTGGCAGATGTCGCAGCCGAACAGCCAATCGCCGATCCCGGCTCGCAGTTCTCGTGGGATCGGGCCGCGATGTTCGATCGTCAGGTAGCTGATGCAGCGGCGGGAATCGACCACTCCCGGAGCCGCGAAGGCAGCGGTGGGGCAAGCGTCGAGGCAGCGGGTGCAGGTGCCGCAGTGGCCCGTCGTCTGAGCTTGCGACGGCGGGAGTTCGAGCGTCGTCAGCAGGCAGGCTAGGAAGAAGTAGCTGCCCCGCTGACGATTCAGCAGCAGCGAATTTTTGCCGGCCCAGCCGAGCCCCGCCAACTGCGCGAACTCGCGTTCCATCAGCGGCGCCGAATCGACGACGCCACGGGCGTTGGCACCCGGGCAGGCCCGACGGATCGTCTCCCGGAGGCGTTTTAGCTTGGGGTGGATCAGGTCGTGGTAGTCGGCGGCCCCCCAGGCGTAGCGAGCGATTCTTCCGGTCACGGGCGGCGCGCCCGGCTCGGTGCCCCCGCCGGAAATATCGCTTTCGGGTGGAACCGTTCGCGGCCGATTCGCATAGGGATAGGTAAGCACGATCAGGCTGCGGGCGTCGGCCAACACCTGACCGGGATCGGCATAGGCGGCCAACCGATCCTGAAAGTAAGCCATCTCGGCCGCGTACCCGGCTTCGATCCAGGGGATGAGGCGATGGAAGCCTTCGGGGGTGACGGCCGGGGCGATCCCGAACAGATCGAACCCCAGGTCACGGGCTTGTTTCGTGAGCGTCTCGACGAGGTCAGCGGGCGGTCGGTTCGGCGCGCGGCTTGTCACGTGCGGGCTGGTGGCTCGTCAGAGGAGGTCGGGCGGGGCGGGATCGCCCAGTTCGATGCCGATTTCGTCCAACTCGAGCGCTCGCAGGCGTTCTCGATCGAGCGGGCTGCTGGGTGCGTCCGGGGCGAATTCGTCGCGAGGCTGCGATCCGTCTCTCGGCGGCTCGGCAGGCATCGACAGGATGCCGTCGCCGGGCGACCGGGCGGCCTCTTCCATGCGGAGTTCGGAACGGGGCGACATGGCAGCCGTGGAGGCGCCGCCAGGATCGAAAATGCTGCCGACCCGCCCTCCGTCGCGCCGGGTTCGCTGCCAGGCGCCACCGTAGGTCGGGTAGTCGAGGTCGCCCGCATCGGACGGCAGGACACACCCCAACGGGGTGACCAAGGCGGCGAGCAGCAGACCTGACAACGCACGGTCGACGATAGCAGAACGTGTTGGACGCATGTTAATCCGAACCTCGGCTAGCCCCGGGTGGGTCGATGATCCACGGCCAGCCGCGGCTGGCCCGTACACCGACTTTATCGGTTGTCGGGGGCGGGGGCTTGAGGTCGGGTTTGCCGCCGGGCCGAGATTGGCTCAAGTTTTCAGCCGATCACGGTTCGATCACCGGTTCCGGCGGGGCGATCAGCTCCTCTTCGGCCGATTCCTCAGGCGGAACCCGGACGACGGCGATCAATTGGTCGCCCTCGTCGACGTTCATGATCCGGACGCCCTGCGTGTTGCGGCCGATGATGTTGATATCGACCGCCTTGATCCGCTGGATTTTTCCCTTGGCGGTCATCAGGAAAATTTCGTCATCGTCGTTCACCCGGGTGATCGCGATCACCGGCCCGTTGCGATTGCTGGTCCGGATGTCACGCACGCCTTTGCCGCCACGGCGTTGGGTGCGATAGCGAGCGGAACTCGAGCGTCCTTCGTCGGTCGCGTCTTCTTCCGGCTCGGACGGACTGTCCGATTCTTCTTCGGGGATCGCGTTGGGCCCGAAGAAGGTCCGTTTGCCAAATCCCTTTTCGCAAACGGTCAACAGCGTGGCGTCGGGGTCGGCGACGACCATGCCGACAAGCGAGTCGCCTTTGCTAAGCCGGATGCCGCGTACGCCCGACGTGTTGCGGCCCATCGGTCGGGCGTCGCTCTCGTTGAAGCGGATCGCCATGCCGCCGGCCGTGACCAAGACGACTTCGCTTTCGGGCCCGACCACGGCGGCGTCGACCAGGGCGTCCCCGTCACGCAGCTTGATCGCGATGATGCCGCCCTTTTTCGGCCGGCTGTACTGCTCCAACGGGGTCTTCTTGATCAGCCCGTCGGTGGTGGCCATCATCACGAAGTGGCCGGGCTGATTGAAGTCACGGACCGCCAAGCACTGGGCGATCTGCTCACCCGGCTCGAGATTCAGCAGGTTGACGATCGCGCGACCTTTGCTGTCACGCCCGAGTTGGGGCAGGTCATAAACCTTTTGCCAGCGGACCTTGCCGGTGGTCGTCAGGAACAGCAGGTAGGCATGGGTGCTGGCGACGAACAGGTGTTGAATCGGGTCGTCTTCGTCAGCTTTCGCCCCTTTCAAGCCTTTGCCACCCCGTCGCTGGGTGTTGTAGAGGCTGGAGGGTGTCCGCTTGATGTACCCGCGGTGGCTGATCGAGACGACCATCGTCTCCTCGGTGATCAGGTCCTCAAGGTCGATGTTGCCGAGTTCTTCGTGACTGATTTCGGTCCGGCGTTTGTCGCCGAAACGGCGTTTCATATCTTCCAGGTCATCCCGGATGATCCTGTTGATCCGCGACTGGTCCGCGAGGATGTCGAGGTAATCGGCGATCTCGACCAGCAACTGGGCGTGTTCGTCCGCCAGTTTTTCCTGCTCGAGATTGACCAATTGGCCGAGCGTCATTCGCAGGATCGCGTCGGCCTGGACGCTGGTTAGCGTGTAGCTTTCCGCTACCCCACCTCGCTGGTCGACGAAATCGGTGTAACCGGCGTCGCCCAACGCCCGTTGCATCAGGGCGGCGGGGCAGGCGATCGCCATGATCCCCTGCTTGGCTTCGGGCTGCGTACGGCTGGCTCGGATCGTCCGAATCACCTCATCGATGTTGGCCAGTGCGAGCAGCAGGCCTTCGACGGTGTGCTTGCGGCGCCGGGCCCGGGCGAGCAGAAATTGGGTCCGGCGGCGGATCACCGTCACGCGGTGCCGAATGAACTCTTGCAGCAATTCCTTCAGCGACAGCTCTCGCGGCTTGCCGTCGACCAACGCCAGCAGGATCACGGAGAAGGTGTCTTGGAGCGGCGAGAACTGATAGAGCTGGTTCAGGACCACGTCCGGATCGGCATCCCGCTTGAGCTCGATCACCAGGCGGACCGGCTCCTTCAGATCGCTCTCGTCGCGGATCGCCGAGATCCCCTTGATCTTCTCGCCGTTTACCAGCGCGGCGATCTTCTCAATCACCCGATCGCGGTATTGTTGGAACGGGATCTCGGTGACGACGATCCGTGAACGGTTCCCGCGGAGTTCCTCGATCGCCGCCCGCGCCCGGACCACGACCGTGCTGCGGCCGGTCAGGTACCCGCGACGGATTCCCGCTCGGCCGCAGATGATCCCGCCGGTCGGAAAATCCGGACCGGGGACGATCTGCATCAATTCTTCGATCGAGACATCGGGGTCGTCGATCAGCCGGATCAGTGCGTCGCAGACCTCGTTCGGGTTATGCGGCGGGATGCTGGTCGCCATCCCGACCGCGATGCCGCTGGCACCGTTGATCAGCAGGTTGGGGAAACGGCTCGGTAGCACGGTCGGTTCGGTCCGGACCTCGTCGTAGGTCGGGATGTAGTCGACCGTGTCGAGCTTCAGGTCGTCCAGCATGTTGGCGGCGACGGCGCTGAGTCGGGCTTCGGTGTACCGCATGGCCGCCGGCGGCAGACCGGCGATGCTGCCGAAGTTCCCCTGCTTGTCGATCAGCAGGCTCCGCATGTTCCATTCCTGCGCCATCCGGACCAGCGTCGGATAGATCACACTTTCGCCGTGCGGGTGATAATTACCCGACGTGTCGCCCGAGATCTTCGCGCACTTGACCCGTTTGGAGCCCGGACCGAGGTTCAGGTCATTCATCGCCACCAGGATCCGCCGCTGACTCGGCTTCAGCCCGTCGCGGACGTCCGGCAGAGCTCGGCTGACGATCACGCTCATCGCGTAAGTCAGGTAGCTGTTCCGCAGTTCTTCCTCGATCGGTAAATCGAGCATTCGCAGCGCCCCGGCGCCACGATACGGGCGGGAGTCGCCATCTCCGGAGGAACCACCGGGGGTGTCTTCGGGGCCAAAGCCGGAACCGGGAGGCAGGTTGGAGTCGCCGTCGGATGACAAGGGATTTCCTTGGGTGCAGGGGCCATGGTCGGGCAGGATTCGCCCTCCGTGGAACCGCAACAATTTATCGTTTTCCCCCCCCGAACACAACCGGACACCGCCCCGGCAGCGATCGCATAAAGCATTGTCAGCATGCGACTTAGGGAACGATCGCCAGCGGCCCTTGAGCCGGGATGCGGGAAGCCCCGAGCGGATCAGCAGGCCGGTCCGCGAATCGGTCACCGAACCGGACCTGGGTCCGCCAGCGGGTGTCACGGGTCGAAGCACTCACGGGCTGCCCCGGGGAAGGTACCCAAACGCAGACGGCTGGGTTACGCTGCGATCCATGAGCACGCAAGGACGGCCCAGTAGCGAATCGACCGACGCGGCGGCGTCGGGGCTGAACCCGCCCCAGCAGGAAGCGGTGGCGACGCTCGCCGGTCCCCTGTTGGTTTTGGCCGGGGCCGGAACGGGAAAAACCCGTGTGGTGACCTTTCGCATCGCCAACCTGATCCGCCATGGGACCGCACCCGACCGGATTCTGGCGGTCACCTTCACGAACAAGGCCGCCGGGGAGATGCGCGAACGGATCGGCCATCTGCTGGGCGGCCGCCGGACGAAGCGCGGCGCGTCACGCGACGGGGAGCCGACGCCGGTGATCGGCACCTTCCACTCGCACTGCGTCGGCATCCTGCGGCGACATGCCAAAGCGATCGGCTACCCGGCCAAGTTCACGATCTACGACCGCAGCGACCAGGAATCGTTGGCCCGAGCCGTGCTCCGGGATTTGCGTCTGCCGGGCACCGCACTCAGTCCCCCCGACATGTTGGGGATCATCGGCAACTGGAAAAATGCCTCGGTCCTGCCGGCAGCGGCCGCGGGGACAGCCAGGACGGACAAGGAACATTTGGCCGCGGCTGCTTACCGGCGATACCAGGAGGGTTTGAGGATCCGCTGCGCGATGGACTTCGACGACCTGCTGCTGAACACCGAGACGCTGCTGGGGCAGGAACCCGACGTGTTGGCGGAAGAATCCGGTCGCTTCGATCACGTGCTGGTCGACGAGTATCAGGACACGAACGGCAGCCAGTACCGGATCATCCGCGGCCTCGCCTTGGGGCATCGCAACCTCTGCGTCGTCGGCGACGATGACCAATCGATTTACGGCTGGCGCGGCGCCGACGTGACTCACATCCTCAACTTCCGCAAGGATTGGCCCGACGCGAAGATGATCCAGTTGGAAGCCAACTACCGTAGCACCGGTTCGATCCTGCGGATGGCCAACACGCTGATCGCCTACAACACGGATCGCTACGGCAAGACGTTGCAACCGCACCTGCCGGAGGGCCCGCGGCCGCGAATCCTTCAGTTCAAAGATGAACTCGAGGAGGCGAAGGTCGTCGTCGCCGAAATCGGCAGGCTGATCAACCAACAGCACCGCCAGCCCCGCGACTTCGCGATCCTCTTCCGGACGAACGAGCAACCGCGGCTGTTCGAAGTCGAATTGCGGAAGGCCGATCTGCCTTACGTGCTGATGGGCAGCCAGTCGTTCTTTGACCGCCGTGAAATCCGTGACATCCTCGCCTACCTGAAGTGGATCGACCAACCCGATGACGAGGTCTCACTGCTGCGGGTCATCAACACGCCGCCGCGAGGTCTGGGCCCCCAGACGGTCAAGCTGCTGATCGAACGGGCGGTGAACCGTGGCGAACCGGTTTGGCGAGTGATGAACGACTTGTCAGCGATCCAAGACCTGCCGGTCCCGGCACGCCGCGGCATCGAGGACCTGCGGGCGATCCTCCAAGACATCGGTGATCAGATGACGCGGGGCCCGATGGCCGAAGCGACCCAGTCGCTGCTCACCCGAACTCGGTATGCGGATGAACTCCAGCGGCTGTACGAGGACCCACAGGAAAGGGAATCCCGCGCCGCTTCGCTGGAGGAAGTCACCAACGCCGTCGCGGCCTACCAGCAGCGGAACCCCGAGGGGAACTTGGGCGGCTTCCTTTCCGAAATCGCCTTGGCGGGGCGTGAAATGGGAAGTGAGAAGGACAAGGCGGCCGCCAAAAACGCGATCTGGCTGCTGACGATGCACGCCGCCAAAGGTCTCGAGTTTCCGATCGTTTATCTGGTGGGGTTGGAAGACGGGCTGCTGCCACACGGCCGCGCGCTCAAAAGCGGTGAGGAGAAGGACATCGCGGAAGAACGACGGCTCTGTTACGTCGGCGTCACGCGGGCTCAGGAAGTCCTCACGCTGTCGATGGCGCTGACGCGGATGAAATGGGGCAAGCCGAGACCGACCACCCCGAGCCGATTCCTCTATGAACTCACCGGGAAGGCGGATAACCCCAATCGGCATCGTCGCCCGACCGGCCGCAGGGTTTGAACCTCCGGCCCAGCGGTTGCGATCGTTCCGCCAATCCACTCGCGGCGCTCGCGGCGATCAGCCCTTGCGGAGCAGCATCAGTCCCGCCCGTTCACGGGTCGTCGTCTTGCCCGCCAGCGCCCGTCTTATCGCCGACAACACCGGCACATCGGACTGCGTCAGCGAATGGCGGACACAATCGGCCCACCCCGCTTGGCTCAAGCCCGTCTCCGGGTCGAGCACCCCGGCGTTGACCGCGACCAAAACTTCGCCCGGATGCAGCCGAAACTCGCTGTCGGAGAACCGCCCGTCGATGCGGCTGCCGAGCGGATCGCTTTGGGAACCGCTGCGGAGCGGTCGAAATCCGCGGCTGCTCGCGATGATCGCCTGGATGTTGCCCGCCGACGCGATTCGCCCTTCCCCTGTCTCGGGATTGAGGTGACCATACAGCATCGACACGATCTGGTCGCCCGAATTGGTCTGCCACAACGAATCGCTAATCCGCGACAGCATGTCGGTCACCGAGTGGCGGTAATTGCCGTGGGCGGCATAGGCGGCGCGCGAGGTGGCGGCGATCATCGCGCCGTCCATCCCGGTCGGTTCGGCTTCGGCAAGCGCCAAGGCGATCACGCCGTCAGGCAACACGTCCCAAGCGTGCCAGGAGCAGGCCCAAGGCCGCGGCGATTCGGTCCATCCGTCGACGATGACTTTCGGCGCGATCTCGACCGCGGGTGGGAGTTGTCGGAGCTGCCACTGGGCAGCGGCTTGGATCGAACGTTGGGTGTCGCACCACCGATGACGCTGGCGCGCCAACTTGGTCCGCGTCAATTCGGCGGCGATCGCCGTCGCGGCCAGTCGCGCCGCGGCGCCGTCTCGCGAAGAGAACTCGGAAGCACGTTCGGACCACAACCAGAGCGTCCCGACCGGCAGGTCTTCCAGTTCGATCCGGACGACGATCGCCGAGGGGAACGACTCGGGGCTGTTCCAAGAACCGACCGTGTTTCCTTCGAGGTCCTCGATCAGGACCACGTCCCGAACCAGGCTCTCCAGGTCGCCGCGACTGCCACGCAGCGGCCGAGCCGGGGCGACCAATCGCGTCGCGGGCAGGCCGCTGCAAGCTCGTAATTTCAGCGACGTGGTGTCATCGTCCAGCAGGTAGAGCGCGGCGACGTCGCACCCGGTCGCCGCGGCTGCCCGCTGGAGCATCCCTTCCAGACGATCCGCCAACGCCCCCGAATCGTCGGTCACGTCACCCAGCGCCGCAGAGGCCGCCAATTCGGCTTCTTGCCGACGGATCACCGCCAACGACGCTTGCAGTTGTCGCGTCAAGTCGATGCCCGCGGCGGCCAACCGCTGCGCCGCCCCGCGGCTGACCGCGGGGATGTCCCAGATCGCGGACGGGTCGAGCGGCAGGTTATCGGACGGCGCTTGCAGGACTTCGATCTCGTCCGCCGAAATCGCCGGCTGGTTCGCCCGACCATTCGTATGAGCCGCATCGACCCGCCAGCCGGTGGCAACGACGTAGGCCTGCCAAAAATGAGAGACGGGATCGAGCGGTGCGGCCGGAGAGATTGTCGACTCCCGGGTGGGACCGCTGTGGAGTCGCAGGTATGCTGGAATCGTTTTGGTCACGGCAGAGGTCTCGCAGCAGGTTTTTCGATGTCGCGGCGATCCTCGCCTGTCCAGGCCTTGAAATCCGGCCTCGCAGCACCAACCTTTGGT
>RECD01000119.1 GCA_007694185.1 Planctomycetaceae bacterium
CCGCCTGCAATGCGGGATCGATCTGCTCGGCTCGGGTTTCGGCTTCGTTCATGGATCCCCACCGTTGCCGAGTTGTAACTCAAGAGACTGCCGAACCAACCCCAAAACATATGGTAACTCGTCAAGGCTAGAGATCCCGACCTCAACGTCACCGTTCCCCCAACGGCCAATGTTCGTCACGTCCTTACATAGCCCCTTTGGGTCGATCAAATCTGAAAATCGCATGTTGATCGCGAGCCTCAAACGTTTGGCTTGCGGTACAACATCTACAAAGTTCGTCTCCGCTTTAAAGGCGACATACAGTTTAAGAAACTCCTCGCTCACGCAGGGGTCGAGAGCGATTACGGCTTTTCGGAACGCTTCAAACACCGGACGCATTGTCGCTGTCAACAGGTTCGGATGATCCTCGATGGCGTATCCCGTGACCGCGTCAGACTTCCGTTGGTAAGCGTCCAGAATATCTTTAGGGAGCTTCGGCGCGAGCCAGACGCCGACTCCGATTTCAGCGAGCTTTGCGGCGCGCGCCTTGATGGTGTCCTCGTCCCACGTTTCCAGCGCACCGAGCCCCTGATTTAACCTGAGCGGACTTTGTTTCAGGCCCTTTTCGGGTGCATCTGGCATATCTCGCTTTTCGGTGAAGGCGCGGTCACTGTAGTCGATATTGTAGGCGGTGAGCGTGAGATTGCCGAGCGTGTGCAGCCATGTTTGTTGGATGCGCTGCCAGTCCTTTCCGAGTGCTTCCCGCCATTGGGACGAGAGATTTTCGTTCTGAGGGAGGATGTGTTCGATGGTGTATTCATCCACCGCCACGCGTTCTTTGCGTCCGTGGTTCTCCAACCGGCGCAGCCAATAGCTTCGGCTGCGGAAATTGTAGAGGTCACGGGTCTGGAAGTCCCGGCGGAACTCTTCGTCCGAAGGAAATCGCCGGTATGAAGGCAGCCCGAGGAAATGCGCCTGAATGCTCTCGAAGTATCGGTCCTTCTTCAACGCCTTGGTAAACGTGGCGAATGTTTTATTCATTGAGTTCGTAGGGATGGCGCAGATGCCGCGGCGGAAGACATACGCCTCAATGAGCCGAACGCTAGTCAGCAGATCCGCCTTCGAGAGCATGTCCGCCTTGTAGTCGTGATATAGCTCCAGCAGGAACGGGTATGCGACTTCCACCTTAAGTTCACGCAGGTCGTGGAATGCTAACTTGAGCTCGGCATCGGGTTCGCTGCCCAGCGCCATGGCGCAGAAATGGCGTGCGTAGTCGCGAATTTCGCGGACGAGGCTTTCGATGTGGCTCGTGTCATCGGCAAAGTCGACCCGTGAGGCACGCGCATGACCTTTGAACGCGTCGTAAACCGCGTTAATATTGGGAATCTCACCAGTCATCACCGTCAGGTAATGCCGCATGAAGCTATCGAAATGCGTGCCGTACGCTTCCTGACCGAAGTCGATTTCCATCGGCCTCCAGAACTGTTCGTAGAGCTTAGTTTGCAACACAGGCTCCAAGCCCATCAAGATGAAATTGCGAATGAGGTCAGCCTGGCTCAGTTCCTTGCCTGTCGAGTTCATACTCTCGAAGATGAGCTGTGGGTTGTCTTGATCGCGGGTCAGCGCGATGTCCACAACCACCAGCTTCGCCAGCCCTATGCATAAGGTCGCCAACCCAACCTTGCCTTCACCAATCCACCTCTTGAACGATTCAAAATTGGCGTTGATGCGAAGCGACGCCTGCTGCGGCGGTTCGCCATCACCCACCAGTGCTGTCAGCGTTGCCTTGTCTGTTTGCGAGAGCAGTAGCTTGAAATGTCGCTCACCCGTCTCTTCCGGGTTCACCAAGTAGTAATTCTTGATCTTCCGTTGCGAGAAACCGTCGAACGGTTCGCTTTCTGCCACCGCTTTAGCGAGGGCGGCCAATAACAGTGAAAGCGTCGTGAGGCGTTGCTGGCCGTCGATGACGAGCAGCGGCGCTTGGTGCGTTACCTGCGAGAGCCCGCTTTCAACATACACAATCGATCCGACGAAGTGAACGGCGATCTTGTCACTACTGCCGCAGCGCACGATGTCGTCCCAAAGTTGGCGGCATTCCTTCTCCGTCCACGAGTAGGTGCGCTGGTAGATTGGGATGACGAACTGCGGCGACTTCTTCAAGAAATCAAGGAGCTTGGCTTCGGTGGCTTTCATATTTTCACAGTTCTCCAATAAGGGCGTGATGCAGCAGCGATTTTTTTAACGTTGCAAGCGCCGCGAGTTTGCGGAAGTAGATAGCTTCAAGGCGTTGAGTTTCTTCGCGGAGTTCAATGAGTCTATCCACAATTGCTTTTTGTTCGGGAATCTTTGGAAATGAAACCGGATATTTGGCGACACTTTTTGCTCCAAGATTCGGCTGAGCCGCGCCATTCTCGAATCCTTTGATGAGTCCTTTCCCGACTGGGCTGGTGAGAAAGAAATAGAGAAAGCTTCTGTCCAGAAGCGATGACGGCCGGAGTATTACCAAAGAAGAAGCGACTGCGCCCTCGATTAGTGGATCGACCAGTGCAGTTTTGCCAAGTGTTGCCCCTCTCAAACAATAGACCAAGTCACCTGATTGAATTTTGCCACTGCGGAGCGAATCGAACTTCTCCCGAGTGATGAAATTCATCTCTTCCATCGAGAGGGTTCCGTCGGGCTGAATGTGTCCGGTATTAATCCACGGAACGCCTGTTTCAACATACTCGTTTCGGTTGGGATAGTTTTTGCCACGGTCACCATTCTCAAACTCGCAAACGTTCGCGAGCGATGTCTCCATCCATCCCTTGCCGCGCTGTTTGAAGACGGATTGGAGGTGGCTTTCGTAGAGGTCGCGGGCGTTTTGGATATTCGTCTCAAAGCTCGCTTCGGCGGTGGCGAGGCCCTCAAACGCTTCGTCCAGCAGGCGGATGATCCGCTGCTGTTCGGCGAGCGGGGGGAACGTGAGAGGCAGGGCTTCGATTTCGCCTTTGTTGATTGAGGCAAACACCGCGCCTTCTTTTCCGGCAATCTCAGGTTGCAGGTGTAGCAACTGGTAGAAGAGGAAATCGCGATTAAGTTGAGTCCCGCTGCGGATTGCAGCCAATCCGCGACCTATGCAGATTTCTTCAGTAGAAAAGTTCACTGGGCCGACAGGTGCGCGGACGGACATCAAAATATCGCCTTTTTTGGCAATCCTTGTCGTCTGCGTAGTCCAAGTTGACGGAGCATCGATGAACTTGTCACCAAAGTCTTTTTTGCCTTGATGGAACGGCAGTCCACGGCCTTCAGAATTGTAGAACTTCCCATCTGGCGATTGTCCTGCGATGACCTCGCACAAATCGCCAATCGTCTTCGTCTGCCACTCGTTTTTCATAGCAGCATCCCCCGAATCTTCCCCAACACCTCAGCACTCAGGGCATCCAGCGCGGCGATTTCGTCCAGGATTTCTTGCGGGCTGCGGTGGGCGATTTCCTCGCCGCCGTTAGGATTTTTTACTGAGAGATCAAACGTCTTCGGGTCGATGGCCGCCACGTCGACGCTCCAGCTTTTGGGCGAGTCGGCTTTGGTCTTTTGTAGTTCGATGAACTCGCCCAAATCCGCGTCGTTGAGCGGGTTGGTCTTGCCCATTTTTCGACCGGGGTCGAGCTGGTAGAACCAGACCTTGCGTGTCTTCGTCCCTTTCTCAAAGAACAGCACCACGGTCTTCACGCCCGCGCCGATGAACGTGCCGCCGGGGCAATCGAGCACGGTGTGCAGGTTGCATTCCTCGAGCAGCTTTTGACGCAGGCTGACGGAGGCGTTGTCGGTGTTGGAGAGGAAGGTGTTCTTGATGACGATGCCGGCGCGGCCTCCGGCCTTGAGCAGCTTGATGAAGTGCTGGAGGAACAGGAACGCGGTCTCGCCGGTGCGGATGGGGAAGTTTTGCTGCACTTCCTTGCGTTCTTTGCCGCCGAAAGGCGGATTGGCGAGGATGATGTGGAAGCGGTCCTTCTCCTGCACGTCGGCGAGGTTCTCGGCGAGCGTGTTGGTGTGGATGATGTTGGGCGCTTCGATGCCGTGCAGGATCATGTTCATGATCGCGATGACGTAGGCCAGCGACTTCTTTTCCTTGCCGTAGAGGGTCCGCTCTTGCAGGGCGCGGTCCTGGGCGGTGCTCCGCTTGGGGTTCTGGGCTCGCAGGTACTCGAACGATTCACAGAGGAAGCCGGCCGAGCCGACGGCAGGGTCGCAAATGGTCTCACCGAGCTTTGGCGCGGTGACGGCGACGATGGCGCGGATCAGCGGACGCGGAGTGTAGTACTCGCCGCCGTTCCGCCCGGCGTTGCCCATGTTTTTGATCTTGGCTTCGTACAGATGCGACAACTCGTGCTTCTCGGTTTGAGAGGCGAAGCGGAGTTCGTCGATATGATCGATGATCTCGCGCAGGTTGTAGCCGCTCTGGATGCGGTTCTTGATCTCGCCGAAGATCTCGCCGATCTTGTATTCGATCGTGTTCGGGCCGGTAGCCTTGGCCTTGAAGCCGTGCAGGTAGGGGAACAGCTTGCCGTTGACGAACTGGATCAGGTCGTCGCCGGACAGGGCGGTGTTGTGGTCGATCTTGCCGTCCTTGCCCTTGGGCGCGGCCCAAGCTTCCCAGCGAAAGGGCGGGTCGAGGATGTGGCCGTATTTCTTGCCGCTCAGGGCGGCTTCGGTCGCCTTGTCGTGCTCGAGGGCATCGAGGTATTTCAGAAACAGCAGCCAAGAGGTCTGCTCGGTGTAATCGAGTTCGCTGGTGCAGCCCGCGTCCTTCCAGAGCACGTCGTCGATGTTTTTGAACGCTTGTTCGAACATGGCAAAGCAGTAGGCGAGGACGTCGTCGGCTCGGAAATCGGGGTGAACGTCGCGGCGGAAGAGGGTGGCGTGCTCGGAGACCAGAGTCGGGTCGGAAGCGGCAAGCGCGTCGGCCGATCGACCGGCAGACGCCGCGGTCGATCAGGCGTCGCGTGCCCGACGCCCAGAACCATACCAGACCCACAAGGCGGCCACAATTTGCGGTCAGCCCCTCGCTCACGGTCGCCAGGTCGATCCCGTGGCGGGCTGAGCGGCTCACGTCTTGGGCTCGGTTTTCGGCTTTGTTCCTGATTCGCCGGCCTTTTTTTGTGACCGTGTTGACTGCATTGACCCTATTGCCAATGCAGTCAGTTGCGTTCATTTCGCCCTTGTCCCTTTGCAGTCCGGGAAGGCGGAACATCCCCAGAAATCGCCTTTTGCCGACTTTCGCTTACGCATGGGCTTGCCGCACTGAGGGCAGTCCGGCGTGTCCGCGGTCTGTTGCTGCTCGCGGGCCTCGATGCGTTTGGTCATCAGCCGCTCGCTGAAGCCACCGGTCTCCTCAAAGGCTCTGCCTTGCGATTCAATTTGCCGCTTCAGCATGTTCAGAACGCGCCCGATGATGATCAGCATGGCATTGGCGACTACCACCGCGTCGTCTGCATCGAGCCAGCGGGCGTAATGGCGTCGCTGATTCCGGGCATGCTTTGCCGATTCGTGGACCATGTCGTCGGCGAAAGGGGCGGCGTCCAGCGAGATGGCGTTGACCGCTTTGGCCTCGGGCGAATGGACCGACCACGGGAGTTGCCCACGGTCAAGAATGACAACCTCGTAGTCGCCCCGCAGTTCGCTCAGGCTCGCCCTCGCCACGTCGGTCAGCTTCATCTCCGTGTCCTTCGACGTGGAAGAGCGTTCCGAGCCTTCGATGATGTTTTGGCGCCCGCTGCGGGCCGCTTGGGTCATCTGATCATACTGCCGCCCCTTCGGGTCGTAGAACTTCGCGTCCGCTTCGCGGTGGTCGAAGGTCAGAAAACGGCGGCAGAAACGGAGCGTCTCGAGCTGCACGATCGTCGCCAGCGTGAAGGTGTGCAGTTTGCGGAACCCACCATGTTTGTCGAACAACGCGGGCATGATGGCCTTCCTACGGTGTGAAGGACTTGATTGGCCTCATCGATCTCATTGCTAAGATCGGCCGAAAGTCAGGGCTCGAAATGGGGTTCTTCCGCAGCCGGCCAATGCGTCGGTCGGTCGACCCAATACGCCAAACGTTCGATCGGCAACCCGACGACGTTGCTTTCGCTGCCGCTTCCCCGGATCTGCAACCAATCGTTGCCGTCTTGGTATCCGAAGCCGCCCGCTTTGCCCTGCCAACGCCCGCCGGCGAGATAGGCATCGATCTGGGCATCGTCGATCGGGCTCATTTCCAGATCGGTGCGGACCGCTTCCAGAACCCTGCGTCCACGTCCGAGGTCCCACAGGCAGATTCCTGTCAACACGTGATGCACACGGCCGCGAAGCAGCCTGAGCATCCGCCGTGCGTCCTCGGCGTCGACCGGCTTGCCCAGCAGCACGCCGTCACATACCCCCAACGTGTCGGCGGCCAACAGCACCCCGCCTCGCAATCGCCGGGCGACGTTGATCGCCTTCTGATAAGCCAATCGCCTGACGGCCTGCTCCGCCGACTCGCCCGCTCTTGGCGGGTCCTCGGCGTCGTCGTCCGGCAATTCGGTGCGATACCGACAACCGGCCGCGGTCAGCAGTTCAGCGCGTCGGGGCGAACCGCTGGCGAGGATCATCGGCTCGTCGCCAGGCAGCTTCACTCGCGGCAGACCGCGCATCAGCGGCAAGGACGATTTCTCCTGAGAACCGCCCGCGGCGGCGTGGTCCGTAACGATATCGCCCGCGAGCGGCTGATCGTTGTCGCTGCGGTCGGTCATTTCTGTCCCAACGGGATTTCGCCTGACAACAACCGCCACCGCTTCAGGTAGGCGATCAGGTCTCGCATCGCCGCCGGGTCGATCTGGTTCTCGAAACCCTCCGGCATCATCGAAACTCCCGTCGCCCGCAATTGCTCGATCTGGTCTCGCGGGATGGTCCGCCGCAGGCCGTCCTGCATCTTCAACACGACCGACTGCTGAGAACTGTCTTCGAGCAGCCCTTCCAGCAATTGGCCGTCGTCGGTCAACACGGCGTAACGGTAGTAGTTCGCGTCGATCGCGGCGTTGGGATCGAGGATCGACAGCAGGATTTGCTCCGGCGTTTGCGTCCGCATGTCCGAAATGTCCGGCCCGACGACGACCCCTTCGTTATCGATGCGGTGGCACCCAGCGCACTGCTTGACGAAGACGGCCTTGCCGGCCGCCGCGTCAGCACGCCCCGCCAGAACCGATTGGTAACGACCGATCAACGCTTGTCGATCCTCGGTCGTCCTGCCGGCGCGAAGTTTCTTGACCCGATCGGCGATCGCCTTATCGCCGTGACGTTCCAACCGACCGACGGAGGTCGGGTCGATCAGACCCCAAGGGACGCGTTGCGATTCGATCGCATCGAGCAGCGCCGAGGTCCATTTGGCGTTGCCGATCATGGCGGCGACCGTCGACGTTGCGGCTCGCGGCGGCAACTCGACCAGTCGGCTGACCAACTGTTCTCCGACTTCCGGGGCATCGAAATGCCTCAGGATTTGCAACGATTCCACGTACAACTCGTCGCCCTGTCGTTCCGCCATGCGGCGAGCCAGCTCGAGCGTTTCGGGGCTGCGATCCGATCCGACCCGTCGGAACGCGGCGACCCGCGCCGGCATCGCGACCGATTCGTCGAGCACCCGCAGTCGATCCGAAGCCAACCGTTCGGCCAACCGAGTGCGGGCCGATTCCGGCAAGTCCTTGGCAACCCGATCCCACGGGGTCGATCGGACCGCCAGGCCGGCGGCGTATTCGGCGAACAGCGTTCCGATCGGTTCGTCGCCGGGGCCGACCGCCGTTGTGGTCCCTGCGTCGGCCGAGCTGTGCTCGAGGATCGCGGCGAGTGTCGCGGACGAACCGGCCCAACCCATCCGCTTGACCAGTGGGCCGAGTACCACCGCGGTCGAAGCCGCGTCCGTGTTTCCTTCCGCTGCCAGCTGGTTACGGATCAACTGGGGAGCGATCGATTCGGCGGTCAGCGAAACGGCGTTGGCAAGCCAAGTCCGATCGGTAGCGGAATCCTGCCGACTGGCTCGCAACAAGCCGACGAGCGAATCGAGCCAACTTTCATCCGCCCGTGCGGCCAATTCCAACAACCACTGGTAGCGAACCGAAGGAGCCGGATCGGTCGCCATTTGCCGAAGCAGCGAGGCTGCTGCCGACGACGAATCGGCGTCGTCCAACCGCCGTGCCAGCAACCGGACGGCTTGGCCGCGGACGGCAGGATCCGACGATGCGGCCGCGACCTTCAAGTCCGCGGCTTGCAATTCCCCGTTGCTCTGCAGCAGCCACACGATCCGGATCAGGGTTTCTGATGATGCCGCCGAGCCGTCTTGGGTAGTCGACTGATGGAGCCGCTCACGCAGCGCCGCGATCAATCGGTTCGAAGTTTCCTTCGCGGCAACCGAATCACCGTCAGGCTGGTGTAACGCTTCGGCGATCCTCCGTCCGGCGGTCTTGCGCGCCCACCGGTTCTCGCTGGCGAGTGCCGGCAACCAGCGGTTGGGGTCGTCCGTGGCCAAGTCGGCCCGCGACTTGTTCGTCGATGAGGCAACGGTTGTCGCTTCCGCCTCGGCGGGAACGATCCGGTAAATTCGGCCCGCGGCGTCGCCCCAACGCATGTCCCCTCGTTCCCGCAATTCTTTCGGCATCCAAGCGGGGTGTTCGATCACGGCTCGATGCATGTCGATCACGTACATCGAACCGTCCGGTCCGTCCAACAGATCGACCGGGCGGAACCAGGGATCTCGCGACGCCAAGAACTCCATACCGGCTCGTCCACGTTCGGCGATCGGGACGATGCCGTCCGCCGTCAAGCGATACCGCTGGACCAACGAACCGGTCGGTTCACAAGCGAAGAAGTCATCGCGCAACCATGGGGCCAACCGATCACTCTGATAGCGATAAACGCCGCATGCCGCGGTGAATTGTCCGGCGTGCAGGTTGCTGGTCGTCCAGGCGGCGACCAGCGGAAAGACTTCGCTCTTTTCCGCCGCCGGCATCACGTCGACCCGCCACTGCGCTAGCGGCAGCAACGGGTTCGCTTCGGCCTGGTTCGCCTCGGCCAGCAACAGGGTGCAGGGATTGCGGTTGCTGCAGATGAAATTGCGTCCCTGGTCGTCTTGGTAATAACCGAACTGGGAGTTCCCGGCGACGGCTCGCCAGTCTCCGCCGAATGGCGAAAAACGAAAGTCACGAGCGGACAACGAGATCGGCTTGTCATCTCCAGTCCAACGGGCGTCCGACGATCGTACTTCCCCACCTCGCAAACCGCTGGCGACATGGATCTCGTTCTCGATCGTCCAAGTCGGGTGGTTCGCCCGCAACTGCTCGTTGTCTTTGCTGAACCCCGTGAACCAAACTTCGCGGGTGTCGCAGACGCCGTCACCGGTGGTGTCTGCCAGGTAAGCGACTTCACCCGCCAGCGTCGCGATCACGCCGTCACGAAAAGGCTGGATTCCGGTCGCGAAGACGAGCGAATCGGCGAAGACGGTCGCGGTTTCGAAGTAGCCGTCGCCGTCGTTGTCGACGAGCAACTTGATCCGCCCGTTGAAGCCTTCGCCTTCCTTCGGGCCTGTCGGGTAGTCGTTCATTTCGACCACCCATAACCGCCCGAGGTGATCGAAGGCGGCAGACACCGGATCGATCACTTGCGGCTCGCTCGCGGCCAGCTCGACCCGCAATCCCGGCAAAATCTCGAACTCGGCCAAAGCCTGTTGCGGCGACAGCGGTTCGCGGCGGATGTCTGCCGCGACGACGGCCGGGTCATCCGCCACGGCGGATCGGGTCGCCACCAGCAGCGCGACCGGCGTTGCGATCAAAGTGACCAAGCCGACAGCGATCCGAGCGAGCGGACCGACAGGGAGGCTGGTCGAACGGGTGAGGCTGGTCGTTGACGGTTCGTGGCGCCGGGGGACAGCGTCGTGATGTCGCATCTGCATCTTCAATCGGTGGGCTGCGAGGAAGGCGGGAAGAACGCCTTCGATTGTACCCGGGTGACGCGGATGCTGGGAAACCGCAGCTGTCATTCGTCCGTCAGAAAATCGGCGAGCGCCCGTGCCAGGCCCTGTCCGACTTTGCGATATCCCGAGATCGTCCCGTGGTCGGTGTCCCAAGAGGTTTCGAGCGTCAGCGCGGTCAAATCGGGGCCGCCCCGCCCCGCCACCCAATGACGGCTGACCCGGTCCCGTTCCTCTTTCGTTTTGATGTAATCCGAAGACCGAAAGTGCGGCAGAAACCCGATCGGCTCGCCGACCCGCCGCACCGTGTGGCTCAAAAAACGGTCGTAATTGCTACGTTCAACCTCGGGCAGGTTTTCGTAATCGCTCGGCCCGAAGTAGAACGGCAATTTGTCACCGGCGGCGGGATTGTGCAGATCGAGGAAGACCCGCAAACGGCCGGCATCGATCAGTTGCCCGATCAGGACTTGCGCCGCGGCGACTTCGGGGTAAATCGGCTCGGTACACCAGTCGCGGTTATGGTCGCGCGGCGTCGCGTCTTTACCACCGGCTCCGAGCTGCACGTTGTCGACGTCCATGATCGGAATGAACACGATCTGAGTTCGCTCGCGCAACCGCACGGCCGCCGGATCGTCGCAGGCGACCCAGCGAACAAATCCCTCCGCGACCCAGGAACTGCCGCTCTCCCAAGCGTGTTGTCGGGCTTGAATCCAAACGACATCGCCCGCGTCGGGATTGCCCAATCGGATGCCGTTGACCGCGCGGCCTTCGCGGGTTCGGGCCAGCTCGAACGGGGTTGCCGGTTCGACCTTGGCCGCGATCAGAGCGAGCAATTCGTCCGCATGGGCGGACTGGAACGGCGGCCCCCAGGCGAGCCAGAAGGTGGTTGCCGGAGCGAGCACCGGATAGGTGATCCGGTCACGCTGGGCTTCGCCCGGATCGGTCTGCGACCAGTGGACGTTATCGCTGCTGATCGCCGCCCGTCGCGGCAACGCCCACGCCGGCGAGAGCGTGCGGCCTTCGCGAAACGGCTCCTGATTGGCTCGGACGGTGACGTTCAGCCGCTGACCCGCGACCGCTCCGTCGACCCGGAAGTACCACCAGCAGGGCCATCCGCGATCGTACCGCAGCTTCGGGCGAACCTCGATCGATGCGATCTCCGAATCGACATCGATGACGAGCACTTCGGCCGAGCCGCCAGGAAAATCAGCTGAAACGGTCAGCTGGCCGAGAGCGGCCGGCGTGCCTGCGAAAACGATCAAGCAAGCGGCTAAGCCGCAACCGATATGCCGCCCGGTCGCGGCGAGGAAGATGCGGGACATCACGTACCTCCGGGCCGACCATCGCCGGCAAGAAAAGTTGGCTAGTCACGTTCGAACCGCCGCCCGCTTGCGAACTCATACCTCCTATCAGGCTAACCCAGGAGGATGGTGATGTTCCAGTTTTTCGCGAGATTTTTCGTGATCATGAAGATTCGGTGACCCGCAATTGCAGCCCGCCGAGCGCCGCGTCCCAGCCGACCACTTCCGCCACGCCGCGCCATTCCTGGCCGATCCGGCCTGCCTGATCGTCATCCAGGTGTTCCGGGATGTACAACGTCAACGGCAGCGGCGGGTCGGCGAATCGGGCCGACACGACGTGATCACCTTGCCGCACCTCGACGCCTCGCGAGCCGCCCCGAACCGATCGGTGTCCGATCGTCGCGGTGACCTCCATCGGCAAGCCCGCGACCGCTTCGACCAACAGCGCGAGCCGCTCCGGGTCGTCACGCGATTCCCAAATATGCCAGGCCGTTTCGGCAAACGACAGGTCGTCCCCGCTCGCCGAAATCGCCTCGGCTGGCAACCCACCGACGTGCAGATCGAAATCCTCGGCCGCCAAGCCGGTGAAGGTCCCGGCTTCGATCGCGGGCAACAAGACCGTCTCGTCATCGACCGGCGGCGCGACGAAAATCCGGATCTGACGCTGCCAACGGATCGGCCCGGCGATGACGATTTCGGCGTCGACCGACCACACCAATTCGTGTTGCGGTTGCTTCAGCGAATAAGCGGCGAGCGGCGGGATGCGGGTCCGAAAATCGAGCCGACGCGGTTGATCGCCAGCCAGTTCCAGCGATCGTTCCGGGAACGCCAACAGCGTGCGGGCATACAATTCGGTCTCTTCCGCCCCCTCATCTTTGTTTTTCGCTGTCCGGCAGATCTCCGTCGCCGTCAAACGCACCAACACCCGTTCGGGCCGCAGCAGCCGCCGCGGGCGGACCGTCAGATGGCCGGTCAGCCAATCCCCCGGTTGCAACCGCTGTGGGCTCAATTCGAACTCGGACCGACCGACCCGGCGTTCGGGGAACCATCGCAACAACAGCCAGGTCCCAAGCCCCAGCACGACCAGCATCGTGGGGACGATGACCATCAGCAATTTGGTGCCGAGGAACCGGAACGTGAACAACAGCGGCACCAACAGCCCCGACGCTTTGGCTAACCAGACCCCCACCGTGGCATCCTTGGTGTGGACGGGCGGCTGCCAGCCCACCGCGTCAGGGACCAACCGGATCGGGACCGTCGCGGAGGGATCAGCCGCCCAGGGGATCTCCGCGAACGCCTCGACGGCATGCTCGATCTGGAACGAATAGCCGAAATAGGCGGCTGGCCAATCGGGGGCTTCCAGCTCGAACGCAAATCGCTTCGATTCCCCCGCCTCCAGATCGCCGCTAAACAGCTTCACGACCCCGCCGACCGATTCGTCCGTCCCGTTCGGCCCGGTGGTCCGCATCACCACCTGAGCGCGCAGCGAACGGATTCGCGTGTCCGCGTCGACGGTGACGGAAACATGGCCACGGATCGGGTGCCCCGCGCGGAATCCGCGACCGGCGTCGTCGAGTTCGATCGTCAGGTCACATCGGCTCATTCCGTCTCCACACTCCCCACAACCCGCACGAGCCACGCCCGCCTGCTGAAGCCTTGCCCACCTTCCGATGCCGCCCCCGCGTGACGGGGAACGGCCAATCGCACGTATGATAATTGAAGCGACGGAATCGGTTCAGCCTTCCGTTTCCGGAGCGGCGGCGAACTCGCGATACCGCAACAGCAATCCGGCGACGGTCACGAAGCCCACCGCCATCAGCAGCAACAGCGAGACGTGCCAAATGGCCGGCTCCTCGCCGAGGTAGGACCGCAGGATCGGGTTCCGTTCCAGCCTGCTGACGTCAATCTCCATCCCGCGAACGAGCAGGCAACGCAACCGGTATTGGATCGTCAGCAGGTTGATCGCGGCAGGGACCAGCGACGCCCCGACCTCGAAAAAGATCGCGTACATCACCCCCAACACCATCGCCCGCTTGGGCGCGATCACGCCGATCAACAAGAAGGCGGCGGCGTAAGCGACGCAGGACAGCACCACCAGCCCACATTGCACCGTGATCAGCCGCCAGGAAACTTCCCGCATCAGCACCAACGACCCGCCGATCGCGCCGATCAAGCCGACCGGCAACGCCCAACTGACCGCCACCAAATACTTGCCCAACAGCACCGCCAACGGCCCGTGCGGCCGCACGGCAAGGTAAACCCAACTGCGGCCTTCCAGCTCCGCCGAAATCGCCGGGGCCGCCCCCAAAAAGACGCTCATCATGCAGGCCAAACAGGGGGCCAGCACATAAACCAAGATCGCGGCGATCTCCAGCGGCGGGTCGCTGCCGGCCGCCGAACGGACCACCCCCAACAATACCGGTGGCAGCGCCGCCAAGGCGACCAACCACGCCAATCGCGGGAAGGTCAGCGCCCGACGCCACTCGAACGCGAACACGGCCGGTACCCGTCCCAACGCGTTCATGCCTGCCCCCGATGGATCTTCATCAACGAAGAAAAGACTTCCTGCAACGAATCGTCAGCCGCGCGCATTTCGCGGATCTGGTACCGGCCCGCTGCCGCTTCCTGAACCAGGTGCTGTCCGAGTTCCAAGGAGGACGCGGTGGTCAACAGCAACTCGTCCTCACTGACCACCCGAACCGACTCGGCCAACCGCTCGCGGATCAGCTCCGCCGCCAAACCACGCGGGTCGTCCAGCCGAAGTCGGATTTCCGCCGGGACGGCCGTCAACAACGACCCCATCTCCTCCGTCGATCCGCTGGCCAGCAACCGCCCGCCGCTGATCAGCAAAAACGAATGGGTCAACGATTCGATCTCGTGCAACACGTGGCTGGAAACGAGCAGGCTGCGGTCTTCCGCGATCCACTGCCGCAACATCGTCGTCATCGCGTGCCGCGCGATCGGATCGAGCCCGTTGAAGGGCTCGTCCAAAATCAGAAATTCCGGCTCATGAGCGATCGCCTGCGCGAGCCTCGCCCGTTGCCGCATGCCGCGGGAATAAGTCGAAATCTTGCGGTGCATGTGCTCGGTCAATTTCACCCGCTCGAGCGCTTGCCTTGCCAACCGATCGGCTTCCCGCGCCGAATACCCTTGAATTCGCGTCAGGTAAGTGACCCACTCGATCGCCGAGACGTCGGCGTACATCCCCTCGTTTCCCGGCAAGTAGCCGATCCGCCGCAACAACTCCGGGTCGTTGCCGGGCCGCGACCCGAGCACCCGGATCGAGCCGATCGTCGGCTTGAGTTGCCCGGTGATCAGGTTCAAGAGCGTCGTCTTGCCGGCGCCGTTGGGTCCCAACAACCCGTGTGCCCCGGTCGGCAACGACAAGCAGATGTCGTTGACGCCGATCACGATGCCGTACAAGCGGGTGACCCGATCCAGTTCGATGAGCATCTTGAATTTTTCCCCTAAGCTCTCATCGGGGCCTGAACCCGCCGGTACAGGATCGCGAGCGCCACGCCCGAAACCACAGCCAAATAGAGGAACGCCGGCAACGTCGCGGAGCCGTTTCGGGACAGCTCGAAGATCGCCGATTGCGCGTTGCCGAGCACGTGGTAGGGCGACGCAAGCTGGCGCCAACCGGGATCGTAGAGCTGCTGCAACCGCTGCGCTTCTATCGACGGGATCACGGTCAACGCCGAGTAGGTGACGTGACCGATGATCCAGACCGCGAACCAGGCGAACCCCGCGTAACGACTCTCCAGCGTCAACGACGAAATCGCCAGCGCCACGAGCGTCGTCGGCACGACCAACACCGCGGAACCGACGAGCACCCGCAGCGGCAAATCCCAAGTCGAATGGAGGACGCCGACCGACGGCGACAGCAAGATCCCGACGACGTAGAGGATCAAGGCGGGGAGCGCCGAAATGATCAACAAGAAAAAAGCGACCACGCCGAACTTGCCGACGATGTATTCGGTCCTCGTCAACGGCCGCGAAAAGTAGATCAGGTAAGCCCGTGTCCGCAGGTCTTGCGAGATCAACGGCGGCGCGACGATGCCGACGACCAACACCATTAGGAAAGACTGCGGGTAACGGAGCATCGTCAGCAACAGGTACGACCAGGCGTCGTAACGCAACGTCTCGACCTCCTCGTCGCTCGGCACCGCCGGCAACTGACTGATCTGTTGGCTCAACCCCGAAGTCTCCGGCATCGCCCGCAAGAAAACTCCCAACATCCGCCAATGATCCGGGTCCCGCAGCGATTGCTCGAACAGGAAAAAGGGGATCGCAAAATAAAGCAGCGGCAGGAACGCGGCCAACATCAGCCGTTTCAGCCAGGGCGATCGCAACGAACGCCGCACGCCAGTGACCGTGATCGTCCAAAACCGCGACCAGCGGCCGACCCGATCCCCCTGCCAACCACGATACGACGCGTCATGAATCGGCATCGCCACCTCCGGCGCGAGTCGCGTCTTCGACGGCCTGCAGAAAAATCGTTTCCAGCGAATTGCGGGCCGGCGTCAACGATCGCACCATCACGTCGCCCTCCGCAGCCGCCTGCCAAATCGCTTGCAAACATTCAGGGGAATCGCCACCCACGACCACCGTCCCCGGCGGCCCCGGTTCGATCCGCATCCCACGCGACGACAAGGCATCCCGAAACCGCTCGGCCGAACCGATCACCCGCACGTGCGTCGATGGCGTCAACGGGCGAGACAACTCCGCGAGCGATCGGGAGACCGAAATGCGTCCGGCGGCCAAAATCACCACCTGGTCGCTGACCCGCTGGACGTCCGGCAGGATGTGGGTGCAGATCAGGATGCTCTTGCCGTGACCCCGAGCCAACACGCCGATCCGGTTCAACATCGCCTCCCGCTCGTCCGGGTCCAATCCCGCGGTCGGCTCGTCAAGGATCAGCAATTGCGGGTCATGCACGAGCGATTGCGCGAATTTCAACTTCTGGCGCATGCCCGTCGAATAGGTTTCGACCGTGCGATAACGCTCCTGCCCCGCACCACAAAAATCGAGGATCTCGTGCGCCCGCCGCAACGCTTCCAATGGCGGCAAGCAATTCAAACGGGCGGCGAACTGGACGCATTCCACGCCGCTGAGCGTCGGCAGGTAACAGTCGTCCTCGGGCATGTAGCCGACCTGCTGGCGGATCGACATGCTGTCCCGCCAAACGTCGAGCCCCAATACCGTGGCCCGGCCCGATGTCGCTTTCAACAGCCCCAACAAAATCTTGATCAACGTGCTCTTGCCCGCCCCGTTGGGCCCCAGCAACCCGGTCACCCCGGCGGGAATCGTCGTGGTGACGTCGTGCAGCGCCGGAAATCGCTGATACGACTTGGTGACCGCCTCCAGTTCGATGATCTGGTTGGGCATGAACGACCGGCTGCCGAGCGATGAGCGGGAAGAAATAGAAACGGTCAATCGAGGAAATAACGCGATTCCAGACAAGCCTGGTGAGTCCGAGCGAGCGTCGCTCGCGCCGTCTGACCCGTCGCCGCGGCCGCTTCAGCCAACTTCCCTAACAGGTCGCGGTAACGCTGAATCCCGTCGCAGCCGACGTCCCAACCCGCTCGGTAAATCAGATCGTATCGCGTTCCCATCCACTCCGCTGCGTCGGCCGCGGAGTCACCGGAATCCGCCGACGGAACCGCCCCCAAACGCGCCGCCCGTTCCAGCCAATAATCCGATACCCGATCCCGCCAACCGCCTGCTTTCGGTTCAACCTTCGAATCGACCCTCAGCCGCCGGACGTAATCCGGGTCCAAGCGGTCCGCGGCACCCAACTCAATCAGCCTCGCGACCGAAAACTTGCCGATCCGGTCGCTGTCAAAGTGAGTTCGAAACCGCACCGATTGGTCGGTGAACGACGACGCCAAGCCGCCGAGTACGTACTGGCCGATCGCCGCTTCCAGCCCGCCTTGCCGCTGCGCGTGCCAACCGAGCACGTCATGCACCCAAGCCAAATCGCCCCGTTTCGCGGCGATCCGCTCGGCGTGCCCCGCAGCCGTTTCCCAGTCCTGTGCCGGCCATTCGCCTTCGGCGATCCCCCAACGGCTCGCCAAAAATCGCCGCGTCGCCGCTGGCACCAGCTCCGCATCGAACATCCAACGGGCCACGTCCCGTTCCCAGTGCGCGTTGCAGTCCGCCGCCAACGATTGCGTCATCCGCCGCCGAATCGGGTTGTCGAGCGCCGCCAGCATCAGGTCGCAGCGTACCGCCACCTCCGCGATCCCTTCACCCACCAACCGGTCCGCGACCGCGGCGGCCGATCGGTCTCGATCGAACACCTCGTCGATGCCGGTTGGCAGATGAGCAAGCGCCCAGCGAACGCAACGCCGGCTTTCCAAGTTCTCCCGAACCCCGCCCCGAGGCGACTCGGCCGGGACCGCAAGCCCTCGTGAACGACCGGGAAAACGCCCGTTCAAACCGTCGTACAAGATCGCTTCGGCGAGCGTCTTGCCGAACGGCAGACAATCTCCGCCGCCGTGATACCAATGCACGACCTCACTCAGCCCGTTGTCCGGTCCGACGCGGCCACACAAGTAATCGCCCATCCCGTTGCCGACCAGCGGCAACAGGTCAGGCTGCATCAAGCCCGGCCAAATGACTTCCGGTGCCGCTTCCAACAACACCGCCGGATGGACCGAGTCGCCAAATTCGCCCGCAGAGAGCGTCTCGCCAGCGATTCCGTCGAACCAATCCGCCCAGCCTGAGGTCAGCGTCAGCCCGTAACGGTCCGCAATCGCCGAGGACCAACCCGCCGAAACGCTACCAATTGGATTGACAGATCGGTCCAAGGGATTGATCGGTTCGAATGCCGTGAGCAAGAAAAAGGAGTGCGGTCGGTGACACCATCGATCGGCACCATCACCCACACCCGACCAGTTTACGCCACATTCCCGTCGCCTGACCACCGCCCGCCGCCGCCAAAACGAGCCGAATCCGAGGCGCCAACGCCGCCGGTTCCCGCGACAAATTCCCCACCCGTCACGTCCGGCCGACTCCTGCGAATTTCCGAACCAACAGACACAGTCCCGATGCCGTGCGCGAACCGGGCCGAACCGACGACAGATCGATCATTCCTGATCCCGGCGGGATTCAAGTCAGCAGCCGAGGGTCGGTCTCTGCGACCCATTCGGGGTCGAAATTTACGGTTTGTCATCCATCCCCGGGTGCGCTGCACGACCTGGGGCCAATTTCTGTCATCCCTGCGGGATCGGGAGAGATTGATGGATCGCCCTTGTCGACTTGTTTCGCAGATGGCGTTTCGCGATGGCGAGCTTTGCAGCTGACAGTTGCACCCGCGGAATGGTCACCTGCCGGAAACGGTGATCGCCTCGGAATCGCACGGACGAGCTTGCTGTGGCTATTGGCAAAAAAAACCGTGCCGGCCTGATGGAGGCCGACACGGTTTGCATTTTCAGTTGGCGAGTCGAAAGCTCATTCCTGACCGCCGCCGAACATGCTGTCGAGCGTCTCGGTCGGCTTGGGCGGCTTCGGCGCTGCCGCAGGGGCGGGCGCTTGTGCCGGTGCCTGTGCCGGGGCTTCGGCGCCGGCGGCCAACAGCGGGAAGCTCTCTTCCAGGGCGCCGGGCGAGTCGGCCAATTCCTGCAACGCCTCGCGACGGAAGCTGACCTCCGCATCCTGGAAGACGCGGAAGCCGGTACCGGCGGGAATGAGGTGTCCGAGGATGACGTTTTCCTTGAGACCGACCAGGCGGTCGACCTTGCCTGCCAAAGCGGCTTCGGTCAACACCTTGGTCGTTTCCTGGAACGACGCGGCGCTGATGAAACTGTTCGACTGGACGGCCGCCTTGGTGATCCCCAGCAACTGGGTGCTGGCGGTCGCCGACTTGGCACGCTTGCCCTTAGCGGGCGTGCCGCCCATCGCTTCGGTCTCGGCGTTCTTCTCTTCCAGCAGGGTCTTGGGGATGATCACCCCTTCGCTCAGGTCGGTATCGCCGGGATTGGTGATCTTGATGCACTTGGCCAATTCCAAGTTCACCCGCCGGAAGTCGAAGCGGTCCATGACCATACCGGGCAGCAACGTGGTGTCGCCGGCATTTTCGATCTTCACCTTCCGCAGCATCCGGGCGATGATCACCTCGAGGTGCTTGTCGTTGATTTCGACCTTTTGGATCCGATAGACCTGTTGGATCTCGTGCAGCAGGTATTGCTGGACCGCTTCTTCGCCCGAAACCCGCAGGATGTCGTGCGGGACCAACGGGCCGTCGACCAGGGCTTGGCCGGCTTCGACGATGTCGCCGGTGTGGACCAAGAACCGTTTACCGGCCGGGACCAAGTGTTCCCGTTCGATCCCCGATTCGCTGCGGACGATAATCTTCCGCTTGCCACGGCTCCGCTCGTTCATGATCTCGACTTCGCCGTCGATTTCGGCGATCACCGCCGGGTCCTTCGGCTTACGGGCTTCACAGATTTCGGTAACCCGCGGCAGACCGCCGGTGATGTCCGAAACGCCGCCGGTTTCGCGAGGATTCTCGGCGAGCACGGTACCCGGGAGGATTTCATCGCCGTCGTTGACTTTGATGCTGGCCCGTTCCGACAGGTATTGGACGTCGACCGCGTGTCCCGATTCGTCTTGGATCGTGATCTGCGGGTGATGTTCGCCCTTGTGCTCGATGATGACCATCCGGTTTTGGCCGCTGGTTTCTCGTTCGTACCGCATCGTCACCCCTTCGATGACGTCGTCCAGACGGACCTTGCCGCCGAAGGCCGAGATCACGGGGATGGAGTACGGGTTCCATTCGCAGAGAACCTGGTTTTCCTTGACGGTGTCGCCATCGGCAACCCGCAACTTCGACCCGGTGGGGATCGCGAACGATTCGACTTCACGGCCCCGGTCGTCGACGATGCTGATCTCGCCATTCCGGGTCAACACGACGTCCAGCCCTTCGCTGTTTCGCACGACCCGCATTCGGGTCAGCCGCACGGTGCCGCCCCGCTTGCACTTCAGGTCGCTTTCTTCGAGCACCTTCGAAACGCTACCGCCGATGTGGAACGTCCGCATCGTCAACTGCGTCCCCGGTTCCCCGATGCTCTGGGCGGCGATGATACCGACGGCCATGCCCTCTTCGACCAGCGAACCGGTCGACATGTCCATGCCGTAGCAGCGGCGGCAAAGACCCAGCGGCGCGTCGCAGGTCATCGGCGAGCGGACTTGGATTTTGTCCAAGCCGAGGTCGGCGATGCGGCGAGCCGTTTCGGGGGTGATCATCTCGTTCTCGCCGACGATCAATTCGTCCTTGAAGGGGTCGACGATCGATTGGCGGCTGACGCGCCCGGTGATCGAATCGACCAGCTTCACTTCGACCGTTTCGCCGCGGTAGACCGTCCCCTTGGTGATCCCTTGGGTGGTGCCGCAATCCTCCATCGTGACCACGACGTTCTGCGCCACGTCGGCCAGCTTGCGGGTCAAGTAGCCGCTGTCGGCCGTCTTGAGCGCCGTATCGGCCAAGCCTTTCCGGGCACCGTGGGTGCTGGAGAAGTATTCGAGCACCGACAACCCTTCGCGGAAGTTCGCCTTGATCGGCGTTTCCAGGATCTCGCCGTTGGGCTTGGCCATCATCCCCCGCATCCCGGCGAGCTGACGGATCTGTTCCTGACCACCACGAGCACCCGAGTTGGCCATCAGGTACACCGGGTTGACGTAAGAACCGTCACCGCGGGTGTCGTTCTTCATGGCCTCCATCATGTCGCTGGTGATTTCGTTACGCACCCGCTGCCAGGAGTCGACCGCCTTACCGGCCCGTTCGATGTCGGTCATTTCGCCACGACGGAAGGCTTTTTGAAGTCGCATGACTTCTTCTTCTGCCTTCTTGATGTAAGTCACCTTCGAATCGGGGGTGACCAAATCGTCGACGGCGAACGACAGGCCGCTGCGGGTCGATTCCCGGAAACCGGTCTGCATCATCTCATCGAGCAGATCGATCGTCGCCCGCCGACCCAGCCGTTGGTAGCAGTCGCTGATCACGTTGGCCAAATCGGACGACTTCATCGCATGGTTGTAAAAATCCATGCCGATCGGCAGCATCAGGTTGAACCGGTTGCGGCCGGGGGTGGTTTCGATCACCGCGCCATAAGCGTGCCGGCCTTCCTTTTCCTTTTCGCTGTCGAGCTTGAGCTTCCGGTATTTCGGCAGCCGAAGCTTGACCCGCGCGTGCAGATCGACCGCGCCCTGATCGAGCGCCAATTCCAATTCTTGAGGGCTGCTGAAGACCATCCCTTCGCCCTTGCGATCGGGCAGGTCGACCGTCACGTAGTAGCAACCCATGACGATGTCCTGCGACGGACTCATGATCGGCTTGCCGTTGCTGGGGGCGAACACGTTGTTCGTGCTCATCATCAGCGTGTGAGCTTCGACCTGGGCTTCGATCGACAGCGGCAGGTGAACGGCCATCTGGTCACCGTCGAAGTCGGCGTTGAATCCGCGACAGGCCAACGGGTGCAAGTGGATCGCGTTGCCTTCGACCAGGATCGGCTCGAACGCCTGGATCCCGATCCGGTGCAGCGTCGGTGCCCGGTTCAACAGCACGGGGTGATTCGTGATCACCTGTTCGAGGATATCCCAGACCTCTTCGTCCTTGCGTTCGAGCATCTTCTTGGCCGACTTGATCGTGTCGGCATGCCCGAGCTCCTTCAGTCGACGGATGATGAAGGGTTGATAGAGCTCCAAAGCGATCTTCTTGGGCAGACCGCATTGGTGCAGCTTCAGCCGCGGGCCGACCACGATCACGCTCCGGCCGGAGTAATCGACTCGCTTGCCGAGCAGGTTTTCGCGGAACCGGCCCTGCTTGCCCTTGATCATGTCGGTCAACGACTTCAGCGGCCGGTTGCTCGATCCGAGCACCGGACGCTTGCAGCGGTTGTTGTCGAACAACGCGTCGACCGATTGCTGCAACATCCGTTTTTCGTTGCGGATGATGACTTCGGGCGCGTTCAGATCGACGAGCTTCCGCAACCGGTTGTTGCGGTTGATGATCCGGCGATAAAGGTCGTTCAAGTCGCTGGTGGCGAAGTTGCCGCTGTCCAGCAAGACGAGCGGCCGCAGGTCGGGCGGGATCACCGGGATCACGTCCAGGACCATCCATTCGGGACGGTTGTCGCTGTCGCGGATCGATTCGACGATCTTCAGCCGGTTGATCAGGTCCTTTTTCTTCTGCTTGCTGCCGGTTTCGTGCAAGTCCTTGCGGAGTTGTTCGCTGAGCTTGACCAGATCGAGCCGATTCAGCAGTTTGCGGATCGCCTCGGCACCCATGTCGGCTTCGAACGCCCCTTCACCGTACTGGGCCCGGGCCGCCCGGTATTCCTCTTCGTTCAGCAGTTGCCGCTCTTCCAGCTCGGTCGTGCCCGGATCGATGACGACGTAATCCTGGAAATAGATCACCTTTTCCAGGCTGTTGGTCTTCATCTCCAGCAGGTTGCCCAAGCGGGAGGGCATCGCTTTGAAGAACCAGATGTGAACGATCGGCGCGGACAGCTCGATGTGCCCCATCCGTTTGCGACGCACCCGGCTGTGGGCGACCTTGACGCCACAGCGGTCGCAGATCATCCCCTTGTACTTCATCCCACGGTATTTGCCGCAGGCGCATTCCCAGTCCTTCTCAGGGCCGAAAATCCGTTCGCAGAACAGGCCGTCCTTCTCGGGACGGTAGGTTCGGTAGTTGATCGTTTCGGGTTTCTTGACTTCCCCGAACGACCAACTCTTGATGTCTTGGGGGCGGGCCAGCGAGATCTTGACCGCGGCGTAATCGTTGATGCGGTCGTAATTGCTGTTTTCGCCAGTCGACATAGCGGGGCACTCCTGAATGGACACCGACCGGCAATCCGGTTCGGCGGGACGGTGATTCTTGATGACGCCACAGGCCCGCGGGCCCGTGGCAAGGTGGATCGGCAGTTCGCGGGGCTGCCTTCGCCGGTCTTCGCGGTGCCGATCAGAGCGGCCGTTTTTCCAACTGCATGTTCAGACCCAAGCCACGGATTTCGTTCGTCAACACGTCAAAGCTGGCGGGCGTGCCGGCTTCCAGCGTGTTTTCTCCCTTGACCATCGATTCGTAGATCTTCGTGCGGCCTTCGACGTCATCGCTCTTGACCGTCAGCAATTCCTGCAGGATGTAAGCGGCGCCGTAAGCTTCCAACGCCCAAACTTCCATTTCGCCGAACCGCTGACCGCCGAACCGAGCTTTGCCGCCCAGCGGTTGCTGGGTGATCAACGAGTAAGGTCCGGTGCTGCGGGCGTGGACCTTGTCGTCGACCAGGTGGTGCAGCTTGAGCATGTAGATGTAACCGACCGTCGTTTCTTGCCCCATGGGCTCCCCCGTCCGGCCGTCATTCAGTCGCACCTTGCCGTGCCGCGGCAACCCGGCTTCTTCCAACGCGTCGTTGATGTCCGCTTCCGATGCCCCGTTGAACACCGGGGTGATCGAGCTGAAACCGAGCTTCGCGCCGGCCCAACCGAGGTGCGTTTCGAGGATCTGGCCGACGTTCATACGGCTGGGAACCCCCAGCGGGTTGAGCATGATCTGCAACGGCGTGCCGTCGGGCAGGAAAGGCATGTCCTCGATCGGCAGGATCTTGGAAATGACACCCTTGTTCCCGTGCCGACCGGCCATCTTGTCACCGACCCCGATCACCCGCTTGGTCGCGACGTAAACCTTGACCATCTGCAGCACGCCGCTGCGGAGTTCGTCACCCCGCTTCATGCTGTTCAGCTTGCGGTCGCGTTGGTCGAGCGCCCGTTCGACGTTCTCCCACTGCTGCTTGTAAACCTTTTCGACTTCCTTCTTAGCGGCCGCATCCTTGACTTGGTCCAGGATGTGGTCCAACCGGAAGCCGGCGGCCCGTTCGGCGACGAACTTGGGATCTTGGCCGTCGGCCAGCGGTCCGCCTTCGATGTCCTTCAATTTGCTGCCGGCGGCCGTTTCCAGGTCGCGGACGAACGCTTCGAAGGTGCTGGCGATCTCCGCATTCCCTTCGCCTTCCGCAGTCTTCAATTCCTTCTCGAACAACTTCCGCTCGTCTTCGGTGAGGCTCATCCGCCGCGAAAACTTCTGCGTGTCGATGACGATCCCTTCGATGCCCGAAGGGACTTCCAACGAATCGTTCTTCACGTCCTCACCGGCGCGGCCGAAGATCGCGTGCAACAACTTTTCTTCCGGCGTCAACTCCGTCTTGCTCTTGGGGCTGACCTTGCCGACCAACACGTCACCCGGGCGGACGTAGGTCCCCACCTGGACGATCCCGGTTTCGTCGAGCGACGCGAGCGCCTTTTCCGAAACGTTGGGGATGTCCCGCGTGAACTCTTCCCGTCCCAACTTGGTCTCGCGGATTTCGACTTCGAAGTCTTCGATGTGGATCGACGTGTAGGTGTCGTTCCGCACCAGCTCTTCGCTGATGATGATCGCGTCTTCGAAGTTGAACCCGTCGAACGACATGAAGCCGACCAGCACGTTGCGGCCCAACGCCAATTCGCCGTTCTTCGTCGCCGCACCGTCCGCGATGATCTGACCCTTTTCGACCTTGTCACCGATCTGAACGATCGGCTTTTGGTTCTGACAGGTCCGCTCGTTCAGCCCGTGGTATTTCTTCAAATCGTAGTGGTCGCTGCCGATTTCGATCCGCGTCGAATCGACATAAGTGACCTTGCCACCGCGTCGGGCTTTGACGACCATCGCGCTGTTCCTGGCAACTTCCGTTTCCATCCCGGTGCCGACGATCGGCGGTTCGGCGACCAGCAACGGCACCGCTTGCCGCTGCATGTTGCTGCCCATCAACGCCCGGTTCGCGTCGTCGTGCTCCAGGAACGGGATCAGACCCGCCGAGATCCCGATCATCTGGCTGGGCGCCACGTCCATGTACGAAACCTGGTTCGGCTGCACGATCAAGAAGTCGCTGCGGTGACGTGCGATCAAATTCGGACCGGGGACAAGCGCCCCGTCTTTGACCTCGGTGTCCGCCGGGGCGACATAAGAATCGTCTTCCTCGTCGGCCCGCAGCAACACCACCTCTTCGGTCACCCGCCCGTCCTTGATCTTGCGATAAGGCGTGACCAAAAAGCCGTACGAATCGACGCCCGAATAGATCGCCAGCGAACTGATCAGACCGATGTTCGTGCCTTCCGGCGTCTCGATCGGGCAGATCCGGCCGTAGTGCGAAATGTGAACGTCACGGACTTCGAAACCGGCCCGTTTGCGGTTCAAGCCGCCGGGGCCGAGCGCCGACAACCGTCGCTCGTGCGCGAGTTGGCTGAGCGGGTTCGTCTGGTCGACGACCTGTGACAACTCGCCACGACCGAAGAAGTAATCGATCGCCGCCGAAACGCTCTTGGGGTTGATCAACGAACGCGGGGTCATGTCCTCCACGTCCTTGAGACTCATCCGCTCCTGGACCGTCCGGCGGAGCTTCAAAAAGCCCTTTCGCAACTCCTCGGCGCAGAGTTCGTCGATCGTCCGCAGACGGCGGTTGCCGAGGTGGTCGATGTCGTCCTCTTCGGCGCCCCCTTCGTGCTCCATCAAGTTCATCACGTACTTGATCGAGGAGATCAAATCCTCCGGCCGGAGCGTCATCACCGACTCGTCGATCTGCTGACCGAGCTTGCGGTTCAAGCGGAACCGACCGACCCGACCGAGCCGATACCGATTGGCATCGAAAAACTTTTCTTGGAATAGCGTCCGCGCCTTTTCCAACTGTGGCGGGTTGCCCGGCCGAAGTCGTTGGTAAATCCGCAACAACGCTTCTTCGTGGCTGTTGGTGTTGTCCTCGGCCAAGGCGTTGAAAATCAGCGGGCTCTTGGGCGGGTCGATCACGTCGATCGACTTGACCCCCGAGGTGCAGATCTGCTCCGCCACGTCCTTGCTGATCCGCTGGCCCGCCTCGATCAGGATTTCGCCCGACCGTTCCGTGTTGGACGGATAAATGACGTCGTCGATCGCGATTTTGCCTTCGATCGAGCCAGCCGCCTTGGAGTTGATCTTGACCGACTTGGACTCGAAAAACTCCGCCAACAGCGCCGCATCATCCGACAAACGCGGGTCCATCGCCCGCAGCAGCGTCATCGCACTGAACTTGCCGCTCTGGTCGATCTTGACCGTCATCGAGTCTTTCTTCGTGACGTTCAGCTCGATCCAGCTACCCCGCTCGGGGATGATCCGGCAACTCGGCAACCGGCGGTCAGTCGTCCCTTCCTGTTCGAACACGAAGTCGACGCCGGGACTGCGGTGCAACTGCGACACCACGACCCGCTCGGCACCGTTGATGATGAACTCGCCACCACCCAACATGATCGGCAAGTCACCCAAATAAACCTCTTCGTCGATCGGCTGCTCCCGCTTCAAACGCAGCCAAATCCGCAGCGGACGACCGTAAGTCAGCCGCAATTGGCGACATTCGTTCGCCGTGTATCGCGGCTTGCCCAACTCGTAACGCAAGTACTCCAATTCGACCGTTCCGTCATAGCTGCTGACCGGGAAGATTTCGCGCAAAACCGCTTCCAAACCGTGATCGTCGCGTTTGTCAGACGGAATTTCTTCCTGCAAAAAGGCGGCGTAGGATGCCGTCTGCAATTCGGACAAATCGGGCAATGGGAACGTGTCGTGTTCCGACCCGAAACGGCGAACGGTGGTCGGCTCAAGACAACGCTTGGAAGTACATGCCATCGGAAAAACGCTCCATCGGAAGGCCACAGGGGCCTGACGAGGTGAATGGAAATCGAACGCGAAAACTAAACTGCGAACCGCAAACCGGCCGACCCGGCGGGAAAACCCCGCTCTACCCAATCCCGAGTTGAAATTTGAGACAGAAATGCCCCAGAGGACCCACAAAATCGGTGACCGACTCGAAGCCGAAAGCAAGTCGACAGGAAGGGCGCAGAGATGATCGGGCGGTGCCCAAACCTTTGCCAGACGCGATAGTCCGCCACGAAACGCAAAGAGCCACTTCCGAAAATAACGAAAATTGCCGGGAAAATCGCACTCAACGAGCGGATCGTGCCAGTCCCGCTCGGGCCGATCGACGACTTAACCAACACTTTGCGAAGGAACACACGGAAGAAAATAACCGTTTTCTTGCCGATTGCAAACCCCGTCGAGAAAAATTGGCGCAAGTTTCGCTATACGGATGCGAACCAACGCCGAAGCCCCGCAGTTTTCTCGCGAACGCTCAACGCCGACACAACAACCGCCCACACGCGACGCCGTCTTCGCGGTCGAACCGCCAAAACGCCTGAATATTCGCATGTTGTGGCACGAAACCGGACGATGACCGACGCTTCCCCGGACCGCCACCCGGTTCTATGCCGTCAACCAATCGCCGCGCATCCGCCCCCCGAACCCGGCCCTCATCCGCAGATGAAACGAATTCGAAATTTCCACGGATTTCTCCACAAAGCCTGTTGACTAACCGCGATTCCGAACGAGCGTCAGCGAATACCGACGACCGTGTCGCCGGTTCGAGTTCGATCGCAGGATCGGGTGATGATCACAGCCTAACACCGTCCGCACGGCAGCCGGGCCCGGCAGCAAACGCCACCTGACCCGAACGCAACCCGCAGCGAATCACTTCAGCTCGACGGTACCGCCGGCGGCTTCGACTTCGGCCTTGACCTTGGCTGCGTCTTCCTTGCTGACAGCTTCCTTCAGCTTGGCGGGGCAGCTTTCGACCAACTTCTTGGCGTCCATCAGCGACACGCCGGTCAGGTTCTTGACGACCTTGACGACATCGAGCTTCTTGTCGCCGAAGCCGGTCAGGACGACATCGAATTCGGTCTGCTCGACAGCGGCCGGAGCGGCACCGTCGCCAGCAGCCGGGGCCATCATGACGGCCCCGCCAGCGGCGGGCTCGATGCCGTGTTCGGCCTTCAGATAATCGCTCAGCTCCTTCGCTTGCTTCAGCGTCAGATTCGCGATCTGATCGCCGAGCGTCTTGGATTCGGCACTGAACTCGATCGTGGCAGATTCAGACATTTCTCAATTCCTAAAGGGCAAGTGGTGATTGGTTGCGTGAACAAAGGGGTCGGCAACGCCGGTCCGGCTCAGATGTTCGACCCCGCAACAGCCGGCCGGCCGCTGTCGCGCCTGCGGAGCCCAGTGGGGCGCTCCGAGGAGTTGTCGTGCGTGGCATGGAACACCCCGGTCATTCGACCGCTGGGGCATCGCCTTCCTCGCCCTTTTGCTCGATTTGGCTGGCAAGCGCCCCTCCGGGCCCCAGCAAAGCTCCCGCCAGGTTGGCTCCCGGGCTGAGGATCTGGCCGATCAACAGCGAGATCTGCTCTTCACGGGTCGGCCACTTGCTGACCGCCAGCACCTGCTCGGCATTCAGCCGCTCGCCGTCGAGCACGCCGCCGGTCGCCTTGAATTTTTCGAACCGACCGCCTTCGCGATCAAGCTTGACCATTTCCTTGGTCAAGGAGACGAAGTCGGTCGATCCCCAACAAACGCCGACCTGGCCGGAAACACCCTCGAAGGCCGCAACCAACGAAGTTCCCTCCGTGGCCCGGCGGCCGAGCGAATTCTTGATGACCAGCAGGTGAATGTCCTTTTTCTGCAACTCGCCCCGCAAGGCGTTCGCAGCGTTGGCATCCATCCCCGTTGTCGTCACCAGAACCGCGTCGGAAACATCCGCCAACCGCTTGGCGATATCCCGAGTGACTAATTGCTTGACGTACTTACTCATGCTCGCTTACCCACGCTTGAGCCATTCCGAAACGGCACCGATTGATTCATGACCTGTCGCCCATGGGATCGGAAAAGCCGGCCTGACACAACGGCCGAACCACCCCCGAAACACCCAAGGCACCAGCTAGATGCTTACACGGACACTGGGGCTCATCGTCCCGCAGATCGCAACCCCGCGAACGTAGGCCCCGCGGACCGCCGATGGCTTCATGCCGACCACGTGATCGATGAACGCCCGGATGTTTTCACCGAGCTTCGCTTCATCGAAACTCAGTTTCCCGACCATCGCGTGGACGTTGCCGCCCTTGTCGTTGCGGAACTCGACCTTACCAGCCTTGTATTCCGCAACCACCTTGGCGACGTCCGGCGTGACCGTGCCGGCTCGAGGGCTCGGCATCAAACCCCGTGGGCCCAAAACCCGACCCAGCGGGCCAACCAGACCCATCATGTCCGGAGCCGCGATGCAGACGTCGAATTCGGTCCAACCTTCGCGAATCCGTTTCGCCAAATCGTCGCCGCCAACCACATCAGCCCCGGCAGCTTCCGCCGCCGCCGCCGCGTCGCCCTTGGCGAACACCACGATCCGCTGCTGCTTGCCGATGCCGTGAGGCAGCACGATGCTGCCACGGACGATCTGGTCCGCCTGATTGGGGTCAACACCCAACCGCATGTGAACCTCGACCGTCTGATCGAACTTGGTCGAATTGAACTTTTTGAGAGCCGTGACCGCGTCACCCAAGGGCAACGTTTCCTTCGGCTGATTCTGGATGTCGGCGCGATAACGCTTCGATTTCTTGCCCAACTGGCAGCCCCTTCATGTTTTAGGTGGTCATCGAGTCACCCGACCCTCTGCACGCCGGGTTAGGCTGTGGCGAAAATCACGAACCCTGTGTGGGAACCGATTAAGCAACAGCACCGCGGCGTGGCGAGGCGGCAAGCCCTCCCACAGCCCAACAGGGAATCGTTCGCGACCCCTGAGAATCAAGTCGCGATAACTTGGTAGATGATCGCTTTGCTGTCAACGGCAAATGGTAGCGGTGGCCAAGTTTTTTGAAGGCATTACAGCAATTGGCCCCGGGTCGCGCAGCGCACCCGGAGGTTTTACGAATAAAAACGACGACTTCGACCCCGAAGGGGTCGCAGAGGCCGACCGCCGGACGATGGCTGCGACCGGTTCGGGAACCGGGCGGACGGCACAGGGACTGTGCCTGCTACTTTTGCCCCGACGTGCTCCTACGCGACCCGCCGTGCTGGCAGCTCGGCCGGCTCCACGGCGGGCTGGCTGCGGTTGTGGATCGCCTCTTTCGGATCGTGCTGCCGTTCCAGTTCCCGTAATCGCGTTTCAATCCGCTGGCGATAGGTTTCGAGCTTTTCGCCTGCGCGAGGAAAAATCGGCTCGGCGAAGTAGCCATCGATCCGCGTCCCGGGCAACGGGATTTGCAGCCGATCCCAGGAACCGAAGGCGATCAATCGCTGGCGGGGGATGGGCGTCAGCAGCAGCACCGCCGCGCCGGTTTGTTGGCTCAGCCACGCGATCCCTTTCTGCACGCAGCCGCGTGGGCCACGTGGCCCGTCGACGGTGATCGCGGCGCTGCCGCCGGATTGAACGTGCTCGGCCAACTCTTCGATCGCCCGCTTGCCGCCGCGGTCCCGCATGTGCGACCGCGTCGAGCCGCGGACGACATCCATGCCGACCCGCTGGAGCGCCGGGGCGATCAATTCGCCGTCTCGGCTTCGTGATACCATCGCCTTGATACCCGGCTCGACGTCGCAGATGACACCGAGCTGGTGGCCGTGCAGCGCGCCGTAAATGTAGGGAATGCCCTGCCGCTTCAGTTCCGGCCGCGGGTCGTCGTGAAAGCGAATCCGACAGGTCCACCGGATCACGTCGACCAGCCCGATGACCAGTCGCAACAACAGCCAATCCCGCATGACGAAACTCCCCCCCAACGTGTCGTGGTTGTCCCCCGGGTGCCAACAACCTGGCTCATCGAGCCAGCCCGGTTCGGCGAAATCTGATCCGGGCGCGAATCGGCACCGCCGAATTTCGCTCAACAGCCGACACCCCTCGCAAGTGGCTATATCCGATCGGCTCGGGGCGGGTAAAGAGGAACAGAAAATGAAGACTCGCCAGACCGCTTTTGACGGTGCTACCCATGCGGATCAGGCCGGTCGTGGATTTCGGCCGTTCGGCCCGCTCGAAGCTGCTCAATTTGCTGCTCGAAACCGCGCACGGACTCCAGCCCGACGAGCGGTTCCAGCCCGACTCGGAAACGGACGGATTGGCCACCGGCGAGCGACACCACACGCCCACGTTCGGCCTCTCGGCTCTTCGGATTCGGATAATTGGTGGCCGGTTCCAGTCCGACGACGTAGCCGTCTTCCATCGCGGCCGTGTTTTTCCAGAGGATGAAGTAAGGCAAGTTCTCGGTATCGATCCGCAGTCCCAACCCTGCGTCGCCGTCGGCGCCACGCAACAGCACGGCGGTTTGTCCTTCGGCATCCGCAGCCAATTTCGCAAAGTAAACCCGCTCCTGATAACCGCTTTCGGGCGGCCCGATTTCGTGCCAACGGTCGATTTCGTCAGCGGACAGGTCATCCTTGGGGATCAGCTGTTCGATCGGTGCGATGACCTGAGCCCCCGCCGACAAGACCGGGGCGCCGGCGTTGACGTGATAGAGCATTTGAATGGTGGTGGGCGTGGAGAGTTCGTTGGTGACGGTGTCGACCCAGTCGATCCGCGAGGCACCCGGTGTGAACTCGATCCGGCTGCTCAGCCGCAAGCGTTTGAAGAACAGCTTGGTCTCGACGGCGTCACCGATCACCGCGACCCGGCCGGACTCCTGATCGACTTCGACCCGCAGGTCGGCAGCGGGCAGATTGCCGATCCGGCCGTGCAGCGGATAACGCAGGCCGCCACCTGGCCCCTTTTCGGGCGCCCCGTTGCTTTCCAAACCGCACCGCACGAGCAGTTCGTCAAAACCTTCGAGCCAGCCCAGCCCATCCGGATCGTGAATCGGCACCAAGCAGGGATGGACCGGTCCGTCGACGGGCGATTTCCAGCCGTACCGCAAGCCGGCAGCTTCGATCTGCCAAATTCCCATGCCGCGGCCGGGCAGCAGGATCGTGCGAGCCGCTCCCGTGTCGACCCAAATGACCTCCAACCCAGCCGATTTGCCGGCGGTGCAGACGCCATGGCGGGTCGAAACGCTTCCGTGCGCACTGCTGTGCTCGCCCGAGACCGGCGAGTCGTCCATCCAGTGGACTTGGACTAAGGAGTCGTCGCGGAGCCGGGTCAGTTCGGGAGTGGCGTTCATCAGCGGGCCTCGGTCGGGAGGGCGAAAGCGGAAAGTGCCGAAAAGTGGTTGAATAACAGGAGGACAAGTGGCGAAGAAAGCGGGAAGGTGACGAGAGGCCGGTCGAGGGGTCGCCCGGCCTTTCGCCGGACAAGGTACCGACGCATGCCACGATGACGCACGCCACGATAACGGATGGCGCCGGGGGCCGTGCGGGACGTCGCGACGAAGCCTAGCGGTCCGATCTCGGCCAGGTCCTTCTTGTAACCGCGCCGCGAAGACAATAAAACATCCGACGCCGGGAGCGGCCCTCTGGAGGTCCGTTTTGGCCCCTTGATGACAATCGGCTTGACCGCCTGACGACCCGAAATTTGACTGCCGACTCGCTTGTCGGCCAACTCGACGGCTGACTCGTCCGGGGCGGTCAACGCCTCCTCAAGTGCCGCCTTTTTCGCTCAACCGACCACTTGCCATCCCGATTCCATTCGAACCCTCGCGCGGCTGGCGATTCAGCCTTGCTGCCGGCGACCCACCGATCACCGATTTTTTCACCAGGAGCCCCTTCGATGTCCAGCGTCCGTCTCGATGAAGACATGATCTCGGCCGATAACGTCGCCTCGGTCCTCGATTCGGCGCTCGACGCCGGCGACGGGCTGCTGCGGCTGACACCGACCTGGGTCCCCCGATCGTTCCTCCACCCGGGGCGCCGCATCAAGCTGCATCCTTCGGATTACTACCGCTTCGGCGCCGACCGCGGCGGGATCGACGAACGCTGGTTCGGCAGCACGACCGAAGCGGCGAACGAGGGACGCGTTTGGCACGAGGGACTCAGTTTCTGTCTGTTCGAGGGGAAAAAGTTCCTACTTCGCGACGCCGTCGCCGAGCGAGGTGCCGACCTGGTCGGCGCTAAAATCTACGATCAATACGGTCGCTGGCCCGTCTATTCGAAATTCTTTGACAACATGGGGCCGATCCCCCACCACATGCACCAAAGCTTCGAGGATGCGGCGCTAGTGGGCCAAGAAGGCAAACCCGAGAGCTATTACTTCCCGCCGCAATTGAACAACGTCGACAACAATTTTGCCTACACCTTCATGGGGCTCGAACCGGGCACGCAGCCGGAAGACGTCCGGCGTTGTTTGGAGAATTGGAACGAAGGGGATAACGGGATTCTCGACCTCAGCCGCGCCTATCGGTTGAAGCGGGGTACCGGCTGGCTGATCCCGCCCGGCGTGTTGCACGCCCCCGGGTCGCTCTGCACTTACGAGCCGCAGTGGGGCAGCGACGTGTTCGGGATGTTCCAATCGATCGTCGAAGGCCGCTACGTGCCGTGGTCGCTGCTGGTCAAGGACATGCCGCCCGAGAAGCACCAGGATCTCGATTTCATCGTCGGCCAGCTCGATTGGGACAAGAACGTTGACACCCACTTCAAGCAAGCGAATTACCTGGAACCGATCCGCGACGAGGCCGCTAGCGGCGACGGGTTCGAGGACCTGTGGATCGTCTACGGCACCGTCGATGGCAAGCAGCTGTTCAGCGCCAAGGAATTGACGCTCCAACCGGGTGCCAAGTGCGTGCTTCGCGACCCCGGGGCCAGCTCCTGGATCACCGTCCAAGGCCGTGGCCGGATGGGCAAACTCGATCTGCAAACCCCGGCGATGATCCGCTTCGGGCAAAACACGACCGACGAAGTTTACATCTCGCACATCGCCGCGACCGGCGGGGTCGAGATCGAGAACACCGGCAGCGAGCCGTTGGTCGGGCTGCGTTACTTCGGCCCCGATACCCACGCCAACCTGCCCAAAGCCGGTAGCTGAGCCGCGGCAACCATCCGCCGGGCTGAGCCGCTAGGCTGAGCCCGTGGGATGAGCCATATGGTTTCGCCTTGACCCTTTTCCTTCCCGACCGCGTTCCTCCATTTTCTCGGGTAACTTCATGTCTTCCGCATCGCATCCGAACCAATTCCCCAAGCTCCACAACGCCGCCTGGCCCGGGGTGGTCGGCAAAGGAGGCGAAGGCAACGACCCGCCGATCTCGCTCGACCAGATGCTCGATCTGACCGCCGCGGCGGAAGTCGACGGACGGAAGTTCGACGGCGTCGACCTGTTCCTGTTCGACCCGCACGTCTCGATCGACTCGACGGATAAGGAACTGGAAGACTTGGCCGAGCGGGTACGGAGCCGTTCGCTGGTGATCGGCAGCGTCGTCGCCCCGGTTTGGCCGCCGACCGGTGGCGGTTCCGCGGGTGGTGAGCCGGAAGAGGTCGAAGCGTTCTTGACGCAGGTCCGCAAGGGTTGCGAGATCGCTCGCAAACTTCGCCAACTCGGCGTCCGCCCCTACGGCGTGGTCCGCATCGACAGCGGCATGTCGCCGGCGGACTGGGTCGAGGACCCCGAGACGAACCAATCGCGGATCGCCGACACGTTCAAGGCGGCCTGCGACATCGCCGAGGAATACGACGAGCGGTTGGCGGCCGAAGGCGAGATCTGCTGGGGCGGGATGCACTCCTGGCGCCGGATGGTCGATCTGCTGGAGCGCGTCGGCCACCCCGAACGGCTCGGTTTCCAAGCCGACATGGCTCACACGCTGTTGTACCTGATGGGTTACAACGCCCCGGAAGACGCGTTGTTGCCAACCGATTTCGATTGGTCCGACAAGGCGAAGAAGCAAGATGCACTCAAGAAGTTGACGCACGCGCTGCGGCCCTGGACGATCGATTTCCATGTCGCCCAGAACGACGGCACCGTTCACGGCACCGGTTCCCACGACAAAACCGGCCGGCATTGCTTGCCCGACGCACCGGGCGGAAAACTCGACATCGCCACCGACGCCGGTTTCTGGCTGCGCGACGAACATGGCGACGTGCTGAGGACCTGCCGCCACATCTGCTGGGACGGCTGCATGTTCCCCAACTCGGTGATGGAACAACCCGAAACTTGGAACAAGATCCTCGCTTCCATGTTGTCCGTGCAGGACGCTCACGGCTGGAACGAGTGACCCTTTTCCGACTTCTCCCTTGTCTGACCGCGAATACCCTCTCGCCCGACACCCTTTCGCCCAACTCCTTCCCGCCCGCCCGGCACCACCAGGAATCACGACATGAAAGATCTCAACATCGGCATGATCGGCTACGGCTTCATGGGCAAGGCGCACAGCAACGCCTATTCCCAAGCCAATCATTTTTTCCCCTGCGAATACCGCCCGGTGCTCAAGGCGCTCTGCGCACGCAACCGCGAAAAGGCGGAAGGGTTTGCGAAGACTTGGGGATACGAATCGATCGAAACCGATTGGCGAGAAATGCTTCGCCGCGATGACATCGACGCGGTCGACATCTGCACGCCGAACAACCTGCACAAGGAGATCGCGATCGCCGCGGCCGAAGCGGGCAAGATGATCCTTTGCGAAAAACCTTTGGCGATGGACGTCGCCGAGGGGGAAGCGATGTGCGAGGCGGTCGAAAAGGCCGGCGTGGCGAACATGGTTTGGTACAACTACCGCCGCGTTCCCGCCGTGACGTTGGCGAAGCAGTTGATCGATGAGGGACGGCTCGGGCGGATTTTCCACTACCGCGCCAACTTCCTGCAGGACTGGACGATCAACGCCGACGTCCCCCAAGGGGGCGCGGCCACCTGGCGGCTCGATGCCGAAGCGGCCGGCAGCGGCGTGACCGGTGACCTGCTCGCCCACTGCATCGACACCGCCCTCTGGCTCAACGGCGGCATCCATGACGTTTCCGCCGTGACCGAAACCTTTGTCAAGGAACGGATGCACGCCGAGACGGGCAAGAAGGAACCGGTCAAGATCGATGACGCCTGTTCCTTCTTCTGCCACTTCGAAAACGGCTCACTCGGGCTGTTCGAATCGACCCGCTACGCCCGCGGCCACAAGGCGCTGTACACGCTGGAAATCAACGGCGAGCACGCTTCGATCCGCTGGGATCTCGAGGACCTGCACCGGATCGAATACTTCAGCCACTCGGATGACTCGATCGTCCGCGGTTGGCGGAGCATCCATGTCAGCGACGGTGAACAACCCTACATGGGCAATTGGTGGGTGCCGGGACTCCAGATCGGTTACGAGCACTCCTTCATCCACCAAGTCGCCGACTTTTTGAAGTCGTTGGAAACGGGCGAACCGGCTCGGCCGAATTTCCGCGATGCGCTCGAAACCCAAAAGGTTTGCGACGCCGTCTTGGCCAGCGCGAATACCCGCTCGTGGAAGACGATCGGTTAAGGAACGAGTGTCCGTTGCTGCTCGGCCTCGTAACCGAGAGGCCGATCGCACGGTCATTCGCGGACACGGGTCCAAAAATACGCCGGCCGTAGCAGACACCGGCGTTAGCAGACACGGCCTCAGCGGACTCGCGTCATCCGGAAGACGCCCGAATCCTTGCCGCTCATGAAATTCGCTTCGAAGTGGTTGCCGGAAATCCTCGCGGTCATCCGGTAGGTGCCGACCAGCGGCATCCGCTTGACCGATTCGTACAAATCGGCGGTTCCGGGGACGCGGTGCAGCGTCGCGCGGTAGGCGAACGGGAACAGCACGAAGAAGCGGCCGTAGAAAGTCGCTTCGTAGCAATCGGGCGAAACCCGCCGGATCGTCGCGTTGACCGGCCCGCGGTGCCCCGTCGGGTGGCTGAACCATTGCCCGCGCCAGACGCCCGACGCGTCGCCGCAGGGGTCGACGTAATGGATCGTGCTGTGGGTCCCACACGGTTCAACGCACGGGCCCACGTGCTGGCCCACAAATTGGCTCGAGCTGACGACCGTTTCACAACAGGGCTGACCGGCTGACGCTGTCGGACCGGCGGCCACGAGCAGCCACAATACCGCCGTCATGCAGGTCGTGCGGCGCAAGAATTTGAGCAGGTTTCGGCTGGTAGTCATGGCTAGGCGGTGCTCCACAAGTAGGAAGTCAAAGGTTGCGTTGGGATACGGTCCGAGAAGCGTCGCGGGGGCGATCAGGCTGACGTCCAGCACGACCGCTGGGACGAGTCTGTCGCTCGGCGCCCCCTTCACGCGATTCGCCGGGTAACCCTATCATCCTAAATTGAGCTCCGCGACTTTCTATACCCCGGATTCCCCATGTCCGAAGACTCCATGACGCCTGGCGGAACCGCCGGGATCGCCCGTGGTGAGATCCTCGAGCAAAAAATCGTGCTCTCCGGCGTCACCTTCGACGACGTCCTGCTGCTGCCTCGCTACAGCGACTGCGTCCCCAGCGAAGTCGACGTCAGCAGCCGGTTGACCCGCCGCATCCATCTGCAGATCCCGCTGCTCAGTTCGCCGATGGACACGGTCACCGAAGCCGAAATGGCGATCGCGCTCGCTAAAGAGGGGGGGTTGGGGATTATTCACAAGAACCTGACCCCGAGCGAACAGACCGAAGAGGTGCTGAAGGTCAAGCGTTCGGCGAACGGGATCATCGTCGACCCGGTCACGCTCAGCCCCGAGGAACGGGTCGGTCGGGCGGCCGAGCTGATGGACCAAGCCAACGTCTCGGGAATCCCGATCGTCCGAGCTGACCGGACGCTCGCCGGCATCCTCACCCGCCGCGATCTGCGGTTTTTGGAGGACCCGGAACTGCCGATCAGCTCCGTCATGACCCAGGAAAACCTGGTTACGGCTGTAGGGAATGTGACGCTTGAGCAAGCTGAGAAGATTTTAACGGCAAAAAGGGTCGAGAAACTTCTGCTGGTTGACGAAGATAGAAAACTGACGGGACTGATCACGATCCGCGACATCGACATGATGAAGCGGTTCCCGAACGCATGCAAAGACTCGCACGGCAGGTTGCGAGCCGGGGCGGCGATCGGGGTTTACGATTTTGATCGGGCGGAAAGCTTGATTCGGCAGGGCGTGGACGTCCTGGTCGTCGATTCGGCTCACGGCCACAGCAAAAACGTGATCGAGACGGTTCGCGAGATCAAGGAACAACGGGGCTGGGACATCGACGTCGTGGCCGGCAATGTCGCCACCAGCGAAGGTGCCGAGGCGTTGATCAACGCCGGGGCCGACGCGGTCAAGGTGGGGATCGGGCCGGGTTCGATTTGCACGACGCGGGTGATCAGCGGCATCGGGGTTCCGCAGGTGACGGCGATCGCGGAAGCGGTTTCCGTCGCTCAGAAACGAGACATACCGGTCATCGCCGACGGAGGGATCCGGTTCAGCGGTGACCTGACGAAAGCGATCGCCACCGGGGCGAGCACGGTGATGATCGGCAGCCTGTTTGCCGGTTTGGCCGAAAGCCCCGGCAAGATGATCCTGTTCCAAGGAAGGACTTTCAAAGCCTACCGCGGGATGGGGTCGATCGGGGCGATGGTGCAAGGGAGTAGTGATCGGTACCGGCAAAAAGGCGCCACCGTGGGGAAATTGGTCCCCGAAGGCGTCGAAGGCCGGGTGCCGTTCAAAGGCCCGCTCAGCGATTTCGTTTACCAGTTGGTGGGCGGGTTGCGGGCGGGCATGGGTTATTTGGGTACCAGGACGATTGATGAACTGCGCCGCGACGCACGCTTTGTGCTCGTGAGCGCCGCGACGGTGAGGGAGAACCACCCGCATGACATTGCGATCACTCAAGAAGCCCCGAATTACAGTCCGGAGGCGAACACGATCGACCCCAAGTAGCGGCTCGGCCCGCAAAGCAGCCCGCGTGGCTCGCTTGGGGATGCTGCTGGCCGCCTGCTGCGGTGGCTGGGCAGCCTTCAGCCCCACGTCCTTCGCCCAATCGCCGGCTCGCCAACCGAGCGGCTTCTCGCAACCGGCGGGCTCCGCAGCCCAACCGGCCGCCGCGGAACTGAAGCCGGTTCCCAAGTTCGGCGGTTCCGGTGTTCGCGACCCGCACCGCGACAACCGTCCCGCTAACCAGACGCATCCTGGCAATCAAGCTCGTCCGACGAACCAGGCGGGTCAGTTGGTGTGGCGAAAGAGCGACCGGGTCGCGACGCCAGCCTCATCGACCGTCAGCCGTGCGCACGGTCAGGCCGACCCGACGAATCCGGTCCGCCAATCGGTCCGCCAAACCCAATTCGAATTGCCGGCCCCCGTCGGCGAGCGGGAGGAAGTCGCCGGCGCTGCGTCCGACCAATCGTCAGGCGAATTGCCGGTGCCGCAGGGGCTTCGCGGAAACTCCCAAGCAGCCTCGGGCCCGCTGCCCGATTACTTCGCCGACCCGTTCAGCGATCTGCCCGCCTCAGCTCCCAAATCCGCTTCGGACCGTTCGCTAACGGCGTCGCCGACCACGGCCCCGCAATCGTCCAACATCCCATTGACCCCCGCCATCCCCGCGGCTCAGAGCCAGCCACAAACCGCACAACTGGGGGCGCCCAACGCCCTTCGCGGTGGTGAACCGGCCCCTTCGTCGACGGTTCCGGACGCCCCTTCGGCGACGCTGCCGGCGCCGGTGGTCGTGCCGCCGATCGCAGACCCACGTGCCGCGGAATCACCCGCGTTCGAACCGCCGACACTCGACGACCTGCTGCCACCCGCCGATTCGCCGGCACCGACGCTGCCGCCGATCCCGGACCCGGTCGAAGTGCCGCTGTTCCCCGACTTGCCGGTTCCCCCGCCTTCGCCCCCGTCCCGATCCGATCGGATCGATCGCGAGCTCGAAGGGTTGCAATTGCGTCGCCCCGATTCGGCCCAAGCTGATCAGCCGCTGCCGTCACGGGAATATGGCGACATCACAGCGGTTCGCCCCGTGGCGTTCTCGTGCGACGACTTCCGCACGAACATCGCTCAAGCGACCATCCAGACGATCTCGCTCGATATCTCGCCCCCGTTCCGTCCCGACGTGATCGAGATGGACGAGTTCGACAAGTTGCGGAACCGCTTCCAGGAACGGCAGGAGGTCCGCGAGTGGACCTCGGTCGACGGCCGCAAACTCGGCCGTGGGCGGTTGCATGACATGGGTTACGAAAAGGTGATCATCGAAACCGAATTCGGGACGCGGGAAGAACTCCCGATCAGCCGCATCGCCGAGGCCGACTTGGCTTATATCTCCGAACAGTGGGGATTGCCGGATATCTGTCTGATCGATCGCCCCGATTACCAGCCGCGTGCTTGGCAGCCCTCGAAGATCACTTGGAAGGCATCGAACCTGATGCACAACCCGCTGTACTTCCAAGACGTCAACTTGGAACGCTACGGTCACACCGCCGGCCCGATCCTGCAACCGGTCGTTTCCTCAGCCCACTTCTTCGCCAACATCGCGACGTTGCCGTACCAGATGGGTGTTCACCTGCCACGGGAATGCCAATACCCGCTCGGTTACTACCGCCCCGGCGATTGTGCCCCGTGGATCACGCCGCCGGTGCCGTTGAGCCTCCGTGGGGCGTTGTTCCAAGCGGGAGCGGTCGGAGCCGCGGTCGGCCTGATCCCGTGATCGCCTGCTGCCTTGATCGCCGATCACGCAGAGACTGTGAATTTTTGCGAAAGCCAAAGTAGTAGGCACACACCGCTGGCAGCGACCCTCCAAAAGCAACGCTTTTGGGAGGAGGACGGCCGGCGGACGGCACAGGGACTGTGCCTGCTACTTTAGAGCAACGCTTTTGGGAATCGCCCGTTCGCCCGATCGTCACTGCGCCCGATCGTCACTGCGCCCGATCGCCGCGCCGCATGTGCTCGCAACCAGGTTTTCGTGGCACTTCGATACGGATCGTTGCGAATCTGCCAGAGGCTATTTCGGCCTGCCCGGGGACCGCCTACATTGCGTCCACCGCGGGACAGCGACGCCTGAACTCATCTGGTTTTTTTGCGGCCGGTCACCTTCGCCTGCGACGGTTCCGATCTTTTCTCATCTCAACGCGACCGGTGGCTCAACCGGTAACCCAGCCCATGAACGCACCCGCATCGCCCGGCACCCGCTTGGTGTCGCTCGACCAATTCCGCGGCTACACCGTGGTCGGCATGTTCCTGGTCAACTACCTCGGCAGCTTCGCGGTTTGCCCACGGTTGTTCCGGCACACGCACGACTACATCAGCTACGCCGACACGATCATGCCGCAGTTCCTGTTCGCGGTCGGCTTCGCGATGCGGTTGAGCATGACACGGCGGATGGAGACCCAGGGGGTGTGGGGGACGGCGTGGCGGATGACCCGGCGACTGCTGGGGCTCGTCCTGGTGTCGTTGGTCATCTACACGGTCGGCCGTCGAGCCGAGAATTGGGAGGCGCTAACCGCGCTCGGTTTTTGGGGGGCGATCGGCGAACCGCTCAAGAGAGGTTGGTTTCAAACGCTGATGCACATCGCGGTCACGTCGTTATGGCTGATCCCCGTCATCCACCGCGGCGCAAGCGCCCGCGTCGCCTGGATGCTCGGTTCCGCGATGGCTCACGTCATCCTGTCGTACCTGTTCAATTTCACTTGGGTCAACAACCCTCCGAACGGCATCGACGGCGGGCCGCTCGGGTTCTTGACCTGGACGATCCCCGCGATGGTCGGGACGCTGGCCTGCGACGTGTTTCACACCGGTGGCGAACGATTGAAAGTTCGCTCGCCCGCATTCCTGCGGGTTTCGATCGCGGCAATCGGGTTGATGCTGCTCGGTTATGGTTTCTCGTGTGGCACCCGGTTCTATGATGTGGTGCCCATGGCGGCGAGCGACGCCGTGAATGATTCCGACGACGAAGCGTCGGCGGTCGCAGAAGAAACAATCGCGGCAGTACCGAAGTTGGCGGAAGACCCGGTGTGGCCGTCGCCCGAGCGGAGGCGGGCGAAACTGGACAGCGAGCGACCGAGTCTTTTGGCCGAGCCGCCGTTTGTGGCGCCGCCCCCGCCGGATCAGCGTCAATGGAATTACTGGATGATGAGCCAGCGATCGGGGTCGCTATCCTATTTGACCTTCGCCGCTGGCTTTTCGCTGGTCGTCTACCAGCTCTTCTACATCGCCTGCGACCTGTGGGGATGGCGCTGGGCATTGTTCCAAACGTTCGGCTCGAACGCCCTATTGGCCTACGTCCTGCACGACCTGGTCAGCGGCGCGATCAAGCCGTTCGTCCCCAACGACTCACCGGGCTGGTATGTCGCCGCCTCGTTAGCCCTATTCTTCTGGGTCACCTGGCTCTTCGTCCGTCACTTCGAAAAGCAAGCGATCTACCTCCGGGTCTAAGGCCATCTTCGGCATAACACCAAAAGCACTCGTACTCAGTCGCGAAGCGACGGTACTCGTACTCGGCGCAGCGGTACTCGTACTCGAAAGGCGCGACGCTCCCGGACGGCATCAGCTACCGGCCACTTCGCCACGCCGCCAATCACCCGCAGCTGTGCGGGAAGGGACGGGAAAAGGTGGGTCCGTCCGATTCGGGCAACGATCTGCCGGGCCGAATGCACCTCTCGGCAACCCGGCGGCGCTGATCTCCGAAACGGAGGAACGAACGGCGGCACCATCCGGCGCGACCGCACCAACCGGTTCGATAAGGTCGGCAGTTTCAGAGCGTCGGTGCCGGTGGCCACTCGGCGGACGCTGCATTTCGTCAATCTGAGCTTCACCGCCACATCAGGGGAGCCACGCAGCAGCGGTCTCCCTTGGCTCCAATCAGTGTGACCATAAAGGTGACGCCGGGAGCGGTTCACCACAGTCTATCGCCGACGCCGCGCCAGCAGATCGGCATCGGATTCGTGATCGCGAAGCAGTTTTTCTACTCTTGCGATGGTGGCCCTGTCGTTAACCGTGATCGCGATCACACAGATCATGGCGAGCAAGCTCAACGAAGCCCACACGCTGACGCCCCATAAGACGGACGGGCCTGAAAAAAGCGATGACACGATCCACAACAGGCCGAACAAAGACAGGAAAACCCCGCCCCTGACCGCCTTGCGCGAATTGGCCTTGCAACGGCGAATGATCCTGTCCGCCGCGAGTACGGCGTCTCCAGAACGAAGCGATTGGTGTTCGTCGTACTGCAAGTTGAACCCGATTCGCAAGTCGTCGGCTAGCGTTCCGGGAATCGAGCCCTTTTCACCGTTTTCGGCAACGTACGCGACCAAGGCGATACGCAGCGCCGTGGTTTTTACATGACGTCTCCAAAGCCAAAAAACGCAAATGGCAAAGCAGATCGCCCACAGCGTGTAGGGGCCCGCCGAAATCATGCCACGTGCAACCAAAATTGCGAACGTCGCGGCCAGCAACGCCAAAAACAACGTGAACCGCGTGCGTTTTACAACCAGTTGAGTCGCAAGCAAGCCGATGCCGTCGCCGTGCAACAGTTGATGCTGTTCATACGTGAGAGAGAATCGCTTCAACGTCCTGGCCAGCGCGTCGCGTGCATGGGTGTCAGGCGGTTCAATTTCCATCTCGCAGAAGCCAAAATGTCATAGTCAAATGTGTCGCCTGATGAATAAGCATTTCAACAGGTCTCCGGGCTTTGTGAGTTTATTTTCCTGGTTCCGGTGGCTTACGCCACCGGCAAGTATGTGTCGCCCTACGGGCTAAGAAAAAAGGCGGTCATTCTCGGTTCCGGCTTTACGCCACCGGCGGGCAATCGGCTCCACAAAATTTTTTCGGAAAATTCTGGGCGAACGCCCAACGCCGGTGTCGGTTAATGCGTTCAAGTTATGCGGATTGAGACCTGCTGACGTGCTTATCTGCCGCCCTTTGGGCTCTTTTGCCGAACCGCGCCAATTATCGAGAAACGGTGCCAGTCTTGAAGTTCGGTTTCTCCAGATTGATCAGCTTTTCTGTTGGGTGATATGGCTGTCGGTGGCGCTGTTCCTGGTTTGGGGTCAGCCGCGGATTCGGTAACCGGTTTCGGAGAGCAGGCCGCGGACGCGGTCCAGGTGCTGGCCTTGGATTTCTAACTGGTCGTCCTTGATCGTTCCCCCCGCGCCGCAAGCGGCCTTGAGGCGATCGAGCAGTTTCGGCAAGTCGTTCTGCTCGGCAGGTAACCCCCGCACGACCGTCACCGACTTACCCCGCTTTCGCTTTTCGATTCCCAGCACCGCCGTCTGCTGTTCGGGCGGCGTCAAAACCTTGGCCGGTGCCGGGCACTGGCAATCCGCCTCCAATTCCCCACATCGCTCGCACCGGGGAGGGCGATCCCAAACCGTCCCCTCAAACAATCTCATCTCAGCCTCCTTAATGACCGGTCCAATTTTCCCATCCGCCCGTGAGCAAAAAACCCAATTTGCCAGTGTTCGCACGGCAAAACGCAGCCGAAACCGGCAATCTTCTGTGCCGAATATCGGCGTGGATTCCTCGGAGTCGTCAGCCAGACCTGAGCGACCGCCGCGATCACAGCAATCGCTCGGGCGATCCCATTCTGTCGCGATCGCGACATTTCCGAAAGCGAGGTGAGATGTGCGAGTTCTCAATCGCCACCGGCCGCCGTCGTCACGGACCCACCATCGGCCCCGCCAGACCGCCCCGTCGCGGTTTTGAATCCGTTACCATGTGTGGCCAGTCACGCACGATTCGAAATACAGTCGACAGCCAAAGTGCGAATTGATCAAGACAACCCACGTCTCCGTTTACGGTTCCACCGCAAGAAAGGGTGGCCAAGCGGGCGTCGCTGGAAGGGCATTCCGACGCGAATTGAGTGAACTACGGTCACGCGGACGGAAAATCGCCTTCTATTCGAAACAACGAGGAATCGCATGCAGCGCCTACTGGATATCGGCTTTAAAAAAACAGCCCATTGGACCCTGGAGGGTCAGGACTTGCGGTGTGTTTTCAAAGAGCTGAAGACGCAAGAGAACGTCCTGTATGCCTTCGTGGTCGATTTAGAGGTCAAGTATATCGGGAAAACCACGCAGCAACTCCATAAGCGAATGTATGGATATGTGCGACCTGGCGAAACACAGACTACCAACGTAAAAGGCAATCGTTTGATCCGAGAGTGCTTGCAAGCCGGCGCGGCTGTGGAGGTCTACGTCTTGCCCGACAACGGCCTGATGCATTACGGTGACTTCCATATCAATCTAGCTGCCGGCCTTGAAGACAGCCTGATCGCTATCATCAAGCCGGATTGGAACGGAGGGCAACCCAGCCCGAGAGCTGTTGCTGCCGAGATTGAGGAGAGCGGGGTCGAAGAGAGCGATCTTGAAGAGTTGCCCGCGCCGGGGTCGTATTCCTTTGAGTTCAAGTTGCAGCCGACGTACTTTACCAAGGGCTTTTTCAACGTTGCAAAGGAACATTCCGCGAACTTTGGCGAGGACGGTCAACAGATCGAGATTTCTTGTGGCGAGTCGCTCACACCGCTTACGGGTGTGATCAACCGCCAAGCCAACGGGAATAGCACTCCCCGAATTCTCGGCGGCGCTCAGCTCCGCAATTGGATTCAATCGGTGTTTAAAGAGGGTGATTACGTGGCGGTCGACGTTTATTCGCCCGTCAGTATCCGACTGTCCAAGAAAGGCATCTCCGGGTTCGCGGGTTGACGTGGGATGTGGACAGTTCGTGATAAGTACCTCAAGAGAGCCATATCGGAATAATCTGGTGACAGACTACGTTTGCGTCAGATGATGAGCGCAAGTCATGTGGGAAGAGACCCGTTGAATCAGTTAGATTGTGTGAATGAAAAGCATTGTCGGTATCGCTGTGATGATGTGTCGCCCTCCGGGCTTTGTAAGTTTATTTTTCTGGTTCCGGTGGCTTACGCCACCGGCAAGTATGTGTCGCCCT
>RECD01000005.1 GCA_007694185.1 Planctomycetaceae bacterium
CCCGCGGCGATGTGGAAATCCGACACGCCGTGGAGGACGAGGTTCATGCGGGCGATGGCGGCGGTGATGGTGATCAGTTCCTGCCCAAACAGTCCCGTGGTGCGGGTGTCGCCGCCGCGACGCTTCACCTCGGCAAGGCAAGAGATCAGCATGCCGCCGGTCCCCGCGGTCGGGTCGTAGATGGTTTCACCTGCCTGAGGCTCGAGCATCTGAGCCATCAGGTGGACGAGCGTGCGGTTGGTGTAGAACTCCTGCGCCGTGTGGCCGCTATCGTCGGCGAACTGCTTGATCAGGTACTCGTAACCGTTGCCCAGCTCGTCCTCGGGGACGTTGGCGAGGCTGAGCGTGTGCTTGGAAAAATGTTCGATGAGGTTCTTGAGCGTGGCATCGGGCATCTGTCCCTTGTCGGTCCAGTTGGCGTTGCCGAAGACTCCCTGCAGCCGCTGCGGGTTGGCGGACTCGATCGCTTGAAACGCATTCAATAATGCCCGGCCGAGATCGCGCGGCGTTTCGCGAATGATTCCCCAGTGAGCCTGTGCCGGCACCTTGAAGCGGTCGTCGGCGGTGGCGCGGGCATAGTCATCGTCGTCGGTCTCGGCATACGCCTGGTCGTAGTCCTCGTCCCAGACGTCCGACAGCCGCTTGAAGAACAGCAGCGGAAAAATGTATTGCTTGTAGTCGCTGGCATCGATCAGACCGCGGAGCAGCGTCGCAGCGCCCCACAGGTGAGATTCCAGTTCCTTTTGCGAGAGGTGATTGCTCACTGGAGCCAGCCTCCTTCCACCAGCACGCTGCGCAGGTGGTCCTCCGCGGCCCGAGCCTGAGCCAGCGCCGTCTTGAACGACTCGACAGCTTCGGGCAAAGGTGGGATGTCTTCGCGGATCGGTGGCAGCACGTACCGCGAGATGTTGAGCGTCCAGCCCTCCTGCTCGATCTCGTCGATACTGGCGACCTTGGCGCGATCCTCGACATCCTTGAACGTCCGGTACCACTGGACGATTTGGTCGGCGTGCTCGGGGTCGAGGAAGTTTTGGGCCCGGCCTTTACGGAACAGGCTCGACGCATCGACGATCAAGACTTTTCTCTTGCGCGCAGCCGGCTTCTTTCGGCGGAGGATCATGATGCATCCGGCGAGCTGCGTGCCGTAGAAGAGGTTGGGGGCGAGCCCGATCACGGCCTCGATGAGATCGTTCTTCAACAGAGCCGTGCGGATCGTCCCCTCGGCGGCTTTGCGAAACAGCGCCCCTTGCGGCAGGACGACCGCCATGCGGCTGTTACCTGTCGGGGCCATGGAGGCGATCATGTGCTGGACGAAGGCATAATCGCCGTAGCTGTCGGGCGGAATGCCGTATTGGGCGCGAGACCATGGGTCGGCCTCCCACAAATCACGCCCCCATTCCTTGAGCGAGAACGGTGGGTTGGCGATCACGCAGTCGAAGGTCAGCAGGCCGCCGGTGCTGGCGTCGCTGAACGCCGGATTGCGGAGCGTGTCCTCACGGGCGATCTGGAAGTCCTCGATGCCGTGCAGAACGAGATTCATTCGGGCGATGGACGACGTCGTCAGGTTTTTTTCCTGGCCATAGATCTTGCCGAAGAAGGTTCGCGGGTCGCCGCCCTTGCGAGCCACATGCTCGATCGCGCCCAGCAGCATGCCTCCGGTGCCGCAGGCGGGGTCGTAGATCGACTCGCCTTCCCGCGGGTCGAGAAGTTCGACCATCATGCGGACGACGCTGCGCGGCGTGTAGAACTCACCCGCCTTGTTCCGGCGAGTGACGTCGGCGAACTTGCCGATCAGGTACTCGTAGGCGTCGCCGAGCACGTCGGTGCCGACCGCATCGTTGCCGAGCGGGACTGCCGAGAAGCCCTCGATCAGGTCCTTGATCAGTTCGTCGGTGAATTTCTCCTTGTTGCCCCAGTCCGCGGTACCGAACACCCGGTACAGCGTGTCGGGGTTGGCTCGTTCGATCGCCTGCATCGCTTTGAGCAGAGCGGCACCGACATTGGCAGGTGTCTCGCGGATATCGCGCCAGTGACAGCCGTCGGGCACCTCAAAGCGGTGTACTTCGGGAAATAGGGCTGGATCGACATCGCCGAACGTTTCCGTCGCTTCAGCGGTCTCCTCGTCCCAGACGTCACAGATTCGCTTGAAGAACAGCAAGGGGAGGATGTAGCCCTTCCAGTCGGTCCGGTCGACAGCCGACCCGCGAAGGGTATTCGCCGCGTCCCAAAGGACGGAAGTCAAGGATGGTTGCTGCATCGAACGAGGTTGCTTTCGCCTTTACCGGATGGGGGACCGTGAAGGGCGATCGTAACAGAATCCGGCAGCCTCGGTCGACATGCCGGGTGCCCGCAAACCTCTGCCCCACGCAAATCGGACGCGAGGGACAAAAACACCGGCCGGAACGTGCCATCGGCACCGGCTGGAACATGCCACCCAAGTTCCATGCCGCTCGGGAACGCTCGGACGATGGCTGGCACCATCGGGGACCGGCACCATCCGTGACGGACCTTCGGACGCAGCGGACATTGGCCGCCTGGGTGCCAACGGCACAAACGGTGATATCCCTGGGCAACGCCCTGGTTTTGCGGCCCCAAAAAGACAC
>RECD01000163.1 GCA_007694185.1 Planctomycetaceae bacterium
CTCGTGCTCAGCGCAGCGGTGCTCGTGCTCAGCGCAGCGGTGCTCGTGCTCAGCGCAGCGGTGCTCGTAATCGATCGATTGCGCTGTTGGTCTGCGACCCCTGCGGGGTCGACAGCTTTTTTAATACGCTTATCCCCGGGTGCCCTGCGCGACCCGGGGCTACCGGCTTTAATGCCTTCGGCATAAGGAGGTGTGTGGGGCGGAGGAGGTTCTTTGTATCGGTGGCTGAAGTGCATCGGCAAAGGATGTGGCGCCGGCTGGGCTTGGTGCGCTGGAATGGCGCTTGCGGTGCCCCCTCATCCCCAACCCTTCTCCCCCGCCGAGCCGAGGGAGAAGGGAGCTGGAGCAGGTGGGGTGCGGCGAGTTGGGGGCTTGGGTCCGGTGGTTGACGGACACCGGCAAAGGATGTGGCGCCGGCTGGGCTTGGTGAATGACTCTCCGCGGTTGCGTTGCGTGCCTAGGCTAGGCGGTGGAGGCGGCGGAGGACCCATTCGAAGGTTAGCGCTGTGGCGATTAGCCATAAGAGGCTGGCGTTGCGTCGCTCGGCAAACCGTTCGTCTGGTGTCCCCGGCAATACGGTCGTCTGCGGCTGGGGCTCGATCGATTCGATCAATGCCGTGATCGCCGCGGCCGCTGTCGCGTCGTCGTCGATCGGGAAGTATGTCCCACCCGTCGATTCGGCGATGAAGGAGAGTTCTTCGTCGTTCCTTTGCGGTCGCTCCAATTCGGCGGTTGGCAACCGGACCTGAACGCTCTGACGCAGCACGGTGTCGCCCAAGCCGTCGCCGAGCGTCAGCCGCAGGTCGTAGGCTCCCGCCGCCCGGACGACGAATCGCCCGCCAAACGTTCCTTCCCTCGGTTCGCCTTCGACCGGTGACAACACGACGGTTTGGATCAACCCGCCGGGACCGAGCAGATTCGCTTCGACCTTGGGAACCCGCAACGGCTCGAACTGCTCGTCAGTCAACACCGCGCGGACCGTGATCGTGTCGCCGACGCCGGCTCGCGGTGTGTCGACCAACAACACGCCCCGGTTGGAATCTCGCAACAACCGCCCTTCGCTGACCCAGCGGATCAACTTGGTGTAGTAATTGTCAAAGTACGCGTCGTTCTCGCGCCGCAACCGCCACATCTCGCCGCTGGCCTGAAAGTAGGTCCGCCCGGCACCATAAAATTGGCTGGCCAAATAGACCGGCAGGGAATCGCCGATCCGCGTGGCGGGGTCCGAAAAGTAGGCATAAACCTTCGCACCAGGCTTCGGGTCCTTTACGCCCACGTAGTCATACACGCCGCCAAAACTTCCCCACACGTCGAAGCTGGCCTGCGGTTCCTCGGCGATGAACAAGAAGTCGGCCCGCATCGCCTCCGGCGTGAATTCGAGCTCAAAAGCCGTCTCGCCACCCTGTCGGCCGCCGGCTGATAGCGGGCTGCGGGTGGCCAATTCGACGGGAAACAGCCCGTTCAACAGTGTCACCCGCGGGTCGGTCCGCAGCCTGGTCCACTGCGGCATGTAGATCGGGCCGCCGATCAAAATCAGCCCGCCCGCTTGCTCGCTGAGCCACCGCTGGAGCCCCTGTAAACGGTCGGCAGGGATCTGCATCCAATCGGGATCGAAGGCGATGATGGCGTCGTATTCGAACAGATCCTCCAACCGTCCAGGAAACTCGGTTAACAGCCGATCGGCATCCTGGCTGAGCCCTTGCTGGGCGGTTTGCAACCAAACGTCGAGCTCGACCGACGGGTCGCGAAAGAGCAGGTTACGAACGAACTGGTACTCCCGAGTCGGCCCGCCGGCGATCGCCAACACTCGCAATTTCCTGGCGACGACTTCGTACCGGGCTTCACGAAAATCGTCCTCGGCATTCTGGTCTTCGCCGGGTGGGATGACGCGAACTCCCAACCGGCGGCGTCCGACCGATTCGGGAGACGTTTCGAAGCGGACCGAGACCAACGAACCGTCCGGCGGCAACTCGACCTCCTGGCTGTCGATCACTTCCGTCAGCTCGACGCCGGGATCGTCCAGCCCGTCCAGCAACTGCACCTGCGCCGTGACCGTTCTCGAACCGCTGGCTTGCAACACGGCGGACAAGGCGAATTTATCACCGGGATAAACCCGTCGTGGGGCGTCCAGATCGACCACTCGGACGTTCGTCGGCGCGTCGCTGCTGCCGACCCCCAACGGGTAGACGGCGACATCGCCACGACGGGCCAGGGCGGCGGCAGCCCCGGTCGTCAGACCGGCGTTGGACTGACCGTCCGTGACCATCAACATCCCGGCCAGCGTTGTCGGGTCATGGCGGGTCAACACGCCGCGCATCGCGTCGCCGATCCGCGATTGCGACCCGGCAGCCGCCAGCGCCGACGACCAGTCTTCCACTCGCCGGGGCGGTTGTTCGCTTTCCGGCCCGTCCGGCGAAACGGCATCTCCCGGCTCGTTATCCGCAGGCTCTGCCGCGTCATCGGTCCCGACGCCGATCAACGACGCCAAGGAGCGGTCTGAACGGATCGACCAGACGCCTCCGAGCAGCCCGGCGGCGATCAACAACAGCGCCACGGCGCTGATCAACGGCACGCCGATCGCGTCGGCACGTCCGCCGACCGCCAGGACCAGTGACGCTAAGCAGAGCAGGCCCATGCCGACCGCGGCCAAGGCGCCGAGCATCGCCAGCCGATCGGTACCGCGGCTCGATGCTGACAATTTCGCTGCCGAAGCCGTTTCGGCTCCTTTCGGCAGTTCTCGCGATTCCAATTCTCGTGGTTCGGTTTCCTCGTCGAACGCGTAGACCGTGACCCGGTGAGTTTCGGCCAAGCGGTCGAGCAACTCGCCGTCGCCGAGCATCCGCGCGACTCGCTCCGATCGCGTCAGCGGCTCGCCGACCGGTTCGTTCGATTCCGCAAACGACATGCTCTGACTGGTATCGACCACGACCGCGACCTCGCTCGGCCGCATCACCCGTTGCTGCGTCCGCCGCTGCAACCCCATGAAGAAAAAGACGAGTGCGAACAGGACGATCATCCGCAGCGCGATCAACGTCACGCGGATCTCAGGGCGCAGTTCCGCCGTGTCGCGGCGATACAACCAAACGCACAAGTAGACCAACAACGCGATCACGCCGATCATGACCGCCCAACCCCACCAACCGCCGAGCGTGCCGGCGCGAGTGAACTCGTAGACGACCTCTTCGGTCAACCCGCCAGCGGTCGCCGGTGTCGCGTCCGTCGCCGCAGCACCGCCCGCTGCCGCGCCACCCGTCGTCGCCTGCGCTGCCGTTTGAACCGCTTCCCCAGGCGAGCTTTGTGCCAACATCCCCATCACCGGACTCAACATGCTGAACGCTTCCCAACTCATCGCTGATGCCTCCTTCCCGCCACGCCGACGTGGGAGGTCGCCAAGCCTCCTTGGACCGGGACCGGTATAGCCGCTTCGGCCGGCGCGTGGTAACTGCCGAGGTATCCCAAGACCTGTTCGATGGCCAGGAACAGCAACAGCAGACCCAACAACACCAGCATCGTCGCCGAACCGCTCGGGCCGCCGTATTGTTGAGCCAACTCGCCGGCGGTGACGAACCGGACGTCGACCGGCTGCACCGCCCGGCGGATCTCTTCGGCCTCGGATCGTCCCAAATCGCTGCCGCCACCGGCGAGCGTCAAGGCGGTCGGAATCACCCGGCTTTGGCCGTCCAATTCCGTCACGACCACTTCCCCGATGCCGACTTGCATCAAACCCTCGACATCGGCTCCACCGGCGATGACTTGGTCCTTAGGATCGATCGCGACGAACCGATCGCGACCTTCCCCTACCGCCGCCCACGGCAACGGCACCCGCGGCGGGTCATTCACCGGCGCCAAGTAAATCAACTCGTCGGTATACACCCCCTCAGGATGCTCACGCCGAATGCCGTCTTCCACCGGAACGGAAATCTGCGGCGACGCGGCTGACCATAAATAAGCGTTGGCTTGCAACAGGAACACCACGAAAGTCGGGTCGCCGGACCAATTGGTCCAGCGGCCATCCAAACCCACCAACGACGTGATCACCCGGCCGCGGCCGACTTCGTGTTGGACGACCAACGGCCGCCCGTCGCGTCGCAGCAGCACTTCTCGCACCGGCGCCGCTTCCGCAACCGCCGCATCAGCCGTTCCCGAACCGGAAGTCGTCGCGGGAGTGCTCCGTGCAGTCGAACTCGGCGCCGAGCCCGGTTGGCTGCCCTCGCCGCCCGCGGCATCTCCTTGCGCAGTTCGGTCGATCGCCAATCCCCAACTCCGTGACACGCCCAGCAGCGAAAAGGCGGCGTTGCCGATCCCGGCGAGCGGTTCGGTGAGCGGATGTGGCCGGCCCAAAATCATGTCGGGAGAAACCTCCGCCGAACGCTGGGGCAAATCGGTCGCTTCTTCCAACCGGCCGGGCAGCAACCGACGTGGCCCGCTGAGCACCCGATTGAACGCGTCTCGATCGACCCCCGGGCCGAGGAACCAACAGAGCCCGCCGCCCGCTTCGACATACCCCTTGAGCAACTCGGCGATGTTGTCGTTGATCTCCGTCGGATCGACGACGTAGACAGCTCGGTATCGAGCCAATTGTTCGGCTGTGATCGATCGCAGGAACGCCGGCGACTGGACGTCCGGGACTGCCCCCGTGCGGACTTGGCCGCCTGGGTCGAGCACCGCGGCGACATGGAACGCGCCCCGTCCGCCGATTTCGCCGTCGATGATCAACACCCGTTCCAAGTCCGATAGCGGCAACGTGCAAGCCCGCCGGTTGTCGATCGCCAACGCGTCGTCGGGGATCGAAACCTCCAGCGCGTGCGTCCCGGGTTGGGTGATGTAGACCTGGAACGATTTCGTTTCTTCACCACCGGCCGGGATCTCGTCGATCAGCATCGCCGGAAGCGCTTCGGCTTGACCCGATACCCGCCGCGTCGGGTCAGCCGCGACGACGTCCGATCCGTAACGGATCACTCGAGCCGCCAGCGTGACGTTCTTGACCGCTTGCGTCCCGTAATTTTTGACCGTCGCTCGGACGACGACCGGTACCCCCGCGACCCACACGTCGGGGACCGGCGTCAGGCTGGTGATCGCCAAGTTGCCGGTCGCGGGAACGCCGCAATCGATCATCTTGATTGCCGCCCCGCCTCGAGAAAGTTCGCCGATTGCCTCCGCAGCCCGCTGGGGCGATTGCCAATCGGCTGACCGAAAGTCGCTGGCGATGTAAGCGATCCGCTGGTCCGCCGCCGTGCCGCTCAGCAACTTACCGCCCAACTGCAAGGCGGCAACCAAGTCGGTTTGCACCGCGCTGGGCGACGTCGCCATCACCCGCTGGATCACGCCGGCATCGCCGAGCAACGAGCGGGCTGACAGGTCCGCGGCCGCGTCCGCGTTGTCGCTGCCGGCTCGGGTCACCAGCGCCGCGCGGCTCGATCGCACCACCGTGATCTGGTGATTCCCTTCGCTTTTGGCTAACCGGTCGGCCAACACCCGCAGCGAATCGAGCGCTCGGCTGTAGGCCGTCGCCCCGCCGCTGGTGTCGCCCATCGAATAGCTGTCGTCTAGCACGTAGAGATGATGAGTCGTCCGGGTGCCGACCAAGTCCAATAAACGGCTGCCGCTGACCCAACCCGCCAGCAGCGCCACCAACAGCGCGGCGATCGAGATCCGCGAAAGCAGGAGCAGCAACTGTTTCAAAAAGATCCAATTCCGCTGCTTGCGGTAACTGGCGATCAAGAAGTCCATCGCCGCCCAACGCTGGCGGCGGTGCCGCAACAGGTTGATCAGGTGAACCAACAACGGCACCGCGACGAACGCGAAGCCGACGGCTAGGGCGGGATAGAGGAACATCGACGGATCAGCCCTTCAACTTGGGAAGCGAGCCGCGAACCGCCAAAAACTTGGCCAACACCGCGTCCAACGGATCGCTGGTCCGTACCAGCATGTAATCGATCGACAGCCGCGCACAGGCCCGCCGCGTCGTGTCCAGAAACTCGTTCATCGCGTCGAGATACCCCTGCCGCAGCGCCCGCGGGTTGCAGTTCAAGAAATCGGCTTGCTCCAACCCTTCAAACCGGGTCGCGCCGTTGAAGTTGAAATCGAGTTCGTCGTCGTGCAAGACGTGAAACAGGACGACGTCATGGCCGCGCGACCGCATCACCCGCAGCCCTTCGACCCATTCGTCGATGCCCAGCAGATCGGTGACGATCACGATCAGCCCCCGGCGGGCGATCCCCTGAGTCACTTCGCGAGCCACCTTCGGCAGGTCCGTGCGGCCTTCCGCCCCGACGCCCTGCAGCAGCGACAAAATCCGTGCCAATTGTTGACGGTTGCTCTTGGCCGGCAACGTGTCGCGAACCCGCGTGTCGAACGTGAACAGCCCCGTCGCGTCCTGCTGACGCAGCGCCAGGTATGCCAGGCACGCCGCGAGCGACGCCGAGTAGTCGAACTTATTCGTTTCCCCTTCGCCGTACGCCATCGAACCGCTGCGGTCGACCATCAGGTGCAACCGCAGGTTCGTTTCTTCCTCGTACTGCTTGACGTGCAGCTTGTCCTGACGCGCGAACACCTTCCAGTCGATATGCCGGATCTCGTCGCCCGTCGCGTACTGGCGGTGCTGCAGGAATTCCACCGATTGCCCGAAATACGGGCTGCGGTGCATGCCTGACAAAAAGCCCTCGACGATCCGCCGCGCCGTCAATTCCAGCCGCCGGATCCGGTCGGTGACTTCAGGTCGCAAAAATCTGTTGGAACCGGGCATCGCGGGTCAGCTCATCTTCGGTGGTGGGGGTCGCGTCGAGAATCCGGCCGATCACGTCGTCACTCGTCACCCCGTCGCTCTCGGCGGCGAAGTTGACGACCATCCGGTGCCGCAGCACACTCTTGGCCAGCGCCTGAATATCCTCGACTTGGACGTGGAACCGGCCTTCGAGCAACGCCCGTGCCTTCCCGCCCAAAATCAGGTACTGGACCGCCCGCGGCCCGGCTCCCCAACCGACCCATTCCTCGACGAACTTCGGCACGCCCGGGCTGCCGACGCGGGTTTGCCTGACCAGCGACAACGCGTACCGCACCACATGGTCGCTGACCGGCACCTGACGGACGATCCGCTGCAACCGCAGGATGTCCTCCGCCGAGAGCACCGGCTGCACGTCCGCTGTCGCCGTCCCGGTCGTCCGCTTGGCGACTTCGAACTCCTCGTCGAACGTCGGGTAGTCGACGAAAATTTTGAACATGAACCGGTCCTGCTGCGCTTCCGGCAGCGGATAAGTCCCTTCCTGCTCGATCGGGTTTTGCGTCGCCAACACGAAAAACGGCGCCGGCAACACGTGGCGAATCCGCCCGACCGTCACCTGCCGTTCCTGCATCGCTTCCAACAGCGACGACTGCGTCTTGGGCGGCGTCCGGTTGATTTCGTCCGCCAACACGACGTTGGCAAACAGCGGCCCCTGCATGAACCGCATCCCCCGCTGCCCCGTCGCCTTGTCTTCCTCGATGATTTCCGTCCCCGTCACGTCAGCCGGCATCAGGTCAGGCGTGAACTGGATCCGACTGAACGTCAAATCCATCGTCTGCGCCAGGGTGCTGATCATCAACGTCTTCGCCAGCCCCGGAACGCCCTCCAGCAAACAGTGGCCCTGAGAGAAAAGACTGACCAACAATTCGTCGATCACGTGACTCTGGCCGACGATCACCTTGCCGAGCTGGGTGACGATCTGGTCCTTGGCTTCGCGCAACCGCGCCGCGTCCTCGGCATTGAAGACGGTAGGATCGTGAGGCTCTGTCATGTTGTCTGCGGGACTCCGTGCGAGATTTCCAAGCCAGGCGAAAGCCGGTCATCGACCTCCACCAGTTCACCTAGAATACCATGCGGGAACCGTTAGCGTGGTCGACGAGCCCGATCTTCCCAACAACCCACCCATCCGCCACCGGCCAACCTGTCCGCCAAGGCCCGATTCATGGACCGATCCGCACCGCCGACCGCGCGATTCTCTTCCGCAAACGCCACTTTGTCGCCACTGGAACAGCGGCTCCGCCAAGTCGTCGTCCGCGGACGGGTCCTGACCTCGCCTGCCCAATTGGCCGGCTACGACGCCGACGGACTCGGTTACAAACGCTTTCGTCCCGACGCCGTGGCGATCCCTGCCGACCTGGACGAATTGCTCGAACTGGTCCGAGCCGCCGCGACTTGGGACGTTCCCGTGATCCTCCGCGGCGCCGGCACGTCGCTGGCCGGTGGCCCGGTGGCCGCCCAAGGGGGACTGATCGTTCACACTTCTTCGCTGCGTCAAATTCGCCAGATCGACCCCGATGGGCTGTGGTGCGAAGTCGAATGCGGCGTGACGCTGAAGCAGCTCGAGGACGCCCTACGGCCGCATTCGCTGTTCTATCCGCCGGACCCCTCCAGCGGCATCGTTTGCACCCTCGGCGGCAACGTCGCCATGAACGCCGGCGGGGCCCACTGCTTCCGACACGGCGTGACCGGAAATTACGTCCTGGGGGTCGAAGTGATCCTCCCAGACGGCTCCGTCCATCGCTTCGGCGGCCCCGCTGGAGGCACCGGCCCCTGGCAACTCGATTGGAAACGGCTGATGGTCGGCTCCGAGGGCACGCTGGGGACGTTTACACGCTTTTGGTTGCGACTGCTGCCGCTGCCGGCCAAAGCCTGGACGTTTCGCGCTACGTTCGCCGACCTGGCCACCGCCGAGGCGGCGATTCACGCCCTCGTCGCCCACGTGGCCTGCCCCGTGGCGATCGAACTGATGGACCCTCGATTTGTCCAATTGGTCGAAAACAGCCCCATGGCGGTCGGTCTGCCGACCGACAGCTTCGTGCTGATCGCCGAAATCGACGGCCCCGAAACCTGGGTCGACCACCATGTCGAATCGGTAGCCCAAGCGATCCGCCAAGCCGGTGCGACCGATTTGTCCTGGAGTGACGATGCGGACGACCGCGACCGCCTGTGGAAAGCCCGCAAGGTCGCCGGCGGGCTGATGGGGCAACTCAGCCCAGATTTTGTGGTCCAGGATGCCGTGATCCCCAAATCAGCTCTAGCCGCAACGCTCGATTTGATCTACCGCGAATCGGACGCTGCGGGAATCTCGGTGATCAACGTCTTCCACGCCGGCGACGGAAACCTCCACCCGAATTTCCTGTTCGATTCCCGGCGTCCGGAACAGCTCGCCGCGATCCAGCAAATCAACAAACGGCTGATGCGGTGGGTGATCGAAGTCGGCGGCACCCTCTCCGGCGAACACGGGATCGGCAACGACAAAACCGAATACATGCCGCTCGTCTTCGACGACGACGCCCTCCGCCTGCAACACGCCATCCCCGCCCTGTTCAATCCCAGCCACCAATGGAACCCGCTCAAAGTTTTCAGCCACCGTCGCTTTCAGCCCTCTATCGAACCAACCGCCAAGGAACCAACCGCCAAGGAACCGACCGCCGCAGAAACGACCAACACCGAGCCAACCTCGCCCGAACACACCGCCACTGCCTCGCCGCCCCGCCGATTCAGCCACTTTTGCGATCTCGTTGATGCGGTCGTCTGTGTGTCAGCCGACGTGACGCCGGCGGAGTTGGCCGAAGCGATCGGCACACCGGCTTTCCGATGTCCGCTGGTCGAGAATTCTTCCGTCCCGCTTAGGGCCCAGATCGCCGCCGGTCCTTACGCCGCCGCATCCTCCCGGTTCGGTCCCTGGTGCGACAACGTGATCGGAATGAATTGGCGGCTCCCCAGCGGAGGAATCGTCCGGTTGGGTGAACGGGTCGTCAAAAGCACCACCGGCTACGACCTGCTCCGTTTCTTCCTCCACTCCGGCGACCGTTTTGGCGAACCCGTCGATTACGTCCTGCGGCTCCGCCCCGCCCTGCCGCTGCACGCCACCTACCGCCTAATCGGCACCCCTGTCCAGCTCGATCAAGCCATCCGCTTCCTCCGCCGCTCCCCCTGGGGGCTGTGGTTCGACCGAATCGACGACATCCACGATTCGCTCCCAACCACGCCGGACAACGCCGCCGATCCCGCTCCCCTGAATAATCCCCAGGCCCCAAACCAACACTCACACCAGCCCATCCGCCGCGAGCTTCAACTCGTAGCCAACGTAGCCGACCGTCAGACGACGATTCACACCGACTTCGTCGATCGTCTAGCGCTCGACCATGGGCTAACCCAAGAACGGCTCATCGAACCCAACCTCCCGCCGTTACCCCTCCCCGACCGAATCCTAAAAGTCACCCCCGACAAAGCCACGCAGTGGGCGGATCACCTGGTCAACCAACAACCCAGTCGTTGCCATGCCCAGCCCCTAACCGGAGCGATCCTCCAAAAGCTCCCACCCTCCGCCACCCCCCAACCACTCTCCAAACACCATCAAACCCAACTCCAATCCCAAGGAGCTACCCACCACACCCGCCACGCCACCCCGTCCCAACAAGTCCAAGCCAACTCCCCCGAATCCACCTGGCAAACCGTCCTACAAACCGCCTTCCCATCCGCTCATCCCTGACCACCCACCACAGCCATTCGCTGCCCTACACCTTCCAAAACTGAATTCGTCCACAAAAATTGCTTCCGACCAGGAAACCGGCGATAATTCGAGCGCTGAGTCTTTGCCATGCCGGCGTGCAACAGCAGCCAAGTGGCTCGAAACTCGGTAATCCTCAGACCGGATCTGGAACCATGACCAACTCATCCAGCAAATGTTTGTTTTCATTCTCTATTTTATGCATCCTGACTTTCCAGAACGGTTTCGCCCAACCCATTAAACTTGAGGATGCACTTGTTTCTGAAGAAATGTTCGAATTTCGCGAACTCACTCAAGGCTACCGTGGGCGATACGATAAAGTGCTTGACGAAGCTGGTATCGAGCCAAGACGCGGGGCCGAGCCATTTGAATACACTCATGTGCGTCGAACCGATCATGGCGGCAAGATCACAAAGCCGGTTATCGAATTGGTCGTCTGCGGGAAGGACCGAAGCGACTGCCGAGCACCAACTGCAATGCTACAGAACGTCCCGGCATTCACAACGCTCAAGAAGCAAAAAACAATAGCGGATTTCGAACGTATATTTGGAAAATTTTCAGGCTTTACGGATGTCTGGGGACTCGAGAGCGTTTTGTATTCGTCAAAAAGTTGGCTCGTTTTTGTTCCACGCGAATCCGGTGAACTCCGCGTAGTGGAGGTATTCTTGCAGACCATCAATCGTGGCGACGGATGGCAAATCGACAAACGTCAAATTCGCGAAGGGCTCTTTCGACCAACCAACATGCCGCCCGTCCCTGAAGAGCCAGCAGAACGATGAATAGCCCTGCATCAGCTAAAACCATGCGAACCAAATACCTGATCGTCATCGAAAAGACGGAAAATAATTTTTCAGCGTTTTCGCCCGACTTGCAGGGCTGTGTCGCGACGGGCGCAACCCGCGCAGAAGTCGAAGAACGCATGCGTGACGCGATTCGCATGCACCTCGATGGGATGCGTGAAGACGGGCTACCTATCCCTGAGCCCTCGTCAACCGCCGAGTACATCGAGGCATGATTGCAAACCGAACACGACAGTTGCCGCCCACAAAAAAACGCCGCACAGGCTCAGGTCGTTCCCTCCCGGCGCCCGACGACGCTCGCTGAGGGCGCATCCGCCGTGAGAACCGAAGAACGAACAGGTTTCAACGAATTCCCAGCGCCGGTAAGGCGCTCTGTCGCGAACTTCAGAAAATTTTGCTTCTCGCTGCATCAGGTTGAAAACGCTAAAAACTGAAGAGTTTTTCTTGGTATCGCTTTATGTCAATCTTCTACATCGAGACGACCATTCCGAGCTTTTATCACGAAGTTCGTAACCAGCCCGAGATGGTTGCAAGAAAGGACTGGACGCGAAAGTGGTTTGATGCGGCGGTGAAGACGGATCGGGTTGTAGCCAGCACGGCGGTTTTGACGGAGCTCGAGAGCGGCAACTATCCGGGTCGAGAGGAGGCAATCCGACTACTCGATAACCTGGAGTTGCTTACGATCAATACGGCCGTTGCCGAAGTCGTGGAGGCATACATGAAACACAAGTTGATGCCGGTCGATCCGTTTGGCGATGCGTTGCATTTGGCGATCACGTCGTATCACCGATGTGACTTTCTGGTCACATGGAATTGCCGACATCTCGCGAACGCCAGAACCGGTACGACTCGGCGGAAGGAACCGTACGGGGTTCACCGCAGGCTGAGCCGAACGGCTTCGAATTCATTCAAACGGCTTTCCCATCGGCGACAACTGTGCTGCCTCGCGAATAGCCAGACCCGACGGACGGCGAAACCGCAGGTTCGGCGCGATACCGGAGAGTAATCGAGAAACCAAGGAACAAGGGACCGCTAATGACCGCTAATTTCGGACCCAAGCAAGGTGGTCTTCAGTAACCGTGAAGTTCCATAGCCCGGAAAGCGACACATACATGTCGGTGAAGGAACCACCGACACCGAGCATTTCCGCCCATTTCATAGCCCGAAGGGCGACATATATTTGCCGGCGGCGTAAGCCGCCGGAATCTTTTGGAAAAGCACAAGAGCCCGGAGGGCGACACATCTGCGCAACGAATCCGGACCGCCGGTGGCCTACATGCAACAGGCTGGCACCCCGCGACCAACTCAAATCTCTGCAGAACAAAACTTAAACTAGCGTCATCGGCGTTCACTAGCGGTTCAACTCGACCTCGGCGACGGAATCGCTCTTTTCCCTTGAGATCATTTTTATACACGTCGACAGGATTGTGTCGGCATAACCTGGCAAGTCTGCCAACGGCGGCGTCGAATAACTCGTTCAACTCGTGCTGGAAGATACCTGCTGAAGCGCCTAAATCTTGTGAAAGTCAAGCGTGATGAGTTTCTTTAGAATTATGTGTCGCCCTCCGGGCTTTGTGAGTTTATTTTGCTGGTTCCGGTGGCTTACGCCACCGGCAAATATGTGTCGCCCTCCGGGCT
>RECD01000148.1 GCA_007694185.1 Planctomycetaceae bacterium
CCATCATTCGCCCGCCAAAGTCACGCCGCCCGCCCGTTTCCCAGATGGTGCCAGCCATTTCGCTGGGATGGTGGTTGGGTTGGCTGGGGGCTGTGGGGAGGGGGGGCTGTGGGGATGGGCGGTAGGGGCGCGGACCTAGAGGCGGGGTTCGTGCTAGAATCCCGCCGAAACGCCGCGATGCCCCGGCCTGCCAATCGGGCTGACTCGGCGTACGGATTCACCCCGTGGGGGCTGAGTCTTTCCCTGAATCGCAACTGCCGCCCGTGGACCGACATGCCTCGCTACAACCCCGCCGACATCGAACCCCGCTGGCAAGCTTACTGGGAAACGCACCAGACCTTCGCGACCGCCGATCTTCCTGATCTTTCCCGCGGCGGCAGGAAGCGATACGTCCTCGACATGTTCCCCTACCCGAGCGGCAACGGCTTGCATGTCGGCCACCCCGAAGGCTACACGGCGACCGACATCGTGTCGCGTTTCTACCGGATGCGGGGCGACAGCGTGTTGCATCCGATGGGGTTTGACGCGTTCGGATTGCCTGCGGAGGAGCACGCCATCAAGACCGGCGAGCACCCTCGGGTTCAGACCGACCGGAACATCGAGAACTTCACCCGACAATTGAAGATGCTCGGATTCGGCTACGACTGGGACCGCTGCCTGGCGACGACTGACGAGGCTTACTTTCGCTGGACTCAAGCGATTTTCTTGGTTTTGTACGATACCTGGTTCGATACGGACAAGCAGCTCGGTCGGCCGATCGACCAATTGCCGATTCCGGCGGAGGTGCAAGCCGCCGGTGAGGCGGCGGTGGCGGAGTATCGCGACCGGCACCGCTTGGCATACCAGGACGACGCGTTGGTCAATTGGTGTCCCGCCTTGGGGACGGTGTTGGCCAACGAGGAAGTCATCGACGGGCTCAGCGAACGCGGCAGCCATCCTGTTCAGAGAATTCCGCTACGGCAATGGATGCTGCGGATCACCTCCTACGCCGAGCGGTTGCTGGACGGCTTGGAAGATCTCGATTGGCCCGCCGGGATCAAGAAACTGCAACGCGACTGGATCGGTCGCAGCAGCGGTGCGGAGGTCGATTTCTTCATCGGCGATGCCGACACGTTCGAGGCCTGGAAAGCGAGCCGGGCCGCTCGGCCGCTCGCCGATCCGCCGGCTGAGGACGTCCTGCGGGTCTACACCACGCGTCCCGATACGCTCTTCGGTGCGACCTACATGGTGATCGCGCCGGAACATCCGCTGGTGGAGCGGTTGACCACGGCCGAGCAAGCTAAGGAGGTACGGGCCTATCGCGAGCAGGCTTCTTTCAAGAGCGATCGCGAGCGGACCGAGGGGGATCGTGCCAAGACCGGCGTTTTCACCGGCAGTCACGCTATCAACCCGGTACACGGGCAACCGATCCCGATTTGGGTCGCCGACTACGTTTTGGCCACTTACGGGACCGGGGCGATCATGGCCGTACCGGCTCATGACGTCCGAGACTATGAGTTCGCGGTCGCCTTCGGGTTACCTGTGGTTCCGGTGATCGAGCCTCCGGCAGAGGTCGAGGATCGGGACGCGGTGTTGGCCGGACGCGGCTGTTTCGTCGGCACGGGGCGGGTGATCGGCAGTGGCGATTTCGATGGCCGCGATTCGGCGGAGGTCAAATCGGCGATCACGGAAAAGCTGGCGGCCGAGGGTTTGGGTCGGCAAGCGATCAATTACAAGCTCCGCGATTGGCTGTTCAGCCGTCAACGGTTTTGGGGCGAGCCGTTTCCGATCCTGCATGAGCTCGACGACCAGGGGCGGCCGACCGGGGTCAAGCGGGCCGTTCCGCTGGATCAGTTGCCGGTACGCTTGCCGGAGCTCGCCGATTTTCGCCCTCACGGTCGGCCCGAGCCGCCACTGGAAAAGGCCGCCGAAAGTTGGTTGTACGTCACGTTGGACGGGGTGCGGTATAAGCGGGAAACCAACACGATGCCGCAATGGGCCGGGTCGTGCTGGTATTACCTTCGGTACATCGACCCGCACAACGACGGGGCGTTGATCGACCCGGTCAAGGAGCGGGCGTGGATGCCGGTCGATCTGTATGTCGGCGGCGCCGAGCACGCGGTGCTGCACCTGCTCTATTCGCGATTCTGGCACAAGGTGCTCCATGATCGCGGGCATGTCAGTTGCCCCGAACCGTTCGGACGTCTGATCAACCAAGGGATGATCCTGGGTGAAGTCGAGTTCACCGGCTACCAAAACGAAGCCGGCGAATGGGTTTCGTCCAAGGAAATCCGCCGCGACCAGCAAAGCAACCGCGTCGACGCGTCGGGTTCGGTCGTGAAGGCTGTCGTGGTCGCCGAAGCGGATGTCGAGAAATCGGGTGATTCCTTTTCACTGCGGGAGGACCCGTCGATCCGGATCGACAGCCGGGCTCACAAGATGTCCAAGGCACGCGGTAACGTCGTCAACCCGGACGCCGTGGTTCACGAATACGGCGCCGATTCGCTGCGGCTGTACGAAATGTTCATGGGCCCGTTGGAGGCGACCAAACCTTGGAGCATGTCTGGGGTGGGCGGGGTGCGCGGGTTCCTCGATCGCGTCTGGCGGATGATCGTGGATGACCGTGCGGACGAGTTGCGGTTGTCGCCCGCCGTGGTTGACGAGCCCTGCGATGCCGAGCAGGCGAGGGTCCTGCACGGGACGATCCGCAAGGTCACCGAGGACACGGAGTCGCTCAGCTTCAACACGGCGATCGCGCGGATGATGGAGTTCACCAATTTCTTCACACGTTGCGACCGGCGACCGCGGGAAGCGATGGAAGGGATCGTCGTGTTGCTCGCCCCTTACGCCCCGCACATCGCCGAAGAATTGTGGCAATGCCTGAGCGGCGGTGACATTTCCCAAGTCGGCTGTGTTTCGCGGCGCCCCTGGCCGACGTGGGACGAGTCGGCGCTAGTGCAAAGCCAGATCGAGATGCCGGTCCAGATCAACGGCAAGGTTCGCGGCAAGATCCTCGTTGCGCCCGACGCGGACGAGGCGACCGTGCTGGGGGCCGCGCGGGAGGACGACCGGATCGCGCCGCAGCTAACCGGGAAGACGATCGTCAAATCGATCGTCGTTCCCGGCAGGCTGGTCAACCTGGTCGTCAAGTGACCGCACGGCAAGACAGCCCGGCCGCAACGCAAGTGACACCACGTCCGGTCATCCGGTGATGACGCGGCTGGTCATCTGTCAGCCCGATCGGCGGTTCAACTGCGGCGCATGTCGCAGGTGACCCCGCCGGCGGCCCACAGGTAGCTGTGTTGGCTGTAATCGACCACCATCCGGTGGCTGCTGAATCGCCACGCGAGGGTGCTGATGCTGTGCATCATCTTACGGATCCAGGCCTTCGGCAGCCCGTCGTAATCCCGCTCGTAGTAGCACGGGATCACCTCGTTCGCCAAGGTGTCGTAGAGCGCCAAGCCGTCGCGGGCGTCCGTCACTTCGTCATCGACGTGGCTGGCACCATGCCCGATCGCGAAGCCGTTGTCGCCGTTGTAGGCCTCGGCCCACCAGCCATCGAGGATGCTGCAATTCAGGCCGCCATTGAGCACGACCTTTTGGCCGCTGGTACCCGAAGCCTCCAACGGGCGGCGGGGGTTGTTCAACCAGACGTCGACGCCCTGAATCAGATGACGGCAGACGTTGATGTCGTAATCCTCAATGAAGGCGACCCGGCCGGCGAAGCGGGGATCGTGACGGAGGTTCGCGATCTCGCGGATGAACCGCTTACCCGGTTCGTCTTTGGGGTGAGCCTTGCCGGCGTAGATCAGTTGCACCGGCCGATCTTCGTTCGAAATCAATTCGGCGATCCGATCCATTTCTAAGAACAGCAAGTTCGCCCGTTTGTAGGTCGCGAACCGGCGGCCGAACCCGATCGTCAGCACGTTCGGGTTGAGCACGTTGCGGGCGGCCTCGATCACCTGATCGCTCTCGCCGCGACGGCGGCATTGGCGGCTGACGCGGCGGCGGACGAACGTCAGCAGGTTGTTCTTGAGCGCGTTGTGGGTTTCCCACAATTCGCCCGGGTCGATCGAATGGATCGACTGCCAGATTTCCGGCGATTGGACACGGCGGGCCCAGCCGACGGGAAAATGCTTGTCATAGAGCTGCCACATCTGGTGTGCCAACCAAGAATGGACGTGGACGCCGTTGGTGATGTGCCCGATCGGCACCTCCTCTTCGGCGCGATCGGGCCACATGCAAGCCCACATCCGGCGGCTGATCACCCCGTGCAAGTTGCTGACCGCATTCGCGTAGTGGCTCATCTTCAGACCGAGCACGGTCATGCAGAACGGCTCGCCGACGTTGTGCGGGTCGACCCGTCCCAGGGCCATCAGTTGATCGTGGGAGATACCCAGCGAGTCGCGGAGCGGCCCGAGGTGTTCCTCGATCAGTTCGGCCGAGAAGCGGTCGTGACCGGCCGGGACGGGGGTATGGGTCGTGAAGCAGCTCATCCGGGCGGTTTGCCGAGCCGCCTCCACGAAATCCAAGCCGTCGTCAGCCATCCGCTGGCGAATCACCTCCAACGCCCCGAACGCGCTGTGGCCTTCGTTGAAGTGGTAGGCGCCGGGATGAATGCCGAGTGCCTTGAGGGCGCGGACGCCGCCGACCCCGAGCACCAACTCTTGGCGGATCCGGGTGCGGATATCGCCGCCGTACAGGCGGCTGGTCAGTTCCCGTTCCTCGGGGCTGTTGCCGTCGACGTTGCAATCGAGCAGGTACAGGCGGACGCGACCGACCTGCATGATCCAGACCTTCGCGTTGAGCGATCCGGTGCGGGTATCGATCGTGACCATCACCGGTTGGCCCTCGGCATCGACGGCCGGGTCCATCGGCAGGTCCTCGACCTTGGTATTCAGGTAGTCCTCGCCCTGCATCCCCGAATCGTCGAGGTATTGGCGGAAATAGCCTTGGGAATAAAACAAACCGATGGCGACCAAGGGGACGCCCAGCCCCGAGGCGCTTTTGATATGGTCGCCGGCCAACACGCCCAAGCCGCCGCTGTAGATCGGGATCGATTCGTGAATCCCGAATTCGGCCGAAAAGTAAGCCACCGGTTTCGCCCCGAGCACGCCGGAGTTCGTCGAGCCCCAGGTTTGCGAATCGGCCATGTACTCTTGAAGGCGGCGGTAGAGGTAATTGATGCGGCTTTGGAGCACCAATTCGCTGGCCCGCTGCGCCACTTGGTTGGGGGTCATCTCACGCAGCAGAGCGACGGGATTATGATCGAGTTGCCGCCAGCGGATCGGGTCGATTTCCCGGAAGAGCTGGTCGCACTCGGGGTGCCAGGACCACCACAGGTTGGTGGCGAGCGACCAGAGCTTCTCGTAAACCGCATTGGCTTCGGGAAGCTGGGAATCCCCGCCTTCGTTCGCGGGCAACTTTGGTAAAGTGATGGACATCTCGATTCCGCTCGTCACTGTTGGTAAAGGAAGGGCGCCGGTTCATCCGACGTTCGGACCGGTTGCGTGTCGGCTGACCCGCCGTGTCAAAACATAGCATTTTTGCTGGGCCGTGAGACAAGTATCAGGAATGAGCCAAACTTTTCGGCCGGTTGCCCGCCCCTATCGGCTGTCACGAACGATTCATCCCGCCGTTTCGTCTGCCAGCCACCGGTCACCCCCCGCCCATCAGCCCGCCACAAGCCGGATCGACCCGTCCTACCGCAACCTCTTCAAGTAGGCTTCCATGACCGCCGAATCGCCCCAGTTCATCGAATCTCCCGACGACCCGTCCTTGGATCGATTGTGCCAGACCCTTGCCGGTTGGGCGGGTCGCTGGCGTAGCCCTGCGGATTGGCCGGCCGATTCGTTGGCGGCCTGTGCCTCGGCCGGAGTGTTCCGCTGGTTTCTGCCCGAATCGGCTGGCGGGATGGGCTGGAACGACGTGGACCAAACGCGGGGATATCTCCGGCTGGCGGCCGCCGACCTGACCACCACCTTCATCCTGACCCAATTCGTTGGGGCTTGCCGACGGATCGCCGGGAGCGACAACCCCGAACCGAGCCGTCGATGGTTGTCAAAGCTGATGGATGGTTCGGCCTTCGCGACGGTCGGGATCAGCCATTTGACGACCAGCCGACAACACTTGGCGGAGCCGGTCATGCGGGTCTGGGAGGACCCCTCGGTCGGCGGGTTCCGGATCAGCGGCACGGCGCCATGGGTGACCGGCGCGCCGCGGGCGGATGTGATCGTGATCGCGGGAACGTTCGACGACGGGCGTGAACTGCTGGCGGCTGTCCCCGTCGATCACCCCTCGATCGAACCGGGCCCGGGGGCCGACTTGCTCGCTTTGTCAGGCAGTTGCACCGACCAGGTCGTGTTGCATGACACGCCATTGTCCGCCGAGATGGTGATCGCGGGGCCGCAAGCGGACGTGATGCGATCGGGCGTCGGGGCGGGCACTGGCGGACTCCAAACCTCGACCTTGGCGATCGGGGTTTCCCGTGCGGCCGTCGATTATTTATTTCACGAATCGACCCGGCGGTGGGAGCTGACGCCGATCGCCGAGAAGTTGGCGGTCGAGACGGATGAACTCGAGCGCCGGCTGCTGCAGGCGGCGGTCGGCGAACCGTGCGACGCCACGGAACTCCGCGGCACCGCCAATCGGCTGGTTCTGCGAACCACGCAGGCGGCGATGACTGCGGCCAAGGGAGCCGGTTTTGTCACGGGGCATCCGGCTGGGCGCTGGTGCCGGGAGGCGCTCTTCTTCTTGGTTTGGAGTTGTCCGCAATTGGTAGCGTCGGAACAGCTCTGTGAATTAGCCGGGATCGGCGCTAAAATTCGTCCCTAACGCCTTGCAGTCGGTTGCAAAAAACGTTCCACTATTGCCGCCAACAAAAGCCCCCCCACCCCGTTTTGGCGATTGAGAACAGCTCAGGAGCGAGAGATTCGTGGCAGTTAAAATTCGGATGAAAAAGATGGGGAGAACGCACGCCCCCTTTTTCCGTGTCTGTGCGGTCGATGCGCGTCGTCCCCGGGACGGTCGGGTGCTCGAGGAACTCGGGCATTATGACCCGATGGTGCCGGAAACCGATGCCCGGGCGATCCTTAAAGGGGATCGGATCCAGTATTGGGTCGGTGTCGGTGCCCAGCCCAGTGATAAAGTGGCGGTTTTGATCAAGAAGTACGGCACCGACGGCACCCACTTGGACGCCCAGAAGGCGGCCCTGGAACGGCTCGCCGGCCGCAAGCGTTACGTTCCTTCGGCCGCACCGCCCCCCAAGCCGAAGGTGGAAGTGGTTCCGCCGGCTGCCGAACAGCCTGCCGAAGTTGCTGAGCCGGTAGCCGAAGCTGCGGAACCGACAGCCGAAGCGACCGAACCAGCGGCCGAATGATTTCGGTCGGGAGTCGTGACCAACGCCATGCGATTCGACGTCGTCACGCTGTTCCCGGCTATTTTTGACGGTTATTTGACTCAATCCCTGCTCGACAAGGCGATTCGAAAGGGGTTGGTCGATGTGCAACGGCACGATTTGAGAGATTGGGCTAAGGATCACCCGCACCGCCAGGTAGACGACCGGCCGTTTGGTGGTGGGCCTGGGATGTTGATCCAGGTCGAACCGACCGTCCGCTGTGTCGAGACGGTCGTTGCGATGGATCCACGTCCCGCTCAAACGATCCTGTTGACGCCTCAGGGGCGTCGGTTGGATCAGCCGACTGCGGAGCGGTTGGCAACCAGCCCTCGGTTGGTTCTGCTGTGTGGACGATACGAGGGATTTGACCAGCGGGTCATAGACATATTGCAGCCAGAAGAATTGAGTATCGGCGACTTTGTCCTGAACGGGGGTGAGGTCGCCGCGATGGTCGTGATCGACGCCGTCGTGCGACTCCTACCGGGGGTGCTGGGCGACGAGGCCAGCAGTTGGGATGATTCGTTCAGCCGCGGCAATCGGTTGCTCGAGTTCCCCCAGTACACCCGTCCGCGGGAATTTCGGGGGCTCGAAGTCCCTGAGGTGCTGTTGAGCGGGGATCACGGCCGCATTGCGGATTGGCGAGCGGATCAAAGCCGCGAACGGACCCGCCACCGCCGCTCGGATTTGTTGCCTTGACGCCGATCGCCTGAGCGACGATTTTGCACCCACCGAACATACAGACCGTCCTTCCACATCACGCTTGAGAACGAACCGATGAACACTGACATCATGGATCTGGTTGAGAAAACCAGCATCAAGGCAGAGCCCCCGCAATTCGAGGTGGGCGACACCGTGGATGTTCACAACAAGATTCTGGAAGGCAACAAGGAGCGGATCCAGGTTTTCTCCGGGGTCGTGATCGCCAAGAGCGGGCGTGGTAGCCGCGAGATGTTCACGGTCCGCCGGATCGTGGCGGGCGAAGGGGTGGAACGAAAGTTTCCGGTCCACAGCCCTCGGATCGCGAAGATCGACGTCAAGCGGAGCAGCGTCGTCCGGCGTGCCAAGCTTTACTTCCTCCGCGAACGCGTCGGCAAGGCGGTTCGCTTGAAAGAACGTCGCACCAGCTAAACGGCTGACATCGCTGTGTCCGGCCGGGTTTTCTGCGGTTGGTTGCGGAGGGCGGCCGACTTCATCGCCCGTCTGCTTGTTCGTTACGATGTGTGGCGGTTTGGCTTCGTCGATCACCAAGCCAAGATCGGGCTTCGTGGCGAGCAGTATGCCGCTAGGATGCTGCGGCGGCAGGGCTTTCGGGTGGTCGCTCACAGCGAGGCCGACTTCGGCGGTGAAATCGACCTGATCGCCGTCGATCGGCGTCGGCCTCGCGAAATCGTATTCGTCGAGGTCAAGACGTTGGCGACCCGCAAGCCGGGGCATCCCGCTGAGCGGGTCGATGATGACAAGCAGGCCCGCATCACCCGTGCCGCCGCCAGATACCTGATGCGAAATCGTTTGCTGGAAGCTCGTTGCCGGTTTGACGTCATCGCCATCTGGTGGCCGCCCGATGCGGGCGAACCTTACAAGGTCGAGCATTACCGTTCGGCGTTCGAAGCGACCGGACTCGACAGTTTCTTCACGTAACCGGAGTGACGGCACGATGCGATTGGCGATTTGCAACGAGACCTTTGGGGACATGCCATTGGAGCGGGCGGTCGAACTCGCCGCATCGCTCGGCTACACCGGTTGGGAGGTCGCCCCGTTCATGCTGAACACCGACGCCACCGCCATCACGGCGGATCAGCGGCGACGGTATCGCGAAACGGTTCAGGCGGCGGGGCTGGAATTGATCGGCTTGCACTGGTTGCTGGCCAAAACGACCGGCTTTCACCTGACGACACGCGATCGCGAAACGCGGTTCCGCACGGTGGGTTACTTGCGGGAACTGATCCGGCTCTGTGCCGACCTTTGCCAAGACACCCCCGAGAGCGGCGTGATGGTGCTCGGCAGCCCGCAGCAGCGGAACCGCGAACCGGGCGTCGCGACGGAAGAGGCGATCGCGAATGCCGCCGAAGTCCTCGGGGAACTCGAGGCGGAACTCGAAAGTCAAAACGTCCGGATCGCCCTGGAACCGCTGGGTCCCGAAGAGGGCAATTTTCTGAACACCGCCGACGAAGCCCGCCGGCTGAAAGGGCTGCTCCCCAGCCCCGCGTTTGGGCTTCATCTGGACGTCAAGGCGATGTCCTGTGAGCCGGAAGACATCCCGACGGTGATCCGCAAGCATGCCGATTGGCTGATTCACTTTCACGCCAACGACCCCAACCGCTTGGGGCCAGGAATGGGGGACGTCGACTTCGAGCCGATCATCGCCACGCTGCGGGAAGTCGGGTACGACGGTTGGCTGAGCGTTGAGGTTTTCGACTACTCACCCGGCCCGGAACGTTTGGCCGGAGACAGCATCGCGACGTTGAAGCGGTGCCTCGGAACGGCCTGACACGGCGTTCATCCGGCGTCAGCGATTCCGTCCGTCGCCGTGGGGACGGTGTCGGCGTGACGACGCTCCCGAACGGACGATAGACAACCCCATGTCAAATCAGTTGCCAGCCGCTCGCGCGATGCTCCGCTCGCGCCACTGCCTCGTCACCGGGGGCGCGGGATTCATCGGCTCGAACCTCGTCGATGCGCTGCTCGATTGCGGCGCCCCTGTGACGGTGCTGGACAACTTCAGCACGGGTGACCGCGGCAACCTGAAGCGGTGGGCAGGCGACGAGCGATTGACGTTGATCGAAGGCGATGCCGCCGACGCAGCAATCGTGGAGGCGGCGGTCTCGGGTGTCGACACGATCTTTCACTTGGCGGCGATGGCCAGCGTCCCGCGGAGCGTGCGTGAACCGGCACTCTGTCACGCTTGGACGACGACATCGACGGTGCAGTTGTTGCAGGCCGCTCACCGCCAAGGCATTCGGCGGTTGGTGTTGGCCTCGACCAGTGCCGTGTATGGCAATTCGCCGGTCGCGGTCAAAGCGGAAACGACGCCGACCGACCCGATCTCGCCCTACGCGGCGGCGAAGTTGGCTTCCGAACACTTCGCTCGGGCGTTTAGCGCGTCGCTGGGGTTGTCCACGGTGATCCTACGTTTCTTCAACGTCTTTGGCCCCCGACAGGACCCGGGGAGCGAATACAGCGCCGTGATCCCGCGGTTCGTTTCACGAGCTTTGGCGGGCGAGTCGCCGACGCTGTATGGCGACGGGGAACAGACACGGGATTTTGTCTACGTCGAGGACGTCATTCAGGCGAACCTGTTGGCGTCGACGGCCAGCGGCGTCGACGGCGAAGTCTTCAACATCGCCCGTGGCGAGCCGACGACGCTGTGGGGGCTGCTCGAGATCCTGCAAACGCTGCTCGGCACCCGCGTGGAACCGCTGCGTGAACCGCCGCGTGAGGGCGACGTGCGGCATTCCACCGCCGACATCACTCGGGCCCATCAGCGACTCGGGTACGAGCCGGCGGTCGAGCTCGGCGAGGGGCTTCGCCGCAGCATCGATTACTACCGCGAGCGAGCCGGCCACGGCGGCTGATCTGTCGGTCCGCCGGGCCGCACCGGCAATCGCCGTCTCACAGCAGGTCGGCCGCCGGTTCGTTACAAACCCACTCGGCCCCGTCCAAGAAGCTGGCGAGCGACTTGGAACGGTAGGGTTGTTGCAACTTCCGCACCGCCTTGCTCTCGATCTGGCGGACGCGTTCACGGGTCACTTGAAAGATCTTCCCCACCTCTTCGAGCGTGTAGGTGTAGCCGTCAGCGAGGCCGTAGCGAAGCCGCAGGATTTCGCGTTCGCGGTAATTCAGCGATTCCATCGCGCAATCGATCTGCTTTTTCAACGCCTCGCGGTGGGAATCCTGCAGCGGGTCGACGTCGCGATGATCTTCTAAGAATTCGCCGAACACGCTCTCGTCGCTATCACCTAGAGGCTGATCGAGCGACAGTGGCTGGCGGCTCATCTTGATCACCACACGGGTCTCGTCGACCGACATGCCGGCGCGAGCCGCGATCTCTTCGGCCGAAGGTTCCCTGCCATGGGCTTGGACCAGGTCGCGGATGATTTGGCGGACGCGGTTCATCGTCTCGATCATGTGTACCGGGACGCGGATCGTGCGGCTTTGGTCCGCGATCGCGCGGGTGATCGCTTGGCGGATCCACCAGGTCGCATACGTGCTGAACTTGTAGCCGCGAGCATGTTCGAACTTGTCGACGGCCCGCATCAGGCCGGTGTTGCCCTCTTGGATCAGATCCAGAAACGACAGGCCGCGATTGCGATACTTTTTCGCGATCGAGACGACCAGCCGCAGGTTGCCGGCCGACAGCACCCGTTTGGCCGCGTCGTAGTCCTCGCGGAGCGAGTCGGTTTGGGTGATCCGTCGGTCCAGGGTCGGGGGGGTTTCCAGCGTCAGCCGCATCAGGTGATGCAGTTCGGCTCGCAACGCGGGAAGCGAGGGCGTGCCGGGCATGGTCGACAACTTCTTGGTCGCCAGCAAGCGGCGGATTTCTCGCATTCGGTCATTGGCTTGTCGGAGTCGCTCGAACAGCGGCTGTAACTTTCCGGTCCGCAAGTTCATCTCTTCGACCAGGCGGACCGCCTTGTTCCTCCGGATCACCAGGTTCCGCCACGCGGCACGGCGTCGACGCATCGGCACGCGGGGGTTCACGGCGGTCAAATAGTCGTGGCGATTCAGCTTCAGCAGGGCTCGCAGGGTTTGGCAATTCGGAACGATCCGCAGCATGATCGCTTTCTTCTCGACCGCGTTCGTCACGCTGACTTCGATCGTGCGATCGAGCCGCAGTTTTTTATCGCGAACCTGTTCGAGTAACCGCAACGCCCCACGGAGCATGAAATCGGTTCCGATCATGCGGTGGCGATAACGATCGCGGGTCCGCTCGATTTGTCGTGCCGCGGAGACTTCCTGGTCGCGGTTTAGCAGCGGGATTTGGCCCATCTGCATCAGGTACATGCGGATCGGGTCTTCGGTCAGGTCCGTGCCACCGGTTCCGCCAGCCAATTCTCGGCGGGCCAGCAACGCGTCGCAGTCCTCGTCCAGGTCGATCAGATCGTCTTCCAGAAAATCGTCCACCTCCGATTGCCCCATCACGCGACCGCGTCGATCGACCGATTCCTCCGCGTCAAAAGCGTCGTCCTGCAAACTTCGGCGGCTCATTTTCTTGGGCATGAACAGATCCTCGTCGTCTCGGGCCTCCGGATGATCCAGCGAACCCAGTGACCATGCAGGGAGAATGCCGAGCGAAAGGGTGCAATAGGCCAAAGACATAGTAAACCGTTGCTATGTAGTGACTTAGGCTTCAAAATCCGGCCCAAAACTGCTGGGGCGGCGTGGCCCGAGGGCAACACCGCTGTGGTTTTTGGGCATCATCCGTTGAGATCCTGGTTGGGCGCCGTCGGCGATCGTGCCCGTCACTGGAAACGTAGGACGAAAAACGGGACTGTGCGGCGAGCATTTCTTGCGCAGGGCGAAAGGTCGACGGAATCGGACCACCGATAACGGAAAAAATGGTTAAGATGGCCGCCGTCGGATGAAGTTGTCCGACCGGATCGACCGTTGCGATTGGCTTTGGCGGCAAGGCTGACTTTCAAAAATGGATAATGCGCTCGGTCCTGGGAACTTGGATAGCATTGCTTCGCTTCCGGTTCCGCGGGATCTGCTCAATAAGCTTCGCGGCCACTTGGAGACCTTGCTGCCGTTGACACCCGAGCCGCCGGAGGTTTTGGCGAGGCTGGGGCGTTATGTCGAAGCGGCCCGCAGCCCGACGTCGCTATTGGCTTTCTTTGATCGCGACGTGACGTCGCTCGAGAGCCTGTTGAAGCTGCTGGGGGCTGGCGATCGGTTGGCGGACCGGTTGATCGCCGACCCGGAATCGTTTGACCTCGCGCTGGTCAGCGGCGGGGCGCCGGCGCCTCGCGAGGTCTTGATCGACGAGATGGTTGCCGAGATGGAGGCGTTGGCACGCTGTGGCGGTGACCTCTCGGCGCTGGCGGCGCTGATTCGGGCGGTCGTCGGCCGCGAGCGGCTGCGGATCGCCTATGCCGAATTCGTAGCCGGTGCCCCTCCGCAGCAGGTGGTCTCGGAATTGACCGTCTTGGCCGAGGCGGTCATCGAGTCGGCGTTGCATTTTTCGTCAGCCCGGATGGCAACACGATACGGCGTCCCGCGAACCCCGGACGGGTCGCCGGGACGGGTCGCCGTGATCGGTTTGGGACGGCTCGGCAGCGGCGAACTGAGCTACGGTTGTCCGTTGGAACTGATGTTCCTCTGCGACCTGTGCGGTCCGAGCGACGGGCCGGAAAACTTGCCCGGTGACGAATACTTTGCGGCGTTGGTCCGCGACGTGGTGGCGATCGTCGCTGCCCACAGCGGCCCGGGACCCGAGCAGGCGGCCGGTACCGGGCTGGCGTTCGCGGTCGAAGGCCCGTTGTTCGACGTGTCTTTGGCGAAGCGGCCGTTGGGAGAAGCGGGGCCACCGGCTTGCACCGTGACCGAAGCGGAGCGGCATTACCAGTCGGTGGGCAGGACGTGGGAGCGGTTGCTGCACACTCACAGCCGCGTCGTCGCCGGCAACCGGGAACTGGGCGAGCAGTTTTTACGGCGGATCGAACCGTGGGTTTATCGACGCTTCGGCGAATCGGCCGACCGGGAGGGGATCCAGACGCTCGCCGGAAAATTGTCGCGTCACATCGTGGCAGCCGCTGATCCTAACCCTGCGGTTCCCGAGCCCGTCGATGGAGAGTCGTCGAAGCGGGCCCCGCAGGCCGGTCCTTTCGGGCAAGACCGGGCGTCGATCGAGGTTCGGCTCGTCGCCGGAGGGCTGAACGATATCGAATCGGTCGTCAGCTTGCTGCGGGTGATCTACGGTATCGAATCGACGCCTGTCCGCTCGCTCGGGACGCTCGAAGCGATCGAAGGCCTGTTGACTGCGGGGCACATCTCGGCCTCGGACGCCGCTAGCCTCCAGGAGGCTTTCGCCTGGCTGACCCGCTGTGAACATGCCCAGGAAGTCGATTCCGGCACCGGGAATTCCGATCGCACCGTCGCTTGGAACTTGGGATACCGCGACGGGGCCGGGCAGTCGGACGTGGCGGCGTTTCACGCCGCTTTGGCAGCATCGCTCCGATCGGTTCGGCCGGTAATCGCCGCGTTGTTGGAGCGGTCCGGTGTGTTGGCGACCGACACGCCGATCGAAACCGAATTGCTGCTCGATCCCGAACCGGACCAAGATCTGGCCGCTCGCGTCCTGCGGGCTCACGGCATGGCCGATCCGGTAACGGCCATGGTCGACTTGCAACGACTGGCGGCCGAGCCCGTGCCTTACCTGTCGGGGCGCAAGTGTCGCCACCACCTGGCCGCGATCGCCCCGACGCTGCTGGCCGAAATCAGCCGTTCGCCCGCCCCGGCGGCGACACTGCGGACCCTGGCCGAGGTCAGCGATTCCTTGGGCGGTAAGGCGACGTTGTGGGAATTGATGGGGACATCCCCCGCGGCGATGTCGCTGCTCGTCCGGCTCTGCGCGTGCAGCCCCTATCTGGCCGGAATCCTGGTTCGCAATCCGGGGATGATCGATGAACTGATCGATTCCCTGTTACTCGATCGGCTGCCATCCGCCGCCTGGTTGGAAGCTTCCTCAACCGAACTGTGTCGAGGGGCGTCCGACATCCGCGCGGTGATGCAAGGCTTCAAGAACGGCGCCCACCTACAGATCGGCGTCCGCGACCTGTTGGGCAAGGAATCGCTCGAAGCGACCCACGCGTCATTGGCCTGCACCGCCGAATCGATCCTGCGGCGGACCAGCGAAGCGGTGACGCGGGAGTTATCCGAACAATACGGCGACCCGGTCACCGAGGACGGCGCCCCCGTGGAACTTGTCATCCTGGCCGTCGGCAAACTCGGGGCCCGCGAACCGAATTATCACAGTGATCTGCAACTCTGTTTCCTCTACACCGCCGATTGCCAGACCCGGCGTCGGGTCGGCGGCCACCGGACGACGACGACCACGGCGAAATTTTTTGGCGAAGTCGCTCGGCGGACGATCGAGGTGCTGCATGATCGAACGGGCGGCACGCGGTTGTTCGAACTCGGCATGCCGCTGGGGCTCCAGGGCCCGGCGCCGGAGCGCGGACCGGCGGTCTCGGTCGAAACTTTCGCCGCCCACTTCCGGCATGGGAAGGCGACACTGACCGAACGGTTGTCGATCTGCAAGGCGCGAGCGATCTCGGGCCGATCCGAAACCCGTCGAGCGATCGATGCCCAGGTCCGCGGGTTGTTGGCCTCGGGCGAATGGTACAAGGGGATCGCCCAACAGGTGCTCGACTTGCGATTGGCGATGGAAGATTCAGCGGCGAATGACAACCTGAAGCGGGCCGAAGGGGGTACGGTCGATGTCGAGTTGGCCACCCAAACCTTGCAACTCTGTCATGCGGCCCGCCATCCGGATATCCTGGTCCCCGGCACGATCGAAGCCTTGGGTCGGATCGCCGACGCCGGTCTGGTCGAGCGCGACTTGGCGGATGGCTTACGGGACAACTACCGGGCGCTGCGGGAGGTCGAATCGAAACTCCGACTGCTCGACACGCCGGCCCGCCACGAAATCCCATCGGATTCCGACTCGTTGAAGCGACTCGCGTTCTTGCTGAACCTTCCCGACGCGGATCAGATTGTCGCGACCTGTCGCGAAGTCCGCGCCGCCAACCGTGAACTTTTCCTGACCGTCATCCGAAAGCTTTCCGAATGAGTTCTCCCGAACCCCGTGACCCCGCCCGCCTCCGCTCCGCCCGCTGGTTCGCCCCCGATGACCTCCGCTCCTTCGGCCACCGCTCGCGGCTGAAGGGGATGGGATTTGACGACGCCGATTACAAAGACCGGCCCGTCATCGCGATCTTGAACACCTGGAGCGACCTGAATACCTGCCACTCGCACTTTCGCGAACGGGCCCAAGACGTCCGCCGAGGGATCCTGCAAGCCGGCGGCTTCCCGGTCGAAGTCCCGGTGATGTCGCTCGGCGAAATGCTGATGAAGCCGACCACGATGCTCTATCGCAACCTGTTGGCGATGGAGGTCGAGGAGGTCCTGCGGTGCCACCCGATCGACGCCGCCGTGTTGATGGGCGGTTGTGACAAGACTGTCCCCGCGATGCTGATGGGGGCGATCAGCGCCGACATCCCCAGCATCTTTTTGCCGGCCGGCCCGATGCTGAGGGCGCGCTGGAAAACCGAAACGCTCGGCAGCGGCAGTGACGCCTGGAAATTTTGGGACCAACGGGGGGCGGGGCTGCTGTGTGACGCCGATTGGAACCAGGTCGAGAACTGCATCGCCCGCAGCGCGGGGACCTGCATGACGATGGGTACCGCCAGCACGATGGCCTGCGTCGCCGAATCGCTCGGGTTCACCCTCGTCGGGGCGGCGGCAACGCCGTCGGTGATCGCGGACCACGCGCGGTTGGGAGTGCGGACCGGCCGCCGGGCGGTCGAACTGGCATGGGACGGGCCGCGCCCCGCCGACCTGGTGACCTCGGATTCGATCGACAACGCGTTGACGACGGCATTGGCGATCGGCGGTTCCACCAACGCGATCGTTCACCTGATCGCCCTGGCCGGTCGGGCCGGCATCCCGCTGACGCTCGAAAGGTTCGACGAACTTTCGCGACGAACGCCGGTAATCGGCGACCTGCGGCCGGGCGGCCGCTTCTTGATGGAAGACTTCTACGATGCCGGTGGCCTCCCGGCTCTGCTGAATCTGCTGCGCGACCTGCTGAACCTCGATTGTCCGACCGTCAACGGAACGACGCTGGGACAACAGGTCACCGATGCAGAAGTGATCAACTCGGAAGTGATCCGACCGCGTGAAAATCCGGTCTCAGTCAGCGGCGGTACCTGCGTGCTCCGCGGGAACCTCGCCCCGGACGGTTGCGTCATCAAACCGCTCGGGGCCGACCCGCGATTGCAGCGACACCGCGGACCGGCACTGGTCTTCGAAGACTACCCCGATATGAAGGCGCGGCTGGACGATCCCGATTTGGACGTCACCGCCGACACGGTGCTGATCCTCCGCAGCGCCGGTCCGCTGGGGGCTCCCGGGTTTCCCGAATGGGGCATGCTGCCGATCCCGAAGAAGCTGTTGCGGGCGGGCGTGCGAGACATGGTTCGGATCAGCGACGCGAGGATGAGCGGCACCAGCTACGGGACGTGCGTGCTGCACGTCGCCCCGGAAAGCCACCTCGGCGGCCCGCTCGCGCTCGTCCGAACCGGCGACACGATCGAACTCGATGTCGCGGCCAGGAAACTCCATTGGGATTGCCCGGCGGAAGAGATCGCGCGTCGCAAAGCGGCGTGGGTACCGCCGACACCGAAGTTCGATCGTGGCTACGGGCAACTCTTTGCCCGCCACATCACTCAAGCCGATCAAGGCTGCGATTTCGATTTTCTCGCCGGCCGATCGCCCGGACAGGAACCGGGGATTTTTTAGGGGAGGCTTGGTGATCGCAGCGGCGTGACCGTTCGCGAGGGCTGCGGCGTTATCCGGATACCGCTTCGGGTTTGACTTCGAGCAACCGACAGGCCATTCGGTCGATCCATTCCGCACGAGCCAATCCCACCTTCAGCGGCGTCGGGATGCCGGATTCGCCCCAGTAGGCCCCCGCCAATTGCCCGGTCACCGCACCCGTCGTGTCGGCGTCATCCCCCAGATTGACCGCTCGCAGGACAGCTTGCTCGAAGTCGTTGGCCTCGTGAAAAGCCCACAACGCGGCTTCCAAGCTTTTCACGACCCAACCTGTGCCTCGGATTTCGGGTGGCCGCTTGTGACGAAAACTGCCACGGGCGATCGAGCTGATCGTCGGATGCAGCGGCTTGATATTTTCGAGTCGCCGTAAGCCTTGCCAATCCGGCTTCAGGACCTCTTCCCGATCATCCCCTCGAATCAAGGCCGCGATCAACGTCGCCAAGTAACGGCACGCGGACAAGCAGGCTTCGTGGGCATGGGTCGGCAGACTCGATTGCTCCGCCAAGCCAACGAGTTCCTCCAGCCGATCGGGGAAATACTCCGCGTAACGGATCGGGACCGGCGCCAGACGCATGATCGATCCGTTTCCACAAGCGTGCTCTGAATTGTCTCCCGAGCGGTAAGCTTCCCCGCTTTTCAGATAACGCCACAACGACTCGCGAGTCGTCATGCCGATGTCAAAGCACTGGTCGTTGACCGACAAGTAACCGTCCTGCCACCAGCGGATATACCGCTTGGCCTGATCATCCAAATTCCAACCGACCTCGGCGATGCTTTCGGCTAACGCCAAAGCCATGCTGGTGTCGTCGGTCCACTGTCCCGGCTCAAGCCGATGAGGTCCGCCGCCACGATAGCCGTCGACCGGCGCGAAACTGCCCGGCGGCATGAACTCGACCGCCGCACCCAACGCGTCGCCAATCGCCAACCCGAACAGACAACCGCGACCGCGATCATGACAATCCAAGGCTTCGACCATGCCCGCACTCGACCTCACCGATCAGTAAAAACGAACGAAATCCGCAACGCCTGCACGCCCAACCGCAGTTTCCCACTTGCCCGCAGGTGCCCGAGTTGCCCGAGTTGCCCGCCCGACGGATCTTCCGAAGGCATTGACGAAGGCCGTGAAACCTCCAACGCGGGCGCGACAGTCGATTATATCATCGTCGGGGTTGAGGATGGCTAGTCCCCAAAAGAAACAAAGCGCGTCCGGCGCAACTTCCGACCAAAACTCGGTTGCGGTGCCGGCCGCCGGATTCCAGCACTGCTCGCCGGCTACCCGCCCGGGGCTTGGGTACCGGTTCACGGGCGTGACACGAGAGCAGCAACCGGCGTCATCGACTCGGATCGCCTGGCCAGATCGCTCGGTTCACGTCCGGCTGAGTCGGCAGGCGTTTCGCCGGCGGTGTGGAGACCGGTCCAACGCCCCTGTCATCGGGGCACGATACCTCGACAACAGGGGATTGGTCCGAAGGATACTGCCACCAGTCGACCTGAAGCGGCAGGCAAGACGTCACTTGGCGGCGGCGAAGCGAGCGGCGACCGCGTCCCAATCGACGACGTTCCAGAACGCGGCGATGTAGTCCGGCCGCCGGTTTTGGTAGTTCAGATAGTACGCGTGTTCCCAAACGTCCAGACCGAGGATCGGCGTGCCGGCGATGCCGGCGACCGTGGCCCCCATCAATGGCGAATCCTGATTCGCGGTGCTGCCGACCTTGAGCGCCCCGCTGTCCACGTACAGCCAAGCCCAACCGCTGCCGAAACGGGTAGCCGCGGCGGCATTGAACTTAGTCTTCAGCTCTTCCAGCGACCCGAAGGCCGCATCGATTGCGGTCGCCAATTCGCCGCTGGGCGATCCGCCCTTGCCCGGGCCCATCACCCCCCAAAACAGCGAATGGTTGGCGTGGCCGCCACCGTTGTTGCGGACGGCGCCCCGCTTGTCCTCGGGGACCGCCGACAAGTCGCTGATCAGCGCCTCGACAGCGAGCGATTCCAGTGGCGTGCCGGCGACCGCCGCGTTCACGTTGTTGATGTAGGCTTGGTGGTGTTTCGTATGGTGGATCTCCATCGTCCGAGCGTCGATGTGTGGCTCTAACGCGTCGTAAGCGTAAGGCAGGCTGGGTAGTGTGTATGCCATGATGCTCAGGAACTCCTCGGTTCTGCGGGGAAAGGATGGGGGGCTGCGGTTCCGCCCGTGACGAAGCGCCGCCTATCCGCAAAGCGTATCGGTTTGGCAACCGCTTCGGAACCGGTCCGGCCCATGATGGGCCGAAAACGCCGATTTCCGGAAGGATTCCGGTACCCGCATCCCATTTCAGGGTTAGAAATCCTTGAGGTTTGACCCTTCGTTGCCTAGGATAGAACAGACGCGTCCGGCGTCTCAGGGAGGGCGTTTGAGAAAGCTGATTTATCCTTCACAAGGCTTTCGTTCGGTTTGGTGTCCTGTGTTTCGAGCGGCCCCGCCACCCTTACGACTTCGAGCGTGCTGCTGTGAGTCTTTCCGTAATCGATCGCGAAATCCTCGAACGGTGCTTGAGTTCCGCGCCTCGGGCCTGGGAGAATTTCGTCGATCGCTTCCTGGGGTTGATGGTCCATGTCGTGAATCACACGACCCGCTCTCGCAATTTGACGCTTAGCCGCGAAGAACGGGAGGACCTGGTAGCCGAAGTTTTCGCCGTGATCGTCGCGGACAAGTATGGGGTGCTGAGACGCTTCGAACGAAACAGCTCGCTCGCGACCTATCTCAGCGTGATCGCCCGTCGGGTGGTGATCCGCAAATTGAGCCACCGCCCGCCGACCCCGGTCGGCGGATCGGAATCGCTCAACGGCCATGGCGGTATCGACCCGGACCTCGCCCGTTTCGAAGACGCGGAAGAGATAGAACAATTGCTGCGGTGGCTGCCATCCGACGAGGCGAAGATCGTCAAAATGTACCACCTCGACGGCTTGAGTTACCGCGAGATCAGCGACCAGGCGGGAATCAACGAAAGCAGCATCGGGCCGGTGCTCACTCGAGCCCGCGAAAAAATGCGACGGGCCTATCCCGGCTCGCCTCGCTGACGGTCCGCGAAGCCGTCGGTGGTCTCCCCGAGTTCGGTTGGCTCCCCGTCCAGCGGCTCGCGGCCCGTTTCCGTTCCGCCGAGCTGAACCGGCTGCCCGCGTCGGCCGAAGCGTGTTTGCAGGGCGTATGCCAGCACCCCGAAGCCAAGTGTCCCCACGGCAACCGCCAGTTCGATCGGCCGTTGGGTGCCGGCGACCGCACTAATCCCCAACGTGCCGAACACGAACACGAACGGCGTCCAAGGGTAACCGAACACCACGATCGACTCGCCCCGCCGCCGTAAAACGAACAGCGTGGTGACGGTCAGGGCAGCGCTGAGCGACAGCGTCAGCCCCAGATAAGACAGCAATTGCCGGAGCGACGCCAACTGGATCACCACGATCGCCAAAACGCCTTGCGCGAAAATCCCCCAACCCGGCGCTGCCGCCCGAAAGGCGAACCGTTTCGGCAACACCCCGTCGTCGGCCATCTTCGCGTACACCCGCGGCCCGGTCATCATCAGCGACAACACGCTCGTCGCCAGCGAAATCAGGATGGTGCCGCGAAAGAGCTTTTCGAAAATCGGACCGCCGATGTACCGAGCCGTTTCGGCCGCGATGTCCTGCTTGCCCAAAACCAGCTCGGAAGGCGGTGCGAGCACGAAGACGGCGTTGAGGGCCAGGTAAATGAGCGTTACCGCTAGCGTGCCGGCCCACAACGCGGTGCGCACCGTCCGCCCGCCGTCTCGCACCTCGCTAGTGATGTATATCGCCGCGTTGAAACCGCTGTAGCTGAGCGAGATCCACATCAGCGACACGGCGAAGGTCGCGAACAAACCGTCATCGGGCGGCGCGACCGCCGTCGCCAGTCCCGCCCAGGGGGTGAGGGGATCCGCGGTGACCAGCGTGCCCAATGCGAAAACCAAGAAGGCGACGAGCATGGTGACCTTCAACCAAACCAAGCTGTCCTGAACGCGAGTGCCCATGCTGACCCGAAACCCGTGCATCAGTCCGGCGAGCACGACCAAACCGACGGCGATCGTCCCCGCGGGCCAACCCGCGATCAGCCCCGCCGACGGGCCGTCTGCCGACCCGCCCGCCATCCCTCGCCAATAGGCCTCGAAGGTCAACGCCGCAAAGGCGATCGCGCCGGTAAAACCGGCCAACAGCGAGACGAAACCCGCGACGTATCCGGCCGCCGGATGGAGCGCCCTGGACAGAAACAGGTACTCACCGCCCGATTCGGCGAACCGCCGCGCCAACCCGCCATAACTGAACGCGCCGCATAGCGCCAGCAACCCGCCGACGGCCCAAGCGGCCAAAACCAAAATCGGTGACCCCAGATCGGCGAGCGCGAAGCCGCTGGTCGTGTACACGCCGGCCCCGATCATGCTGGCGATCACCACGTTGGTCGCGGAAGGCAACGTGATGCCGCTCCGCAGCGGCTCCGTCACGCGGCTGCCACCGACCGGAACAGGCTCACTGTCACTCAAGGGTCTGCTCTGGGAACGAAGAAAACGAACGCTGAGTTTCTGTTCAATCCGCCGCCCATCGTACCGACGAACTTTCCTCCCCGCGACCGCCAGCCGCCCCGGTGGAACGATCGCCTTTCCTGAGCCGCAACGCCCCAGACTGCTGCCGCATTCTTGTCAAGCCCGCGAGAGCATCCTGCGCCCCGCAGCCAAACCGAGTTGGCCGTCTCGCCTGATCAACCCCGGCTTGTCGCCGCCCAATCCGGTCACCCGCCGTGAAGGAGTGCGATTGAATGGCTGTCGCGAAAGGCAACCGCACGACGGACAGGCGTTCCCCGATCGCAAGGGCAGATTGGCGAGCTGCTTGGTTCTAGGCATCTTATATTTCCCAAGGTTGCCCCATGTCGCAGGAACGAACAAAAGGCGAAGTTGACCACTTCCCGTCGAACCTTCCTTCCTGGTTGCCGAAGCGCCCTGCCTGGGTGGGTCGGCAGCATGGACGAACGATGACGCCACCGACGATCCGGACGGATCTGTTCGATCCCCGCCAAGCGACCGAGGCGATCCGAGTCGAAACCTTGCGGTCAGATGCCGGCCCCTGCGAACCCTCCCGGACGAATCGCTTCGGGATCGTTCATGTTGAGCATGGACAAGGCAATTTCTGGGCGGACGCCGGGCAATACCGGTTGGCGAACGACACGCTGCTGTTTTTCACTCCTTATCAGAACGTCCGCTTCGAACCGAAATCGGAGTTGCTCGGTACTGCGATCCGATTCCATGCGAACTTCTTGTGTGTCGAAACGTTCCATGCGGAGTCCGGGTGTGCGGCCGCGTTATTCAACGACCCCTATCACCCGCCGGTCGTCAACTTGGACCCCACGGCTGGCCCGGAGATCATCGGCGTGGTTCAGCGGATGCGACGAGAGGCGACGGAGCGTTCGCAAGCCTACGAAGAGATGCTGTTGGCTCAACTGAAGACGTTGCTGATCCTGGCGACCCGGCTGAAGGCACGTTCGGTGCCGGGTTGCCCGTCAAACCCCACGGGCCTGCGTCATCCGGTGCTGGCGGAACTGAAGGAGCTGATCGAATCTCACTATCAGACGCTGCATGCTCCGCGAGATTACGCGGCCCGATTGCACATGTCGGCTAAGACGCTGGGACGTGTCGTCCGTGAGCAACTCGGCAAATCGTTGACCGACCTGATCCGAGAACGGGTGATGACGCACGCCAAATGGCAATTGCTACACACGCTGAAACCGGTCAAGCAGGTTGCTCGCGAGGTCGGTTTCCAGGACGAGCTCTACTTCAGCCGTGTGTTCAAGAAGGCGACGGGCTTTTCGCCATCGGGTTTTCGTAAGTTCGAAACGGAAATTCGCGGAGGAAGCAATCTGTCCATGCCTTCGCCCCTCGCGTCCATTCCGCCGGGAGCTCCAACCGGAAAGAATCGATCGGGTTGATTCACGCGGTCTTCTTGGACGTCGCCGCACCCCCGATACTCGATCGAGAGGATTCGCAATGAGTTTGCAACGAGTCTTGCAATGGGCCGCCGACACGGATCGGATCGGCTACGCAGTCACCCGACTGGGGCTGGTCGTTGTCCTGGTTTGGATCGGCGGCCTGAAGGTCACTCGATACGAGGCGGACGGGATCGTCCCTTTCGTCGCAAACAGCCCGCTGATGAGTTTCTTCTATTCCGACCCGGGAGGCTACGCCGAACACATGAATCCCGAAGGGGCGGTCAACACGGAGAACCGCGCGTGGCACGAGCGGAACGGTACCTATCCGTTCGCCTGGGCATTGGGCAGCGTGATCGTCGCCTACGGCGTGATGATCGCGCTGAACCCGTGGTTTCCCACCGTGGCAACACTGGGGAGTTTTCTGGTATTCGTGATGTCGCTTACCACCCTCTCCTTTTTAGTCACGACGCCCGAAAGTTGGGTGCCAAACTTGGGCGACACGACGCACGGCTTCCCTTACCTCAGCGGTCGCGGGCGACTGGTGATCAAGGACGCGATCATGATGGGTGCCGCCCTGGCAACCATGGCCGATTCGGCCAAGGCAGCCCTGAAGCGGTCGGCCGAGCCGATCCCGGCCGAGTGACCGGGCTCGCCCGCTGGGTGCGATCCGGCGGCAAATTCGAATCCGATCGATAACGCCGCCGAGAACCGATCGGGATCAAACAGAGAATCGCGGAGCGGCGATGCCTGTCAAGCGATTCAGAGCGAGCCGAAAAGCCGAACCGATCAACAGAGAAGTTCGGCGGTGAGGAGCCGGTGTCGAGCGAGCGGCCAAGCGGCCTGGTTCATTCCCGATGGCATGACGTGAACCGGGCACACCAGCTGATTCGACGGATCGAACCAACGCCGATCCGCGAAACGCCGCCACCAGCGAACGGGATGCATCCCGACGTCGCAGGGTTCTCAGAGCCAAAAAAGTAGCGGAGACCGGACTTGAACCGGTGACACCCGGCTTATGAAGCCGGTGCTCTAACCGACTGAGCTACTCCGCCGCGTCGATAGGCAAGTAGTCTACGAATCGCCCCGGTCCTGTCAATCACGATCCGGCTGCTCGACCACAATCCGATTGAAGGATTTCGGGCGGGGGGGCCGCCGCCGTACGGCAATTCGTGGCAATCTGCTTTGGCGACGTATGGGGAAGCGTTTCCCGGCCGATTCCGACCAATAGCCCATCGCCCCGGCGACCGCGAGAACGTCCGGTTGGTTAGACTTGCCGATTCATCGTTGTCCTCATCGCCCCCAAAGTTGCCAGCCTTTTTATCGGAGAAACGCCGTGCGGATCGCCTATTTCGATTGCTTCAGCGGGATCAGTGGCGACATGGTCTTGGGGGCGTTGATCGACTTGGGGGTGCCGATCGAAAAACTCCAGGAGGGAGTCACGTCGATGGGACTCGATCAGGTCTCGATCCGCAGTGAAATCGTGAAAAAGAACGGTTTTCGAGCGGTACAGGTCTCGATCGACCACCCGCCGGAGCATGCCCATCGCCATCTGCACCACATCGAGGCGATGATCGACGCCGGCGAGCGGTTGACACCGGGGGCTCGGACTTTGGCCAAGAAGATCTTTGCCTTGATCGGCGCCGCCGAGGCGAAAATGCACGGCACGACCATTCAAAAGGTCCACTTTCACGAAGTCGGCGCGATCGATTCGATCGCCGATATCGTCGGTGCAGCGATCGGCTTCGACCATTTGGGAGTCGAGCGTTTCGAGGCGTCTCCCGTACCGACGGGTCGGGGCAGTGTCCGGATCGCCCATGGCTTGGTCGCGATCCCCGCCCCCGCCACGGCGGAGCTGTTATGTGGAGCCGAAATCGCGGCCTGCGATATCGAACGGGAACTGACGACGCCGACGGGGGCCGCGATCCTGAAGGCGACCGTCAGCCGCTACGGAGGTTGGCCGGCGATGCGGCTGGAGGCGATCGGGTGTGGTGCCGGCACGATGGACCTGTCCGAAAGGGCCAACGTGCTCCGCATCGCGATCGGCCAAACCGACGAACCGGCGAGCGGTGATGTCGCGGTGGCGAGCCTGCCGAGCGAGGCGGATCGGGTGACGGTGATCGAGTCGAATCTGGACGATTGCCCACCGGAGGACGTGGCGGGCTGCGTCAATCGGCTGTTCGAAGCCGGGGCACTGGACGCCTTTCAAACGCCGTGTGTGATGAAGAAAGGTCGCAGCGGCGTGCTGTTGACCGTCGTCTGCCAGCCCGGGCAGGCGACGGCGTTGGAGGAGCTGGTGTTGCGAGAAACGACCACGATCGGCGTCAGACGCTACCAGGCGGAACGCCGTAAGTTGGTCCGGCACGCCGTCACGCTGACGACCCCCTGGGGGCCACTCCGGGCCAAAGCCGTCGAACTCGACTCGGGACGTCGGCGGATGATGGTCGAGCATGATGACGCGGACGCGGTCGCCAAACGGGCCGACGTCAGCTTGGCGGAGGTCCGGCAGGCCGCCGCGGTCGCTTGGGGCCGGCGGGCTGACTGATCGCCTCGAACACCTGACGGGCGATCGCGGTGACCCGTTGCGAGCGGGTTTCGATCCGGTGGTTGGCGGCCTCACGGTAGAGCGGTTCACGCTGGGCGAGCAGCGTTTCGATCTCTCCCTTGAGCGGCAGATTCGTCAGTGCCGGTCGACGCGACGAAGTGCTGCGGTCTCGGCCCAGTCGACGGAGCGCCGTGCGGGCATCGACGTGGAGCCAGACGCAGATCCCCGTGTCGCGAATCCGTTGTCGATTAGCTGGACGCAGCACCGCGCCGCCGCCCAGTGAGACGACATGGGGCGGCAATTCGGATACCCGCCGCAGCGATTGTTGCTCGATGTCCCGAAACGTCGACTCGCCGCCATCGGCGAAAATCTCGCGGATCGCCCGCCCCGTTTCCCGCTCGATCTCGTCGTCCAAGTCGATCCACGGCAGGCCGGTTCGCTTGGCCAGGATTCGCCCGACCGAGCTCTTGCCCGACCCGCGATAGCCAGTCAAGTAAATGTGTTTGCCCTCGCAATGGGCAGGCAACCGCCAAGACTTGGTTGGCCGCCGCTCGGAACTCTCCGTCGGCTGGGTCATCAGCATCCCTCCGATTGCGAATCGTGGATTTCACGCGGCACATACCGCCCCGGCAGGTCGCCACGGTAATGATCACGGAGCACCCGTTCGACGTCCTCGGGGCAGGCGACTTTGACGAGCGCGTCGCGTACCGACTGGTGGTCGGGGTGGCTGGCGGAGTACTTGATGCAGAACTTTCGCATCATGATCATCGACCGCTTTTCTCCGTAGGTGGCCTGACAAAGCCGAAAGTGTTCCCGAATCACCTCCGCCTGCTCACCCAAGCTGGGCGGCGGCGGCAGCGGACGGCCGCGCCAGAGTGCATCAGCCTGTTCGAAGATCCACGGGTTGCCGATCGCCCCACGAGCGATGGTCACCCCATCGACACCGGTTTCGTTGATCATTCGCAAACAATCGGCTGCTGAAAACAGATCGCCGCTGCCGAAGATCGTCCGCTCAGGCCCGACATGGCGTTTGACTTCGGCCAAGAAATCCCAGCGGCTCGGCCCGACGTACCGCTGCTTCACCGTGCGGCCATGAACGGTGATCGCGGCGACCCCCAGTGCGAACGCCCCGTCGAGGATCTGGAAGAAATGATCGCGGGATTCGTCCGTATCATCGATCCCCCGCCGCATCTTGATGGTCACCGGCCGGTCCGCTGGGACCGCGTCACGCGTCCGGGCGACGATTTCCAACGCGACTTCGGGCTGGGACAGATGGAACCCGCCCCGGCAGCGGCCGAGCACTTTCTTCACGGGGCAGCCGAAGTTGATGTCGATCACATCGAAACCGGCCGCCGCCAATTTGGTCGCCCCGGCCGCAAATTGGATCGGCTCGCTTCCCATCAGTTGGCCGCCGACCGGGTGTTCCTCCGGGGCGATATCGAGGAAGTGCCGCGTCTTGGGCCGGTCGGTCAGCGTCACGAGGAACTGATCGAGCATCACCTCGCAGAGCGAATAGGCGGCCCCGTGCCGTCGCGCCAAGACGCGCATCGGCAGATCGCTGTAGCCACTCAGCGCCGCCTGAAAGAAGGGGCCGGCCAAGCGGATATCACCGATGCGAGGGGCCGGTACCCTGTTTTTGAGTCCGTCGCTGTGGGACGATCCTGCAAAACTGGCGACCGGCGGATTCGCCCCCGCTGCGGACCCTAAACTGTTCACTGGCGAAGTACTCCGAAACCCGAAACGATCCTCAGCATGCAAACTCAAACGAAACCTTTTGGCGAACTTCCGGATGGCCGTCCGGTCGTCGTTTACACCCTGACCAACGCCCGCGGCCACAGCGTCCGATTGACCAACTATGGTGCGGTCCTGATGGATGTCAATCTGGCCGATTCCTCTGGGAAGATCGAGAACATCAACCTGTCATTCGATGCCCTGGGCCCCTACTTGGGCAAGCATCCCCACTTCGGTTCGACCATCGGCCGGTTCTGCAACCGGATCGGTCAAGGACGGTTCCGGATCGACGGGCAAGACTACCAGGTAACCCAAAATCTCGGCAACCATCACCTGCATGGCGGAACGATCGGATTCGATCACTTGCTGTGGGAATCGGAAGCGTTCGGGGCCGGCGATTCGGCGGGGGTCCGCTTGCGGCTGTTCAGCCCCGCCGGCATGGAAGGCTTTCCCGGGAATCTGTGGGCGACCGCGGAGTACGCCTTCAACGAAAACGACGAACTGTCGATGACCTTCGAGGCCACCGCCGACGCGCCGACCCCGGTCAACCTGTGCAACCACAGTTACTGGAATCTGGGTGGGGTCGGAAGCGGCCCGGTGCTCGATACGATCCTGACACTCGACGCCGACCAGGTCTTGGAGGTCGACGCGGACCTGATCCCCACGGGTGGCTTGAATGACGTTTCCGACACCGGCCTCGACTTCCGCACCCCCACGCCGCTGGGTGCTCGGATCGGCCAGTTCGAAGCGACGAAAGGGTACGACCACTGTTTCGTGGTTCGCGGCCAAGCCGGCACCCTCCGTCGGGCCGCGCGAGCAGAAGAACCTCGCTCGGGCCGCGTGATGGAAGTCTGGACGACACAACCCGCCGTCCAGCTTTATACCGGAAACCACCTGGCCGCTAACGAAGCCTCCGGCGGCTACGGTCGCCACGACGCGTTCTGCTTAGAAACGCAGCATCACCCCGACGCCCCGAATCACCCCGAGTTCCCCTCGGCCGTTTTGCGGCCGGGGGAAACGCTCCGCGAGACGACGGTGCATCGGTTCACGACGCGCTGACAAATCACTCTTCGGTGATCCGTACCGTCTTGATCTGGTCGCCCTGGGCGATCGAATCGACCACATCCTGTCCCTCCAGCACCTTGCCGAAGACGCTGTGCTTGCCGTCCAGCCAAGGTGTCGGCACGTGGGTGATGAAGAACTGGCTGCCGTTGGTGTTCGGGCCGGCATTGGCCATCGACAGGACCCCCGGGGCGTCGTGCTTCAATTCGGGATGGAATTCGTCCTCGAACTGATACCCCGGACCGCCGGTTCCGCGTCCTTGAGGGCAACCACCCTGGACCATGAAGTCGGGGATCACCCGGTGGAAAACCAACCCGTCGTAGAACTTTTGTCCGACCAGCTTTTCGAAATTGGCAACGGTCTTGGGAGTTTTGTCGGCGAACAATTCGATCCGAATCGTGCCTTTGTCAGTATCAAAGGTGGCGACCTTCATTAGGGAACTCTGGCTTGCAAGGAATGGGGTGTGACGCGATCGGCAACGTCCCGATCGACCGCCGTGAGGCGGCCCGCCTCGACCGACAGAAGACGCGAAGAGTCCCCGACCGTCAACCCGCTTGAACACCGAGCCAAGTCACCCCAACGGGATCACCGCAACACCTCCGCCGGGGATTCGACTGACGTTTCGGGCGACGTTTCATCCGCATCCGAGGGAACGATTGTCTCCGTCGGGGCATCGTCCGAAGTCGGCGCGTCGCCCGGTTCCGTCGGCCCCGCAGGCTCAGTCACCACCGCTTCGTCCCCGGCGGACCGGACCCCGGTCAAAGGGATTCGCTGACCGTCTTCCAAGATCAGCACGAATGCCGATCCCGGGCTGGCCTCGGCTTTCGACGGGTCGATCGCCAACTGGGCAGAACCCTCCGAACCGCGGAGGTTGAAGACCATCTTTCCCGAGTTTGCCGGATCACCCATGGCCTGAAAACTGAGATCCATCGTCTCGATGTTGCCAACGTGTTCGGCGATCTCCGGTGAATTTCCCACCTGTTGTTGGAACTGCTTCGCGAGTTCCGTTCGCACCGTGCGGATGCCAAAATATCCGACGCCGCAGCAAGCCAGCGCCGCGACAGTGGACAACAGGCCGATGATCCCGAATACCCACAAGATCACCCGCCCACCAGAACCCCCCGGAGGCGAATGGGGTGGCTGTTGATAAGCCTCCGAATAGGACGGGCCACCACCGCCTCGGCGAGAATCGGGGGTACGGTCCGAGGCGAAGTTGCCCCAATCATTTCCGCTGGACATGGTGTGGAAGTCTCCGGCCGCAAAACGGCCGCTGGGGGTACGGACAGGGGCAAAATCATCTAAACGACCGTTTTCGCAGGCAAAGCCGGGCTGCGGAGCATCAAGAACTGCAGGACAACATCGAACAACCCGCTCGATTCCGTGCCCACTCCGGACGCTTCGCCGCGAACCGCTCGAGCCCCGCAATTTCGGCGTAAGGACGTCGCAACGCATCGAGCCATTCGCCCAGCAGGTCAGCGTCTCCCTGCTCGGCGCGGTCGATCGCGAGTTGCGCAAGATAGTTTCGAGGCACGTAGATCGGATTGACCCGGTTCATATTAGCGGCTCGATCGGCGTCGGGAATACCGGTCATGCGAACCCGCCGACGGTAGCGATCCAGCCACCTCCGATAGGTTTCCCCGATTTGGCCTGTCAACCGATCCGGGTGATAAAACGCTTCCCGAAGCGACTCGGGAATGCCTGGCGTTTCTGAAGTTTCTGCGCCCTCGCGGTGATCAGCCATCAAAGGCCGCTCGTCATGAACGGGGACGTCGGCTAACCGCCGAAAGAACAGAGTCATGTCGGTTTCGGTCTGGGCAAAGCAAACCAACAGGCCGTCGACCAACTCGTCATCGACCGATTCTTGGTATTCTTCCAACCCCAATTTGGCTGCCATCATCCGTCGCCAGCCACGTTCGAACGCCTCTGAGTAGCCGTGAAGGCTGGCTTCCAGCGGTTCGGCTTTGCCGACCAACGGTACCAGGGCATTGGCGAGTTGCAGCAGGTTCCAAAGGGCGATCCGAGGTTGGTTGCCGAAGCAATACCGCTTGCCCTGCGCGTCGGTCGTGTTGGGTGTCCAGTCCGGGTCGTAGTCTTCCAACCAACCGTAGGGCCCGTAATCGATCGTCAGCCCAAGGATCGAGAGGTTGTCGGTGTTCATGACGCCGTGGACGAAGCCGACCCGCATCCAGTGAACGATCAACGTCGCCGTCGTCTGGCAGACTTCGTCGAACCACCTCGCGTAGGTCTCTGCGTCGATCGGTTTTCCGTCGGCGATCAATTGCGGGAAGTCGGTTCGGATCGTGTAATCGGCCAGTGTCCGCAGCGTTTCGATGTCCCCCCGAGACGTGAAGATCTCGAAATTGCCAAAGCGGGTGAACGAGGGGGCCACGCGACAGACGACCGCCCCCGGTTCCGCCCGAGCATGGCCGTCGTAAAACATGTCTCGGATCACCTGCTCGCCGGTCGTGACCAACGACAACGCGCGGGTGGTTGGGACGCCGAGATGGTGCATCGCCTCGCTGCAGATGAATTCCCGCAGCGAAGACCGCAACACCGCCAGCCCGTCGGCCGATCGCGAATAGGGTGTCGGGCCGGCGCCTTTGAGTTGCAGGACCCAGCGCCCGCCCCCCGATCCGCTTTCCGGGACGACGACCTCACCGAGGTTGATCGCGCGGCCGTCTCCCAATTGACCTGCCCAATTGCCGAACTGGTGTCCCCCGTAGCACATGGCGAACGGTTCCATCCCGGGAACCAAACGGTTGCCCCCAAAGACTTCCGCAAAACCGCTGTCCGAACCGAGGTCTCCGGTGATTCCCAACACCTCCGCCATTTCGCGGGAATGGGCGAGCAATCGGGGCGCACGAACCGGTGTCGGTTGTACCCTCGAGTAGCATGCCCGATGCACTTGACGGCGGAAGTTGCGATCCTCCGTATCGCCAGGTAACTCCCGCACGAACGAGTTGTCGAAGGTCAACGAGGCGAGCGATTCGACCGCTCGGGTCGGCAGATTCGGATTCATGGTTTCGCTTCAGGATCGGGCGGCTCGAATTCGGCGGCAACCGCCATGTTGACCGGACCGACGCCTTTTCCCAAGCCGGGTGCGTCGCGGATCGCTGCCGAAATGAAACGTTTGGCGCCGCAAGCGGCCTCCGTCAGCTCATCGCCCAGCGCCAGTCTGGCGGTCACGGCCGCCGAAAAAACACAACCGGACCCATGTGTCGAAAGGGTCCGCCAACGTTCTGATTCCAACCAGCAGGTTTCCGTCGCCGAGCACAACAAATCGACCGAATGACCCTCGAACTCGCCTCCCTTGATCAGCACGTTGGCTACCCCCATTCGAAGGATCGCGTCGGCCGCGGCGAGCATCGCCTCACGGCTTTCGATCGTGATCCCGCAGAGTCGCTCCGCCTCATGCCGGTTGGGCGTGATCAGGTACGCCTGGGGCAGCAGCTCATCCGCCAAGGCCTCGATCGCCCGTTCCCCCAACAGCGGTTGGCCGTGCTTGCTGATCATGACCGGGTCGATCACCAGCGGGAAGCTGAACTCATGGGCGCGGTTCGCCAACCGGCGGATCAGTTCCGGGTCGCCGAGCGCTCCTGTTTTCGCCGCCTGCGGCGGGATGTCGCTCAGGACCGCGTCGAGTTGTGCCAGGACAAAGCCGGCATCGATCGGCAGGATGTCGCTGACCGAGACGGTGTTCTGGACCGTCAACAGGGTGACGACACACGTCCCGTAGACGCCGTGTTGATGGAACGTTTTCAGGTCCGCTTGCAGTCCCGCCCCGCCCGACGGATCCGAGCCGGCGATCGTCAGCGCGACTTTCATGGCCGCGGCTCGATCAACTTGTCGAGCATCGGCATCACCAAGGTGCGGTAGATCGCCTCCCCGAGCGGCGAGCCTTTGATCCGTTCCATCGCGTCATAGGCGGCACGTCCCGATTCGGTGTCCAAGTCGACTTCCATCGTTCGCCCCTGGGCATCCACCAACACGCCTCGGTAAGAATGCACTCCCGCCTCCGATTCGTCGCGAAACACCTCATGAAACTGCGCGGTGCCGAAATCGAACGCACCCGAAACCGCTTCGTCACTCGGAACGGTTGCCCGCGCGTTTAGCCCGATCGAATCCCTGACCAACCGGCCGACTTCCGCGATCGACTCAGGTGATCCGATCCGATCGATCCGACCGAGCTGTTCGCTCAAGGATTCCAATTGCCGCTGCTCAGAGGCATGCTCGGCATTCTCGATCGCGGCGGTGACCGCCGTTTCGATCTGTGCGGGCGGGATCGAGTCCAGAACCGGCGAATCCACCGGAGGGTCGCCGGCGGCGTTGTCTGACGCCGGCGGCTCCACCGTGCCGGCGTCCCCGGAACTCGACGATGGGGAGTCGTGAGCCGTCCGAGTAGCGATGTTCGGGTCCGGCTTCGGCCCGGTGACGGCAGCGGTCGGTCGGGGAAGGTACCAAACCAACAGCCCTAGGACGAAAATGGCGTGAAATGCGAGCGAGACGATCAGTCCGGTGCGTAACCGTGCATCTCGTGATCGGCCGGTTTCCGTAGTCATCGGTGGGGACATCATCAAAACCGTTTTCTGAACACATCAGGCCCGCGAACGCCGAAACATCCGTTCGCCGGTTCGACGTTTACGCGGACGGATTCCGAGCCGAAATTTCCCCACCGAATTCGGTTGGCATAACTGCCCGCGTCCGATTCAGTCTAGATGGCCAGGTAGCCTGGGTTAACCCCTGTGATCCGGGGCCGGATCGCTGCCGGACGTTTAACGGGCAAACCCGTGATCAGACGACCAACTTATCCGCAATTCGTCCGTTCAAACTCTGCTATAGTTCCGGTTTTCGTACCCAACCGATCGAGAGCCGCCATGTCCTTGGGAAAAGTTTTGATCGTCATCGGTGATGCGACTGAGACGCTCGACACAATGTATCCGTACTACCGATTGCAAGAGGCGGGGTTTGTGCCTGTCGTCGCGGCGCCCCAGAAGCGGCTGTACCAAATGGTGATGCATGAGGTGAAGCCGGGCTGGACGATCACCAAGGAATGGGAAGGCTACACCTTGCACGCCGACATCGCGTTTCGCGATATCCGACCGGAGGAGTTCGCCGGGATCCTCTTCTCCGGAGGCCGGGCGCCGGAATACATCCGGTATGACGAAGATTTGGTGCGGGTGACCCAGCATTTCTTCGCGGCCAACAAGCCGATCGCGAGCGTCTGTCACGGGGTCGAGATCCCGGCCTACGCGGACTGTGTCCGGGGCCGCAAAATGGCGACCGTCCCTAAGTGCCGTTTCGACCTGGAGGTTTGCGGCGGGACCTTCGTCGACGCCCCGTGCGTCATCGACGGAAATCTCGTCAGCGGCAGAACATTCCACGACAACGGGCACTACGTCGGGCCGTGGATCGAACTGCTTCTGAAATCGGTTCCGCAGCCCGAAAACGGCTGAATCGACGGGGCTCACTCATCTCTTGCGAAGCGTCAACAAAAACACCCCGCCAAGCGGAAAGCCTGGCGGGGTGATCGTTGTTTGAACCGGGCCGGGCTAAATCATCCCGACTTCATGCCTTCCCCTACTCCTGGCCGCCGGCGTGAGCCGGTTGCTGGGCCGGCACTTTCTCGGAAGCTTCGTCTGGCGACTCAATCGGATTGAGGAAGATGTAGTTCTCGGCATCCTCATCCCACCCCAGTCCGGTGAAGTCATACGGATCGCCGACAACCGGCGGACGAGAAAAGTTGTAGTACGGTGGCGGGCTCGTGCATTGCCATTCGAGCGTCACACCACCCCAGGGGTTGGGTGGCGCCTGCTTGCCATTGAACAGCGAGTAAAGCAACACCACACCGGCGATCAACAGCCCGATTCCGAGGATGAACGCACCGACGCTGCTCACCTGGTGCAGGAACGCGAATTCCGGATCGTAAGTCGCGTAACGTCGCGGCATGCCCCGACTGCCCAGTACGAATTGGGGCAAGAAGGTGATGTTGAAGCCGAGGAAGACGATCAGACAGGAAATTTGCCCTCCCAGTTCGCTGAACATCTTGCCGGTCATCTTCGGCCACCAGTGGAACAAACCACCGAGGAACGCGATCATCGTTCCGCCCATCATCACGTAGTGAAAGTGGGCGACGATGAAATAGGTGTCGTGAAGGTGCAGGTCGACCGACAACACACCGAGAAACAAGCCGGTCAAACCGCCGATCGTGAACAGGAACAGGAACGCGATCGCATAGCACATCGGCGTCGTCAGGCTGATCGAACCCTTGTAGAGGGTCGCCAACCAGTTGAACACCTTGATCGCCGACGGGATCGAAACCGTGAAAGTCAACGCGCTGAAGATGATCGTCGTCAACGAGCTCATGCCGCTGGTGAACATGTGGTGTCCCCAGACGAGAAATCCGAGCAGCGCGATGGCGATCGAGGAATAGGCGATGAATCGGTAACCGAAAATGTGCTTGTGCGAGTGTACGCTGATCAGCTCGCTGATGATGCCGAAGGCCGGCAAAATCATGATGTACACCGCCGGGTGGCTGTAGAACCAGAAAAAGTGCTGGTAGGTCACCGGGTCGCCATTGAACTCGGGGTCAAAGATCCCGATGTGCATCGTCCGTTCGGCGATCAGCAGCAGCAGCGTGATGCCGAGGACCGGCGTCGCCAACACCTGGATGATGCTGGTCGAGTAGGTGGCCCACAAAAACAGCGGCATCTTGAACCAGGTCATCCCCGGCGGTCGCATCGTGTTGATCGTGACGATGAAATTTAGGCCCGTGAAGATCGAACTGAACCCCAGCACAAACGCACCCAAGGTGGCCAGGATGACAGAGGTCTCCGTCGTCGTGCTGTAGGGCGTGTAGAAGGTCCAGCCGGTATCCAAGCCGGTGCCCATCAAGGCACCGACGAAGAACAAAGCACCGATCACCCACAGGTAGAAACTGCTCAAGTTCAATCGCGGGAAAGCGACGTCCTTCGCACCGAGCATCACGGGTACGAGGAAATTACCTAACGCCGCCGGGATGCTCGGGATGATGAACAGGAACACCATGATCGCCCCGTGCAACGTGAACACCTGGTTGTAGGTGTCGTTGTCAGCGAACAGGGCACCACTGGGCGTGAACAGGTGGGCCCGAATGCCCAGGGCCAACAACCCGCCGCCAAAGAACGAAGTCAGGATGCCGACCAGGTACATCAACCCGATCCGCTTGTGGTCCAAGGTACAGGCCCAGCTCAGCACGCCGGTGCTGTTCTTGAGATAATTGTCGCTATCCGAAATGGCACCGGGATTGAAACCCCGACTCCGTCCGACCGTATGCTCGGCCATGATCTCGATACCCAAAAGAAATGTGAACTGATCGATCGATGTCGAATGAAAACTGAAACGCCGAGCCCGGCATCACCGGACCGAGGCCGGATTACTCGCTCAATGACTTGAGGAACGCGATGATGCTGTCGATGTCGTCATCCGAAAGCTGACCCTTGTAACTCGGCATCACCGGGTTGTAACCGCTGACCACCAACGCCTTCGGCTCGATGATCGATTCGCGAATGTACGCCTCGTCAACTTTCCCTTTGGTGCCGTCGGTGAACTCACGATCACTGCCGAAACCGCCCAGGAAACTTGGGCCGACCCGACGGCTGCCGTCGAGCGAGTGGCAAGAGCCACAGCCACGACGCTCGTACAGCAATTTGCCGTACTCCGCAGGCAAGACCCCGTCAGGGCGAACGCTGTACTTCTTGATCCAAGCGTTCAGGTCCTCGCGGGTCTCGTGTACCACCACGACGGTCTGCATCTTGGAGTGATCCTTGCCGCAGTACTCGGTGCAGTACAGGTCGTGGAACCGATAACCGTCTTCCGTGAATTGGTACTTCTCGCGATCGAAGACGCCATCGTTATTTTCTTTCGCGTCGGCCCAAGCTTGCTCCAAGTCCTCGTCGCTGACCCGTTGGCTCGCCACCTTGGGGTGGAACCACATGTCGTTGAACCGACCGGGAACGATGTCCCGTTTCACCCGAAATGCCGGGATGAACAGACTGTGGATGACGTCGCTCGAGCGCATCGTCAATTGGGTCGGCTGGTCATTCAGGATGTGCAATTCGGGGTGGATCACGCCACCGCCGTAATCGACCGCCCAACCCCATTTGAAAGCCTTAACCGCCAGCGTGTCGGCGTTGTCGGGCACCTGCTGCTGATCGATGTAGCCGAGCGCACCCTTGGCGAAAATCCAAACCAGCAGGAAAGAAGGGAGAATCGACCAGGCGATTTCGAGCGGCGTGTTGTGAGACACCTGGCTTTCCGCCGGCTCCCCTTTCTTCTTCATGAACCGAATCGTGAAATAGACCAAGGCGAACGTGATCGGCACCATGAAGAAAATGCAGATCCAAAGGACCAACATGAAGGTCGAATCGACCTGGTCGCTGAAGGTCGATGCCGATTCTGGAAACCAAAATCGGTCGGTGTAGTCGCCAAGCAAATGGGAGCCAGAAATCATCGCGATCACGAGTCAGGGTAAGGTTCGAGTGCCGAAAACGGGCTACTTGGAAAAATAAGTTCGGGTGGCGAAGCAATTGGACCGATCCACAACGGCTAAACCGCCGAATGACCGCCCCAGTCAACATCAGGCGAGGCCGATGAGCCCGAAGTTTTCGTCGCGCGGATCGACGCGGCCCGTTTGCGGCCGAGCCAGTACGGCAACAGTGTAAACAATAAAACCGTCACGGTGATTGCGGCAGCAAGTCGCATCAGCCGCCATGCGGCGACAACGTAGCTGCCACGTTCCGGGTCGTAGGTAAAGCAGAGCATCATGAACTGGTCAAATCGCGTCCCGATGGTGCCGTTGCTGGCGTCCATCAGCGCCAACTTCGTCTGCTCGGGCGGGAACGCCACATCGAGCGAATAGCGGGAAATCACGCCGTCGGGGGATATAAACGCCAGCATCGCGGCATGAAAATATTCCCCCGATGGGGCGTCGTAGGTGTACCGAAACCCGACCGAGTCGGCGAGTCGATGAATCGCCGTTTCTCGAGCGGTGCAAAAATGCCACGCCGATTCGGCTCCCGGCTGTTCGGTCAGTTGCTGCACGTAACGGGCTTTCGTTTGATTCACCCGCTCGGTCGACTCCTTCGGGTCGATGCTGACGGTCAGCATCTGAAAGTCGCGACCCAGCCGCAAATCGAGCCGGTTGAGCGTCTCGACCAAGGCGTTCAACTGCACGTTGCACAACATCGGGCAATCGCTGTAGTTCAGCGTCAGCAAAACGGGACGTTTCCCGTCAAAATAATGGCCCGTTTTGGTCGCCTGCCCACGCGAATCGATCAGCGGGATGTCGAGCGGGATCGATTCGCCCAACTTTTGGTCGACCGTTACCTGCTCTACTTCGCGCGGAACCCGGTTGTTCAGTTGAGCCCACAGCGGCGAATCACCACTCAGCGAGAGGACACAAGCGGCCAAGCAGGCGATCCACCCGGTGATCCCGAGATGCGGGATTGTGGAGCGGGGTCCGCGAGCGGAATCAGGTGCCATCGGTCGTTTCGGCATGGGTCTCATTGGACTCGGCTGAGGTGCGTACCACTTTCTTGATCGCTTGTTCGATCGGGATCACGAAACGACCGTCCTCCTCATTCACCCCGTACTGATTGATCGACTGGGTCTGAGAATTGAGGATCTCGACGGCCTCGCTCGTCGCTATCGTCGCCGTTCTGCTACGAGTGACGTAGCCGTACATCCCGAAATACAACACTTGAACCGCCAAAATCGTGACCACGGTAACCGCGATAGAAATCAGGCTGACCGCGGTGATGCGGCTGATCGGCAGGTCGTCGTACTGGGCCATCGTGAAAGGGTCGCTTGGGAGTGGATGGGAGGTAAAGGGAACGGCGAACGGAAACGGAAAAACGCCGTTCAAAGGTTCTCAAACGCGAGCGATTCGGGGAGCCGCGGGTCGCGGACGGCCAACACCTTGATCTGTTTGCAGCGGATGAACCACAGCAACCCACCAGTGTAGAGGCCGAGCATGCCGAGGGTCAAAAGGGCCGCCGCAAGCAGACCGCCGAACCCACCCAGCGTCTTACCGAACTCAGGCATGACGATCCAGTAAAGCTCGACGAAGTGAACCACCAACAGGTAAATCGACCAAGCGAAGACCAAGTTCGGACGCCGGCGGACGTGGCGCGACAACAATCCCAGGAACGGGAACATCCAGTGGAAGAAGATCAAGGCGTACGAGAGCGTCTGCCAATTTCCCTGCAAACGGGTGTAAAACCACTCGGTTTCTTCTGGGATGTTGGCGTACCAGATCAGCATGAACTGGCTGAAGGCGATGTAGGTCCAGAAGGTGACGAAGCCGAATAGGAATTTCCCGAGGTCGTGGTAGTGCTCGACCGTCACTTCGTCGCGGATCGCGCCGCGGGATTGCAACAAATAGGTCGTAGCCGCGATCGCGCAGTGAGCCGCCAAAATGCTGCCGGCGAAGAAATAAACGCCAAACATCGTGCTGAACCACATCGGCGCCAGACTCATCAACCAGTCGAACGCCGCGAAGGTGGTGACCAGCGAGAAGACCATCACCGCAGGGCCGCTGCGGGCCTGCATCCGCTCGGTCAATGACAGCGCGCCGGTTTCGTCCTGCAAGCGGCTGAGCTTGAAGTAGTAAATCGCTAGACCGGAGAGCAGCACCAGGTAAATCACGGAGCGGAGGGTGAACCAACCGCTGTTCAGGTACCGGAGCTTCTCGGCCCAGACCAGCTGGGGGATCCCGTGGTGATCGCCGAAGGACGCGTCACTCCAGCGAAACAGCACCCCCGAATCGCTCCAGACCGACAGCAAGATCGGAATGAACAGGATCGACAATGCCGGGATGGCGATCATGAACAGTTCCGCTACTCGGCGGATCACGACGCTCCACCCCGCCCGGCAAAGGTGCTGGATCAGCACGAAAAAGAGGCAACCGAGCGAAATCGAAAAGCAGAAGGTGAAAGCCACCAAGTAGGCCGATAGGGTGAACGACCAGGGGCCGCGCGTCTGGCCATGAACCTCTGACGTCGGCCCGAACAGCAGCCCCATGATCAGACCGATGGCCAACAACACGCCACCGATGCCGACCAAGGGGACGCCGAGTGCGGCCAAAGATTCGGGCAGCTTGAACGAAGGATCGTCGGCCGATTTTGGGTGGTGGGTGTGGTGGGCCATGCGTCGATATCGAAAATCGTTAGTGGGGGGCGTCTACATCCGGCCGCTGACCGGAGACGGTGGCTTTGATCAAACTGTAAATCGGTAAGTGCATCTGCCGGGCGAACCGGCAACGTCATTCGCTCGGGTCGGTGGTGGGGGCGGCTGCGGCCGCTTCCGCCGCCTCGGCGGCACGCTTCTGCTCCGCTTCCTCGGCCCTCTGACGCTCGGCTTCCGCAGCCGCGGCCAGTTTGGCATGAACTTGGGTTTGCAACCGCTTCAACTCGTCACGCTTGTCGACCGGCAGGTCCTCCAGCTCCGCGTTTTGGCTCGCCTGCAACGCCCGCACGTAGGCGACAATCGCCCAGCGATCCTTGACGGAGATCTGCGACGCGTATCCGGGCATCTTGCGAATCCCGTTGCTGATCGTGCTGAACAGCTTGCCGTCCGGGTAGGCGTCCGCGAGCAACGTGTCTTGGTGCATCGACGAGGGTTGCACCCACGCCGTCGCCAAGATCCGCTGAGCCCGACGGTTGACCAAACCGTTGCCCCGCCCGTCATTGCCATGGCAGGTCGCGCAGTAGATCTCGAACTGCGTCTTGCCCCGTTCCATCAATTCCACCGACAATGCCAGCGGGTTTCTTTCCAGCCAAGGGGTCGTATCCTCGGGCATGGTCGGCGGAACGTTCGCATCAGCGGCCGTCGGTTCTGCTGCCGGTTCGTCTGCCGGGGCAGGCTCACTGGGCGTTGTGGGTTCGTTCGCCGGGGCAGGTTCCGTCGCTGGGGCAGGCTCACTGGCCGCCGCAGGTTCTGATTCTGGTGCCGGGGCGGGTTCCGTCGCGGCCGGCTCGTCCTTCATCTCTTCGACAGGCTTCTCTGTCGGCGGTTGATCTTCGGCCGGGGTTTCAGGCTGCGGACTCTCCGGGCTCGGATCTGTCGGCTCGGGTGTATCACCAGTCGGCTCGGCCGGCGTCGGATCCTCTGGCTTGGGAGCGTCACCCGGAGGATCCTCCTTGGCAGGTTCTTCCGTGGTTGGCTCGGCGGGGACGGGATCGTCGCTGCTGGGCGCGTCCTCCTGCGAATCGCCTTCGGCCGGTTCGCCCGCAGTTGGCTCCGCCGGATCGGCGGGGGTTTCCGGATCGTCGGGATTCAGCAGCGCTCGGACCAATTGCCGGGCACGACCAGAGTCGCGCCGGGCCAACTCTTCCATGTCGATCCCGGTATAAAAATCGAGATCCTCGTCGAATTGTCCGCGAGCGATCGTGCCCGGCACGTCCGGACGCATCGCGCGTCCGTCGCCGAACAGCGACGTGGTCATTTGGGCACCCTTGGCGGGCGAGAAGTCCATGTCGAAAAAGACGTGGAATCTCGGCTGACTGCTGTTGGTCACCCGCATCCGGGCGACTAGCAACAGCGGGATCAGCGACAGGAAAATGACCGAACCGAGCACGACCCAGATCGCCTTCGGCGCGACCGTGCTGGAATCGTCCTCGAAGACATCCTGCAGGTGAGAGCCGCCGGCATTTTCGAGCAACTTCACGACGCCGTCACGCTTGAACCGTGGGTCGGCGGAATCGATGAAGAGAAAGAACTTGTCGTCCGTCGCCCGATCGAACCGCGGGTCGGTGAAAATCGGGTTGCTGAACTTCGGCAGCCGGTTGAGGGCCAACATCCCGAAGAAGGCGCCGAACGACGCCAACAAAATCGTCAACTCGAAACTGACCGGGATGAACGCCGGCATCGAGAAGAACGGTTTGCCCGAGATGATGTAGGGATAATCGAACGTGTTCATCCAGACTTGCATGACCACGCCGATCGTGGTCCCGATCAGCCCGCAGGCGAGCACGATCCAGGGCAGTCCGGTCGGCTTGATCCCGAGCGCCCTATCGATCCCGTGGACGGGGAACGGCGTGAACGCATCGGTCTTGGTGTAACCGGCGTCACGAACCCGCTCGCACGCCGCTAGCAGCGTGTCGACCGCGTCGAACTCGGCATACACGCCGTGCAGTTTTTGGTTGGTCTTGTCGGTCATGGGTATCGATGAACGTCAGTGATTGCCGTGATGGTGATGAATTTGGCCGGCCAAAGTCGCTTTCACTTCGGCCATGTTGATCACCGGCATGAAGCGACAGAACAGGAGAAACAGGGTAAAAAACAGCCCGAACGAGCCGACCAGCATCGACCAGTCGACCCAGGTGGGACTGAAATAACCCCACGAACTGGGTAGGTAATCGCGTGACAAACTGGTCACGACGATCACAAACCGTTCGAACCACATCCCGATGTTGACGAAGATCGAGATCACGACGATCCGCCACGGGATCGTGCGGTTCGCTTTGAACCAGAACAATTGGGGGCTGATCACGTTGCAGGTGACCATCGTCCAGTACGCCCACCAATAGGGTCCGAAGGCCCGGTTGACGAAAGCGAACTTTTCCTCGGTGACCTGCCCGTACCAGGCGATGAAAAACTCGGTGCCGTACGCCAAACCGACGATCGTGCCCGTCGCGAGGATGATCTTACACATGTTCTCCAAGTGCCGAACCGTGATCAGTTTCTCCAGCGAGAAGATCGAACGGGCCGGGATCATCAACGTCAACACCATCGCGAACCCGCTGAAGATCGCACCGGCGACGAAATAGGGCGGGAAGATGGTGGTGTGCCAACCGGGCACTTGGCTGACCGCAAAGTCGAACGACACGATCGTATGCACGCTCAGAACCAGCGGGGCGGCGAGCGCCGCGAGCAACGCGTAAGCCTTTTCGTATCGCATCCAGTGGCGGGACGAACCCGTCCAACCGAGCGCTAAAATGCCGTAAGCCATCCGCCGCCATTTGTTCTTGGATCGGTCACGGAAAGTCGCCAGGTCGGGGATCATGCCCATGTACCAAAACAGCAACGACACCGTCCCGTAGGTGCTGACCGCGAACACGTCCCACAACAGCGGGCTACGGAATTGCGGCCACATCCACAGGTTCAAGCTGGGGTAAGGCGCCAACCAGAAGGCGAGCCAGGCGCGGCCGACGTGAATGCCGGGGAACGTGCCCGCACAGATGACCGCGAAGATCGTCATCGCCTCGGCAGCCCGGTTGATGCTCGTCCGCCAGTCCTGTCGGAACAGGTAGAGGATCGCCGAGATCAAGGTCCCGGCGTGACCGATCCCGACCCAAAAAACGAAGTTGACGATCGGCCAACCCCAGAAAACCGGGTTCATGTTCCCCCACACGCCGACGCCGGTGTAAATCAGGTAGGCGATGCAGATGCCGAACCACGAGGCCAATGTCGCGGAGATCAGAAAGCCGATCACCCACGCGGGGCTGGGAGGCCGCTCCGCGATCTGCGACACCGACTCGGTGATCGTGTGGTAGGTCGAATCACCGAGCACCAGCGGGGCGCGTTCGCCCGGCCGTTCAACGGTGTTGTCGAGTCCTTGGGGTATTGCGAGCGACATGGATCCAGCAATCGGTTGAGGCGTCGTTGTACAGTCAGTCGTGGAATGCGGTTCGAATTTTGATGGTCAGGCGGAGCGACTTGCCGAACGAACCCGCGGCAAGCGACTGCGGGTCAGGAACCCGCGGCCGCATCGGCCGGCGTCTCGGTCTCGTCGTGCCCGTGATCACCGTGCCCGTGGTCGCCGTGACCGTGGTCGTCATGCCCGTGATGCTTGGGCTCGGCGTAATCGACCAAGTCACGCAGTTGGAAACTGGTCATCAGCCGCGGATGCGGGTTACGGATCTTGGCCAAATATAGCGTCCGGGGCTTCGTATTGAGCTGCGTCAGCACCCCGTAAGCCCGCTGGTCGGCCTGCAACCGGGTGACGGCAGCTTCGGGATCGGTCAAATTGCCGAACTCGATCGCCCCGCTGGGGCAGGCCATCTGGCAGGCGGTCTTAATCGCACCGTCCCGGATTTGGTGTTCACCATTCTTGCGGGCTTCGATCTTCCCCTTTTCGATCCGCTGCACACAGAAGGTACACTTCTCCATCACCCCTCGGCCACGCACGGTGACTTCCGGGTTCAACACCATCGCTTGCAACTTGCGATTGGCGTTTTCGATGTTGCCGGGGAAGGCGTCGATACCGTAACCGACGCCGACCTCCGAGTTGTAGTTGAAGTAGTTGAACCGACGGACTTTGTAGGGGCAGTTGTTCGCACAATACCGCGTTCCGATACAGCGGTTGTAGGCCATCGCGTTCAGCCCTTCGTCGGTGTGTACCGTCGCCGCGACCGGACAGACCTGCTCGCAAGGGGCGGTTTCACAGTGCTGACAAGCCATCGGCTGTTGCACGATGCCCGCCTGGTCTTCGTTCCCCTGGAAATATCGGTCGACACGGATCCAGTGCATCTCGCGGCTGCGGATAACCTGTTCCTTGCCGACGATCGGGACGTTGTTTTCGCTCTGGCAGGCGACGACGCAAGCGTTGCAGCCGATGCACTTGTTCAAATCGATCGTCATGCCCCACTGGGGCAAGTGCGGCCGGGTCTCGCGGATCACCGCCATCACTTCCCGGAATGGCGACCCCTCCACGCCGACCTTCGGGACGTGTGGCCCTTTGTCCTCGACGAAGTGTGGGTTCTTTTCCAATAGCGGCAAAGTGCCTTCGCGGATCAATGAGAAGCTGCGGTCCTGCGTCTCACCTTTACCCAACTCATCGATGGCCCAGTGATTCTGGGTGCTTGCGATCGTGTGATCTCGATACCGTGGGCGAGCCTCGATGTCGCCCGCAAATCGCATTTGATCGGCTCGACGAAGGGGCGACAGGTTCGTGCCGACGACATCCACACCCTGACCTTCAAAGCCGCCGACCATCCCGGCTCGCACACGCCCATAACCGAAGGCGACCGTCACGACCCCCGGGGCACACCCGGGCATTTCGTAAACCGGCAATTCCAAGGACGTGTCGCCGCGGCGGAGGGCGACGATCGAACTGTCTTTAACTTTCAACTCGCGGGCCGTGCGGGGGCTCATGATCGCGACGTTGTCCCAAGTGACTTTGGTCAACGTTTGCGGCAATTCCTGGAGCCAGCCGTTGTTGGCAAATCGCCCGTCGTAGAGCCCGTCGGCGGGAACGAACAGCACATCGATCCGGTCCTGGTCGACTTCCAAAGTCGCCACCGGGGCGGCGTCCGTGAGCGAGTCGCTGGTGCCGACGTAGGCGGCTTCGAGGTGATCAAGTCTGATCTCTTCGTGGAAGCCGTCGTGCAGCAGTTTCCGCCATTGCCGCTCGCTCAATGCGGCGCCGGCCAACTCGTCCACGGTCCGTCGCACGATCGCGTCACCGCTGATTTCGTCCTCGTCGAGCATGATCGCGATCAGCTCGATCGCCGAACGGCCGCCCAACAGCGGCAAAATCTGCGGTTGCCCCACCCCGTACGACCCGTCGTCGGCGATGCAGTCGCCCCACGATTCCAGCGGGTGAGCTTGGGGCAAAGACCAACGGCACAAGACGGCCGTCTCGTCGTCGTATTCACCCAAGTAGACCGAGTTCTCGACGCTCGCCAACGCTTCCCCGATCGCGACGTCTCCAGGGGCGGCGTAAGCCGGGTTGTCACCCAAGATCAGCAGGCTTTCAATCTTGCCGCCACGGAGTTGCGTGGCCAGGTCGACAAGGGAGACGACGTCTCCCAGTTCGGCGTCGGCCAGCGGGACGAACTTTTGGAGTTTCCCGAGCGAACCGAGTTTGCTGTTGATCCGGATGCCCGCGGCGACAGCCTGAGCCCCGAGCGATTCGCCGACGACAACGACCGCCGAATCGCCGGCCGCGGTCAGATCCGAGGCGAGAACCTCCAAAAAGGTCTCGAGCTGGACGGCCGGCTCCAATTCATCGAAACCGACCTCCGCAGGGGACGACGCGTCTGCGGTCGCGTCGGACGCGGCATCGAGTCGACGTTCGATTTCCGCCAACAGCGCCGTCATCTGACTCGGTCGCAGCGCCAACCTGGTGTCGGCGGCCGCACCGGTGTTCGTGTAACCCCCTTCGACGACATACAAGCGGCTCATCCCGCCTGCGGGATCGCGACTTTCCGCATAGCCGTGGGCGTTCCGGACAAACCCCGGGTCGTTACCCAAGATGTCGGCTTCGACCGTCAACACGATCTTGGCGCCGCTCAGGTCGAGCGATTGACGGCCCGCCTTGCCGATCGCGGCCAAGGTGGCTTCCCGCATCACGTCGCCATGCACACCGTCGAAGCGACAGAGCGTCGCCTGAGGCAATCGCTCCCGCAGTTTGCCGACCATGCGGGCCAAAGACGGGGACTGAGTCGGAGGCATCAGGACCGCGAATCGCGCCCCCCCGTCCGTTTCGGCCATCCGCACCAAACCGCGGGCGTAAGTGTCGAACGCTTCCCAATCGGCGCCGACCCCTTTGCCCCGCTGTTCTCGCAACCGCAGCGGCAAGGCGTCATCACGAGCCCGGTCGGGATCGTACAAACCGAGGATGGAAGCCTGCACGTAGGCGTCGGTGCCGCCACGGCCCCCCGGGTGATCCGCGTTCCCTTCCACCTTGATCGGCCGACCGTCGACGTTCGTGACCGTCAGATTGTGAACCCGGCCCGCCAATTCGAAATTGGTCGATCGCCCATACGATTCGCCGGGAATGCGGCCTTCGGGGCGGATCACAAACGGGGCGATGATTTCGGTGGGGTACCGACAACCCGCGGCACCGGCCAGCGACAATGACGCGCCCATGATCTGCATCCATCGACGCCGCGAGACGCCGTCGGGGAGTTCCGACGCCGCGACGGGGAACTCGCGATGGAGGAAATCCTCCACGAACGCGTCGTCCTGATGCAGCTCCTGAAGGCTTCTCCAATAGCGAGCTCGAGAGGTCGCGGCTGCCGGCGAATCGGATCGAGAGGGGGATGTCATGGGGACTTCGTGATCGGTCAGGAATCGGAAGGATAGGGCGGCGTCAGCCCGGCAAGATCAAAGTTCGGTGGCGGCTGATGCCGGCGGGAGGCGAACCGGCCCGCGACGCGTGCGATGCTGCGAAGACTCGCGTTAACGGTGACAGACCGCACAATGAACCTGCGGCTCGATGTGCTTCTCTTCGATCAACTGCTTGGCAGCCTCATGGGGATCGACCCCTTCGGGCCAAGTCCAGTCGAGCTTCGTCACGAACTCGGCAGGCCGGATGTGCGGGGTCGGGTCCCGGTGGCATTCGATGCACCACGCCATCGACAATTGCTTGTCCTGATGAACCACTTCCATCTGGTCGATGCGGCCGTGACAGGACACGCAACTCACCCCGGCATGGACGTGCGCGGCGTGGTTGAAGTACACGAACTCGGGCAGGTTATGGACCCGCACCCAAGCGACGCTCTGCCCCGTCTCCCAACTCTTGTGAATCGGCGCCAGGCGAGGGCTCGCCTGCTGGACGGCGGCGAGGTCGGTCAGGCCTTGAGCATCCGCGGGGCTGTGGCAATTGATGCAAGTTGCCGTCGGCGGGATCGCCGCGTGAGCCGCATCGAAAACGGTGTTGTGGCAATACCGGCAGTCCATCTTCAATTGGCCCGCGTGGATCGCGTGGCTAAAGGGAACCGGTTGGGTCGGCTGATAACCGACATTCAGCGTTTCGGGATCGGTAATCAATCCGCCCATCGCCCCGGCGTAGACGGCCCCACCGACGGCGGCGACGCCCAGCAGCATCAGGGTGCGGTTGATCCAACGTGGGAAAAGAAAACGTTCCATAACTCCGAATATCAACTCCACATTCCGGGGGACCGGGATGGTGATGCGATTGAACCGATGCCAAAAGCACGGCAAGAAAACGACGATCCGAGCTCGGCAAGGATGTCTCTCGGACACGCAGTATCGGGCCCAACTATCCTCGCTTACAAGTCCACAGGACGCGAAGCGACATTGTGTCGCAGCTTGGCCGACTCCGGTTCGGCGACGTTCCGGTCAGCGGTCGGCGTCGAAGACCATCGGGACGAAGGCGACGGCAGCGATATCCAGCTGCTTCACTTCGCCATCCGCCCCTTTTCGGATCAGTCGCAGTGTTTGATTTCCGCGGCCCACGGGCAAAACCATTCGGCCTCCGGGGGCCAATTGGTCGACCAACGCCGCCGGGACCTGAGCCGGCGCGGCCGCCACGACGATGACCTGGTAAGGCGCGGCAGCCGGCCAGCCCCCATATCCGTCGGCATGCCGCACCCGAACGTTGGTGTAGCCAAGTTGCTCCAGCCGGGTCGCCGCTTGGCCGGCGAGTTCCGGAACGATCTCAAGGCCACAGACCTCGTCGACCAGTTCCGCCAAGATGGCGGCTTGATAGCCGCTCCCGCTGCCGACGTCTAACGCTCGGTCGCCGGCCCGCGGCCGCACGAGTTCCGTCATCAGGGCGACGATGTAGGGCTGCGAGATCGTTTGGCCGAAACCGATCGGCAGCGGCCGATCGGCGTAGGCTTCGTCAAACCGATCCGCGGGGACGAACAGGTGCCGAGGCACGCGGCGCAGCGCGGCGAGCACCCGCGGATCGCGGACGCCCCGGGCTTCGATCTGGTCGCGGACCATCCCCCATCTCGCCGCTCTGCTCGCTTCGGGTTCCGGCATCGAATCCTCGCCGCTGAGCGACTCGCGGCGGGCGTCTGTGGGTAGCCAAGGCGGGTCGAGCGAGGGGGTGTCATCCCCGCCGTCCGTCGGATGAGGCATGGGAACTCCTGCGAATGAGCCGGCGGACCGCGGCCGGCGACTGGTCCGGTCAGGGGCGGGGGAAGTCGATCTTGCTGCTAACGATCACCGGCTGGCCATCACGCAGCCGTTCATTGCCGCGCACGATCACCGGGTCCCCATCGGCCAAGGCCGCCTCGTTCGTCGGCGTGACCGAAATCCAGCTATCCAAAGAAGGGCCGGTCGTCACCGGGACCAAGACCACTTTCTGATCAGCGACCTTCAGCACCGCAGGCTGAGCCCCTCCCAATTGCAACGCGTCTTTGGGGACCATCAGCATCGGACGACTGACGCCCGTCGGCAGGCTGACGCGGGACAACATCCCGGGAAGTAACGGATGCCGACCCTCCTCCATCGGGTTAGCGACTCGAACTTTGACCGGAAAGGTCCGTGCCCGCGGATCGGCTAGCGGGACGATCCGCACCACTTCGCCGTCGAAGGTGCGTCCGGGTAGGCCGTCGACTCGGATCGCGACTTGGTTGCCCAAGCGGACGAAGCCGATGTTGCTTTCCGGGACGTAGGCTTCGATTTCGATCGGATCGAGTTCGACGATTTCTGCGACGGCCATGCCCTGCTGCACCCAGGCGCCCGATTCGGTCAACTCGTTGACGATGAAACCGTCGAACGGGGCTTTCACAGTGTATTTATCGAGGCGATCCTCCAGCCCCGCGATGATCTGTTCCTGGACCGCGACCCGGGCAGCAGCCTGAGCGATCCGTTCTTCGCGTGGGCCGCGGCGGACCAAGTCTAGCCGGCTGGTCGCTTCCGACAACAGCGCGACCGACCGCAGCGACTCGGCCTGGGCCTGCTCGTATTCGTCTTGCGAAATCCCCGCACCCGCCTCCATCAGGCGTTCGGAACGGGTCAGTTTCGCCTGGCTGTATTCCCGCATCGATTGGGCCGCCTCGACGACCGCTTCGGCCAACCGCAACTCTTCCGGCAAGGCGCCGTTCCGCAACTCCTCCAATTCCGCCATTCGCAATTGAAGCTCGGCTTTCGCCCCCGAGATCTCGATTTCGATCGTCAGCGTGCGGAGTTGAGCGATCGTCTGCCCCTGCGCGACCGCTTGCCCGGCCTTCAGCGGGAAGTCCAGAACCCGGCCATCGACGGCGCTGCCGACGACGACCTGTCGGTTGGCCACCACCGTGCCGACGAACGATTGTCGGGCCGCGACGTCTTCCCGGATCACGGTGCCGATCACGACGTTGGCCGGACCTTGTTGGGCTGATGCCTGGCAAGCTCCGAGCCCGACGACCGCCGCGATGGCCACGCAGAGGAACAGGTGAGCGCTGCGCCGATCGACAACGCGGCAGCCGTTCCTTCGCTCGGCCGTTCGCGACCGAGCGCCGCCGGTCGGACCGGACGAAACGCGCGGCGAACGTGACGCAGTGGGCGGCTGCGGGAAGACGAATTGATCCGGACAGGAGGGTCGGTCCACTGGGCAGGGCATCTGTGTGGGCTTCCGCTGCGAAGGTTCGGGGAATGTGGACGTTGGGGCGAGCGGTCCAGTTTACACCATCGCCGCGAAACCTTCGCGGAATCGCTGCCAGGGGGTCGTCGATTCCCGCATCGGCTAATCCTGCGTGGGCGCGCAGGGATCGTGACAAAAGGGGGTAGGGTTCGATCCGCCGGGACTCGACTGCGCGGCCGTCAGGGTTTAGGCTCGGGCCAGCGGAAATCCCCCACCGCGGTCGAGCTCGGTTCGGCCGATCCCGACCTCCTTCGGAGCCGGTTCGAGCGTCCAGAGCAAGCTCGCCGTGTTCGTTGTGAAGGATCGAAACCTCGACTGCCGACACAACGGTTCGAATGTTGACCGATTGGGTCAAACCTGCTGTGGAGCAAACGCTTTTGCCTGCAACTTCTTCATCGATCGGCGTCGCGGTCGTCACCGGCGGTTCAGCCGGGTTGGGGTTCGGGATCGCGGCAGAGCTGATCCGAGCCGATTATCGGGTCGCCATCATCGGTCGCGATGCGGCCCGGGTCGAAATCGCGGCTGAGCGGTTGAACGAGCGGACACGATCGACCGACCGCTGCCTCGGGTTGGTGGGGGACGTGACCGACCCGGCGAGCGTGCGATCCTGTTTCGAGCGTGTCGAGCAGACCTGGGGGCGATTGGACGTGTTGGTCAATTGCGTCGGCCGCAGCGATCGGGGGCGGGTCGAATCGTTGACCCCCGAGCGGCTGGCTGAGTTGATCGCGGCCAACGTCACCTCCACCCTGCTCTGCTCGCAAGCGGCCTTGGCGAGCCTGTGTGCCAGCGGCGGGACGGTCGTCAACATCGGATCGTTGGCGGGAAAGATCGGTTCTCGTTACCTCGGCGGTTACTGCGCCGCGAAGCACGCCTTGTCCGGCTTGACCCAACAGATGCGTTTGGAGTGGCGTGACTACGGCGTGCATGTCGCGTTGGTCAGCCCCGGGCCGATCCGACGAGAGGACGCTGGGCGGCGGTACGCGGCTGAAATCGACGGTTTGCCGGCCAGTGCGGCTCAGCCCGCCGGCGGGGCACGATTGCGAGGGCTCGCGACCGAACGGGTGGCGGCCGAGGTGTTGAGTTGCATCCGCCGTCGTCATGCCGACCGGATCCTGCCCCGCCGCGTGCGGTTACTCCTCTGCCTGTTGCAGGCGTTTCCGGCTTGCGGCGACTGGTTGGTCCTGAAGTTCACCGGCGGTTCGGCGACAGACGATTCAGCGGCCGGCGGTCCGGCGAAGGGTAAACGAGGGGAGTAGCTGGGCAAAATCTTTGGGATAGCGGATCGGCAGCCTGATTCGCCAGCGGGTCAGCTCGACGATTCGTCGGTGGCGGGCCCATCGGCGATTTCCAGATAGGCCGTCGCTCGGCTGGCAGCGGCGAACTGATCACGCGCGACCTTGACCCGCAGTTCGTTGTGGGGCAACAAATGGGTTCGGATCTCGACCCGCTCGGCGTCGGCCGACGGGGCGAGCGGAACGCCGTTCAAGCGAACATCGTCAGCCAAGCCCAGCAGGCCGCTGACCAACCACACCGCGGTCGATTCCTCGAGCCCGGAGGGCCGGTTGAACCGCCGCGAGTAGGTCACGAAACGATCGGAACAATCCGCGAGTGATCCGTCCGGGAGTGACACCGACTCCGTGGCCGCGTCCCCGGATAACGCCGGGTCGCACGTGTCCCCGACTGCCGCCTTCACGTCATCAGCCGAATCGCATGCCGCCCGTTTCCAGGCGGCATGCAGGCGAATTCGATGGGTGCGATGCATGTTCGGAACCGTCAGCCGATGCCGGATGGCTACGGCGAGGAGTGTGAAACGCCGGAACGATTACTCCCACGATCCCAGCACTTGATCCACCAATTGACGGTAGTTCGAGTGCTTAGAGGCGATCGTTTCCCAATCGGAGTGTGCCTCGAGTGGCGTCATCGATTGGTAGTTCCTCAGGACCTTCACGACAGCCCGATTGGAGCTGAGCATGAAGTCACCGTTGTCCCGCGACAGGAAATAGGTCTTGGGGTCGGAACCGTCGTCGAGGATCAGCGTCAGCAGCGCCGTGCCACCGCCCTGACCGATGGCGATCTCCGCGAACAGGACGTTGTCGAATCCGGTCGTCAATTCGAACAACTGCTGTTGGCCGCTGCTCGGGTTGACGATCATCGTCGCCAGCCCGAAGTCCGGGTTGTTCGCGTTCGGCGGCCAGCTCGAGTTGGTAGCGGCGTAGTCCGAAGCCAACAGGGCGCCCGATCCGGAGGCCAAACCGGTCCGTCCCAGCACGGTGAAGTTCAAGCCGGAAGCCTGCACGCCCCCATCCGGACCGATCACGACCTGAAAGCTCGTCGACGTGCCGCCCGAAGAGGTGCCGCTCGAATCGACCCGCTGACCGAAGATCAGCACGTTGGGCACCTCAAACGTCACCTGGTAGGTGCCCGGCGGAAGATCACGGAACGCGTACTGACCGTCCGAATTGGTCAGCATCACGATGTCGATGTTTTCTTCGAACAGGTTGCTGTCCGCCGGACTGGTCAATCGCACCGGAACGCCGCCGACCGAAGGTTCGTTCGCGTCTTGAACGCCGTTTCGCACCGGCCTGGCGAGACTTTCGATGTAATCGGTGAAGATCGATCCGGAAATCGTCGACGGGGTGAACGGCTGGATGTCGAGCGTCACGACGCCGACAGCGGTCAACCCGTTGCTGGTGATCGTGTACTGGAACTGGTCCGTCCCCTCCGACACACCCGCGGGCGGCGTGTAGGTGAAGCTGCCATCGCCGTTGCGTACCAACGTGCCGCCGGCTTGCGTCGTCGACGGGAAAGCGGTGATCAAGATCGGTTCGCCGCTGAACGGCCGCGCCGGTTCGTCGTTACCAAGTAGCCGCGATGCCGGGAAGGTCGTCGCGATGTTTGCCGTGACGCGGATCGTGTCCGGGTTGGCAACCGGCGGCAAGACGATCGGGTTGATCGTCACCGTGACGGTTCCGGTATCGGACACACCGTTGACGGTGGCCCGGTAGACGAGGGTGTCCGTGAACTGCGTCTGATTCAGGTTGAACGCGCTGGGGGTGTAGGTCAACTGATCGCCTTGGATCGTCGCCGTCCCCAATGAACCGTTGGTCACAATGCTGAAGCCGACCGGCAGGTCGACCGACACCGTCGCGGTCAACGCGATCGTCGCGGAGTTCGGTTGGCCACCACTCACCGGCTGTTCGGCGACCGACAGGGTTCGATTCGGGGCGTTGACCGTCAGTTCGGTAACGTTGATCGTCCCCAATTCGGTGACGTCATCGACCGTGACCGAGTAGGTGAAGGTCAATTCCGCGAACGAACCGCTTTGGGGCGGCGTGTAAGTCAAGATCCCGGTAACGGGATTGACCTGGGCGGTGCCGACCGAAGGCATCGTGCCGATGCCAAAGGTCGGTGCTTCCTCGCTGCCGGCGATCGTCACCAACGGCTTCAAGTCGATCTGAACGGGCGGACCGCCCGGGAACGAGATCAGGCTGCCGGGGCCGGTTTCGATCGAAACCCCTTCGGAGATCGTGATCGTGCCGACGGCTTCCAATCCGGCCACCGTCACCCGGTAGGTGAACAAGGTCGTGCCGAACTCGGTCGCGGGAGGTTCGTAAGTGACGACGCTGCCGTCCAGATCGGCCGTCCCTTGGAGCGGCGCGGCGAGTGGTGGCGAGGTCGTGATGATTTCGAAGGTCGGCGTGTCGTCGGTGCCGGTGACGGTCACCAACGCGGCCAAATCGATGTCCCGAGGGTCATCGCCGGCCAGGATCGTCAACGATTGGTTGCGGGCGGTCAGCGACGCGATCTCGGTGATCGAAATCGTCCCCGATTGGCTCAGTCCGGCAAACCCCGGGATCGCGGGGATCGTCGCGGTGTAGGAGAAACTGTCGGAAGTGAAGCGGGCATCGGGCGGGTCGTAGGTGATCACGCCGTTGTTCAACATCACGGTCCCCTGCGTGCCGCTGCTGTCGATGCTGAACGCGACGTTGACCCCGTCGGGGACGCCCGTGGTCTGGACCAAGCCGTCGCCGATCAGATCGATCACGATCAACGGACCGGACTGGACCGCGTCGTAATCGGCGTCGTCCGCGACCAGGGTGATCTCGGGGTTCACCGTGACGGAGATCACACCTTCGTCCGAGGCCGGTTCGGGACCGGAGGTCGTGGCGCTGTAGCGGAACGAAGTGGTGCCGGTCTGATCGGCCGGCGGGGTGTAGGTGACGACGCCGTTGGCAGCCAATTGCACGGTCCCGAAGGCGGGGCCCGAGCCTTCCACCAATTCGATCGTGACCGCCGTGCCAGCCGGGATGGTGCTGATCAGCGTGTTCAGGTTCAGCGATACCGGGAGGCCGTTTTCGAACGTGCTGAGCGATCCGTTTTGGGCGACCACCGTCGCGGAATCGATCAAGGAAACGTCGATACGGCCATATCCACGAATGCCGTTGACGATCGCGATGTAACCGAACGAATCTTCGCCCGTCTCCCCGGCAAAGGGGATGTAGGTCACGTTCGTGCCATCGATTTCCAAGTACCCCTTTTCGGGTTGGTCAAAGATTTCGATCGAGGGCTCCTCGTTGCCGCCGGTGATCACAATCAAGTCGGCCAGCGGTATTTCGGTCCCCGAACCGTTGGCGGGCACGTTCCGTGATGCGTTCATCGCTTGAACCGTGATCGGCACGCCGGTCGGCGATTCGGCCATCACGAAGATCGAGCCGTTGCCGCTTCGGTTGATCTGGATCAGATCGTCGGGCAGGGGGTCGTCCGATCCGAACAACGTGATCAAAGAGGACGTGTTGGTCGGCGGTTGCACGTAAAACTCCAGCCCGTCGATCACTTGGTTGACGCGGACGGGAACGCTGAAAGCGTCAAACGGGTTCGGCAGGTCCTGGCCGAGGTTCAATTGATACCCGCTCCAGCCACCGACCAACGCGTCCGCGACGCCGCCGACGTTGAGGAAGCCGACGGTCGGGTCGAAGGTGCCGCCGTAGACCAATTGGCCGTAAAACTTCAGATTCGGAATCGGCAACGTGCGACTTTCGAAGTTCAAGCTTTCCCGCACCAAAGCAGGATTGGCCGAACCGTCGTCCAAGCGGGGCTTCAGGTCTCGCGTCGTCGCGGCGACCGCGATCGGCTGCCCGTCGATGTCGGTCACCCTCGGCGTGACGATGATGTTCGGGATGTCTCGATCGGCGTAGGTGAAGTTGTCGAACCGGACCTGGAACAGGTACGGGTCGGGCGGTACCGCCGACGAGCTTCGCGGGATCGCGCGGACCTCGATGTCGTCATAGCCGAAATGGTTGTAGGCATCGCGAACGATGTTGGTGATGCCGGTGCCCGTCACGGTCCGCGTGTAAACTTCGCCCGGTCGGTCGGGGAAGGAGAAGTCGATCGAGCCGCCCCGCGTGCCGGAGAACGAGGCCGACAGTTCGACGAGTTGCATTTCACCCAAGACGGGCTCAAAAATCCCCTCCGGAATCTGGTTGCTGGCGATGTTCGCGAACATCGTGAAGGCGCCGATCCGGGCATCGTCGGGCGTCCGCAGGTCGCGGTAAAGCACTTCCAAATTGAAGGCCTGGCCGATGTCCACGATCAGCTCGCGGTTCGCCGCATTGAAGGCCGCGCCAAAACTCCCGTCTTCCGCCGTTCGCGGGTTGAGCTCCAACTCGATCAGCGGGGGGCTCTCCGCCTCTCCGCGGGCGATCCGATTCAGCACCAACAACGCGTCCAGCGGCGTGACCTCGTTGTCACCGGTCACGTCGAGATGGTTCGGCAAGTCGCCCCGGGTCATCCCCTCCAGGCTCGTTGGCGAATTTTCACGGGCGATGTGATTCAGCACCAACAACGCGTCGAGAGGCGTCACCTTCCAGTCGCCGTTGACGTCCTCCGGGATCGTGTAGTTGTGGGCGACCAGAATGTCTCCCGCCAACAGTTGCCGCTGCTCCAGAAGCTCGTTCCTCAACGGACGTCGATTCTTGCGGCTGATCCGTTCCCGCGTCTGATGTCCGAAAAGTTTTACTAACTGTTTCATCGCCTATCCCAGGGATTGAGCCACCAAAGTGGGAAGTTTCGTCGTCGCGAATCGATAAACCAGGATCAGAAAAGCGACCAAAAGCCGAATCAAAATGAGGACCGGTAGTGCTACCGAATCTCCGCAGCGTCCTCGAAGGCCCCCGAAACCCGACCCTGCACTAGGATCGAACCGAGAAGCATGCTGACGCCAATGTTTTTCCTATATTAGCCAATCGATCCATCTTATCAACGCGAATGCCGACAATTGGTGGATGTCCGTTTCCGAGCGTTCCGATTTGGACGCCGCCGACCGGCACTCGGTTCCTCCGGCGGCCGCAAAATCAAAATAATCGGCTCGGAAGATCGGCTGGGTAATCAGACGTCCCATCGGTTTCCCGTTCCGGGAACCAGCCTGCCAGCGCGGCGTCGGCAGCCCGCCCGACCGATTCGCCTTCCCCGACGCCGATCCGGTTACGTCGAGCGATCTCGTTGAGCACGATCAAGGCGTCGAGCGGCGTGACCTCACCGTCGTCGTTCGTGTCGATGAAAGGGGTGATGGGTGCGGAAGTACCGAGGATGCGGCTGCCGTTGCGAGCGATCTCGTTGAGCACGACCAGGGCGTCGAGTGGCGTGACCTCACCGTCGTCGTTCACGTCAAAGGGGTCGCTGGGGTTGTTCCAGGGACTGCGAACCCGCAGGAACTCGGCGACGATCGGTGTGACGGCACCGGCTCGAACTTCGATCACGCGGTCGGATACTGCGGACTGATAAATCGCTCGCTCGGCGGTCACCTCCAATCGGTAATCCCCGTCCGGAAGCCCCGCGAACCGGAACAGGCCGTCAGCGGCAGTGGTCACCTGCGTACCTGCGCCGTAGCGGAGGTTGTCGAAGCCGATGACCGTCCGGGCATGGCCGAAGGCGCGGATCGACTTGATCCTAGCCGCGTCGTCTCGAACGGTCAGCGTTTCGGACTGACTGACGGTCAAGCCGCTCGAAGTCGCCCGGGTGATCCGATTTCCCTGCTCATCGAAGGCTTCGATACGGCCGTAGGCGACCCGTCCCCCCTGGCTGACCGCGTCGAGTTGGACTTCACCGACAGGCGTGTCGAAACGGATCAAGAGCGCCTGTTCCTGACCCCAAACCGACTGCCAGCTCCCCCACAGGTCGTGGTAGTAACCCAACAGGCGTGATCCGGGCGCGGTGAGCGAGGGTACCGAGGCGACTTCGGGTTGCAGCATCGCGCCCAAGGCGAACAATTCGACGCCCGCGGCCGACAGCGGTTGTGAAACCGGAAAATCGTTCGGCGCGATCGCACCGGACAGCGGTTGGGGCCCATCGAGGCGCGTCATGATCGCGGTGATCCCTCCCGTCGGCACGGCCGCCCCCGGCGATTCGCCCTCACCGGGCAAACGCTGGAACGCCACCCCCGCGACCGCCGCGCCGGCGACCAGAGGTTGGCCTTCGCTCATCGCGAAGATCGGGCTGGTGACGCCGATCCGGTCATCGATCGCCCGCAGTTCCAAGTTCGAAAAATCTCCCAGGGTCAATTCGAACGCGACCGGCCCCTGCTGGGCATCCACGGTGACTGCCGTTTGCCACACCCCATCGTCCAATCGGTATTCGACTCGATCGACCCGATTCAAGGTGATGTCATTTTGCAGCCCGGAACTGTTTCGGTTCGGCAGCGCGACGGCGGTGGCGAACCCGTCGAACCGAAAGGTCGCCGTGATCGGGTCGTGCCAACCGATCCCCTCGAGGTGGAGCGGCACGTCGGCAACGTCGAAAATCCCGTTCCCGTTCGTGTCCCGCCAACCGATCATCGCCCGAGTCGATTCGGGCAGGTAGTGATTCGCGTAGGAGACTTCCAGCGGGGTGCCGGCCCGCATGATGCTCGGTTCCTGAACCCAGCCCGCGGTCGGGTTGTCGGCGGCGTTCAGATTTTGGGCGTTGTAGTAACCGCGCCGATCGGTCCACGAGCCGCCGCCCGGGTATTCGTCCCGCGCCCAAAACATGTGCCCGATCTCGTGAGTGACCGTGCTGGCAGGCCGCGTCGACGGCATCACGATGTACATCCCGCCCGGGTAGGCGAACGCCTGGCTGAATTCTCCCCCGGCGGCGAACCGGCCGTCCTCGTCGTTGGTCGAATTGACGACGAAAATCGTGAACGCCCAATCGGTACCGTGCCGCAGCCGGGCGTCGTGGTTGAAAGCCCGGACGGAATTTTCCAGCGACCCGAGTCCCCCGAAACCCTGCTCCTGCAAGAACTCGTTGACGAACCAGGCATGTTGCTGGCTGGTCCTGGTGATCGGCTCGTACGGGGTCGGCACCGGGTTGACGGCGAACCGATCGTCCACGACGAATTCGAGCGAATGGGCCGTGCCGAGCCGATCCAAGGCCTCCGTCCACCACTGCACCCCCTCGTACACCTTATCGAGGACGCCTTGGATCAAATCGGGGGTCCAGTCCTCGGTGCTCGGATCGAACTCCCCGTTGCTTTCCATCAAGACGGGCACGACGGCAACCCGGCCGATCATGAACTCGGCCGTATCGGCCGGCGACGCCCCCAGCGGCAAGCCCGTCAGCAGGTTTCGCGGCTCGAGCGTTTCCAAACCGATAGCCCGCCGGCGGCGCGGCGTGACCGATCGGCGGATGGTCGAGACGAATCCGAGCATGGCGATGCGGGTAGCTGGACAGAACAAACGGGAGTCGGCAACAGCCGCTCCTTAACGGTTATCGGGCGCCGAGACGCCCGATCTCCTATCCGATTGGACGCCACGACCGCCAAAAACATTCCCGACTCAGGTCGACCTGGCAAAATCGTTACGATCTGCCAAGTCAACCGGTTCACGCGGCCCCGCGAAGGCCTCGTCCACACGCGCCCTTCGCGGGAACCGCTCACCATCCCAAACCGAGTCCCGCGAAGACCGCATCGACCGATTCATCGCTCCCTTCGTTCCGCTGGTCAACGGCCAGGTCATCGAGGATGTCGTCGAGGCTGATCAGTTCCGGCGAGTCAAAGACCGACACCGCTGCGGAGCGGGACGGCGACGAGCTGACCGGTTCCTGCGGGGTGTCCTGCCCCGACTCGGGCAGCGATTCCGGTCGCTCAACCGCGGGCAAACCCGATTGGGTCGCTGCGGTCAGCGGCGAGGCGAACAGCCCGTTATCGAGTCGGACGAAGGAGCCGGCGTCGTTCGAACCGGCCGCCAACGCGAGGCTCACTTCCCCTTCGCCTTCCCCTGACAACCGATCCCGAGCGATCTCGTTGATGACCAACAGCGCGTCGATCGGTTCGATCGCACCGCTGCCGTTGACGTCCGGCAGGAACCGGCCGCTGACCAAGTCGGGCAGCGAACTCGGTGGCGGGTTGAGCGGGATCGGCAGTTGATTTCCCTGATTGACGTAGGTCGCCAGCAAATTCAGGATGTTCAACGCGTCCAGCGGGGTTACCGTGCCGCTCTGATTGACGTCGAATCGGTTCAACGGATTCTGGAACGGGTTGGCTTGGACGATCACCCTGATGTCCTCGACCTCGCCGCTCTCGGCCTGGCCGATCGGCCCCAAGCCGATCGTTTCGCTTAGCCGGAACCGACCCCAGGTCGAACCGCTGACCGTGCCGGCCGGGACCTGGAGCGATACGAAGTTGACGCCGGTTCCGAGGATCGCGAAATTGCCCGGCGCGTTGGCCGACTTGAATCGCGTGACCTCGTTGGCGTCGAACGTGCCGTTGCCGTTCCAATCGATCCAGGCGTCGACGTAGAACGGCCGTCCGTCCGATCGCACGTCGATCGTGAATTGGGCAGGGAATCCGGGGGAAGCGGTACCGACTTGGAAGACCCCGTCGTTCGACGAGCCTTCGGGAATGATCGCGTCGGCGTCGGGCGAGACGGTCGGCCCGAGCGAAAAGCCGCTGTCAACCCGGTGACGAGCCCCGTTGTCAGCCAGCAGCGTGCCGTAGGATGCCGGTGCGTTGCCGAAGTTAAACCCGCCACCGACAAAGACGGTCAATTCGGTCACCCCGCCCTCGCGGTTGCTCTGCAGCAGGTTGCCGACGCGGTCGCGAACGACCGGTGAAGCGATCGCCCCGGTGCCCGAAGCACCGGCCACCCCGTCCAGCACCAAACGGTCGCCGACGGTGGCAAACGTGACGCCGGGGATGCCGGACCCGATGATGGCGGTGCCGTAAATTTCGGCGACCTCTTCCGCCGTCGCGTCGATCGGGATCACGACCGGGATGGTTGCCGGTTGTCCGGCGACGCCGAGCGGGAACAGTCCCGTGTTGGCCAGGTCGAGGGCGTAATTCGCGTCGCCGCCCAACGTCACACGGCCTTGACCCACGTTGACCGGATCGAGCCCCAATCCCGCCCCGCCGATCGCCCGAACGAGGGCGTCCGCGACGGCATCGACCGAGGGGTTTGCCCCGACCAAGACCGGGATCGCGCCCGGCGTGAAGGTGCCGTTGCCGAAGTCGATTTCGAAGGTCCGGACGAGACTGGCCCCCCGCAGGATGCGGAACACCTGGCCGTCGGTGACGCTCGGTGCCAAGAGTCCGTTTTCGCTCGGGACGCCGATGCCGAAACCGACCTGGGTGCCGATCTCGCCACTGACCTGGAAGATCTGAGGCGCATCGAGCAGCGACGTGACGGTGGTCAGTGACGAGGGGCCCAGCAGCTGGATGCGGGTTCCGAGCGCCCGGGCGGTGAGGTTGAGCGCCGTGCCGTTGATCGCGGCCGCCAGGGCCGTCGCGATCTGTTCCGAGGTCGCCGTCGTCGGGATCACGACCGGGAGCGTGTCGCCTCGGACGAACCCGTCCGTGTCGAGTTCGAACGACAAGGCGAAGTTGCCGTCGAATACCCGCAGGCCCTGTGCGTCGAAGTTGCCGAACGCGGGGAGCGTGTTCACGTCGATCGAGATGCCGGTTTCGGCTTCGAGCGTGACGAGGTTGTTGGTCAGCGTCAGCAGCGTGGTGGTCGCCCCGTCGACATAGCTCGCCCCGGGTAACATCCGCAGGACCGCGTCGGTCGAGTCGAGCAACCGCGCCACGTAGACGGAGTTGTTCTGCCAGATGCCCGCGATCGGGGTCAGCCGAATCGTGTTGCTCGAGGCGTCGTAGCCGAACCGGTAATCGCGGCCTTCGACCAACGGCACGCCGTCGCGGGTTAGCAGCAAGCCGTCCGACGTCACGCTGGAATCATCGATCCCCGACCCGGGGGTCGGATCGACCGGACCGATGCCGTCGATCAGCTGGATGTCGAACGAATCGTAGATCGTCCCGAGCGCGGTTTCGACTTGGCCCGATCCGGTACCCAGGTCGTCGGCGCGGGGCGAAATCAGGATCGCCCGTGGCCCTACCTGGTCGGCCCGTTCCTCACCACCACGATCCTTGAAGACCTGTTCGCCGATCCCGATCGGGGAGGCGACGGTCGGATCATCGACACGCAACTGGCCGTTGGCGTCGAACCGCGGAGCGATGATCGGCGAGGGCGGAATCCCGATCGCGTTCTTGACCGTCGCGATCGAGACCCGGTCTTCCAACGAGTCGATCGAACTGTCGATGATCGGCGTTCCGGCGCGGGGCGTGAACGACAGCCTCAGCGGGTCGACGAACAGGTCGAGCGAGTCCGACAGGACCTGGTTGAACAATCCCAGCGGGTTGGACTGGGTGCTGTTCACGTTCGTGGAGTTGCGATAATAGGTCGTTCCGCCGACGACGCTCAACAGGCTGTCCGTATCGACGACCAATCCGGTCTGGTTGTTGGCCAAGACGTTGTTCAGCAACGTCGGGGCAGCGTTCTGCCGCACCGAGATCCCTTCACCGCCGGCCACGTAGACGTCTCGCGGCACGGTCGAGATCGCCCCGACCGCGTCGATGTCGGCACCCACCGGACCGGACAACGCCGTCCCCTGTCGCAGGTCGGTCAACCGCACGAAACTGAAGCGGTCCTGGGGTCCGAAGCCGAAGGCATCGATGTCGATCGTGTTGGTGATCCCGCCGACCACGCCGACGTCGAAGAACGTGACGCCGTCGCGACTGATTTCCACCCGGACCGATTCGATCTCGCCGACTTCGAACACCGCCAGGTCGGGCCGTGCGTCGCCGCTGCCGGTCAAGAAGTTTTCGGTGAAGGCGAGCGTCAGCACGCCACCCCGTCCCAAAGATGTGGTGAAATCACCGGTCAGCGGTTCGTCACCCCGGCCGACTAGCTGCGGCGGGCCGAGCGCCCGCTGCGGGTTGTTGAAGCCGGGCGAAACCCCCGGGCCGGGAGCAAAGCTGACGACCGCGTCGGCGAACGACAGTTCGCCAGCCGGGAACAGCACGCCCGAGAACTCTGCCGGTTCCGGGGCCGCGGCCGGCCGGATGAAGCCGCCGAAGACCGTGTTGTTGAGGATCTTATCGAAGCCGACCGGCGGGACGGTCAAGCCGTTGTTGGCCAACCCGATGATCTCGATCCCCGTCACGGTGTTGAACGCCAACACGTTGCTTTGGACCACCACCCCCGGGATCTGATTCAGCGTGTTCAGCGCAACCAGGTTGCGGGGATGGGTCAGCACCGTCGGCGTCTGGACGATCGCGTCCGGTCCCCGCGACGCCGAAGTCGCGTCGCGAGTGATTTGGATGCCCGCTTCGCTGTTGTATGAAAACCGACTGTTTTCGATCAGGATCACGCCTTGGCCGGTGCGGTCGCGGTTCTGGTCGCCACGCAGTTCCGATCGGGTGACGTCGGACAGGACGCCGGCGAAATTCAGGACGATCACGTCGCCGAACAGATTCAGCCGGTTGTTGCCGCGGGTGTCGATCCCGTCGACCGCCACCGCGGCGACGTCGATCAGCCCACGAACGGTGGGGCTGTTGATCGCCTCGGCGATCGCGTCCGCCACTTCGATGCTACCGTCTCGTCCCGGCGGCAGCGTGCTCGCGGCGGGGAACGGGACGCGGACCCGGCCATCTCGGACGCCGTCGCTGTTGCCATCGGCGTCGACCAAATCCATTTCGAACGTGATCGTGGTGACCCCGTCGGTCAGTTGGAAAGTCGCCCCATCGATCACTTGGCCGGCGGGCAAGGCCGTGATCGCGACGCCTTCGGCCAAGCGGGCGTTCGTATCAAACCCGCGGAACGATTCCGTCGTCAGGCTGTTCAGGTACTCGCTCGCGTCGCGGATCTCGAGTTGGTAACTGCCCGTCGTCGGCCGCGCGGTGACGCCCGGCGCCGGGTTCGGGTCGGCGATGAAATCGGCGACGCCGGTCGCGTTGAAGGCCATCTCGCCCCGTTCCGCGAAACCGATGATGAAGTCGTCGACGTAGACGCCTTCGAAGGCGTTGGCCCGAGCCATTTGGACCCCGTTGTTGCCGAAACGATCGCCCGTCGCGAGGCCGGTCCGAGCAAACGGTCCGATTTCCTGAATGGTCAGTCCGGTCAACGTGATCTGGTTGTTGACGATCGGGTAGGCAGACAGGACCCCGCGGGAGAACCGATTCGCGATCGCCCGTTGGATTTCCAAGGCGACCTCGACCGAGGACATCGAGGCGTCCAGCACGACCGGGAGGCCCATCGCCACGCCCGGTTGCCCGGTGACGCCGACCAAGCCGTCGGGGCCGGTCGCAGCCGACACGCCGCCGGTCAAGTTCAGCCGGACGCCGGTCTGGATCACCCGCAAGTCGGCGGTCACTTCGACCTCCGCCGTGTAGTTGCCGGCGACACCGGGCGTGCCGGTTCCGGCAACCCCGGGGTTGTAATCGATGTTCGCACCGCTGCTGAACCCGATCACGACGCTGCGAGCGGTGTCGGTCGTGAAGAGGGCTTCGCCGGTGCCATCGGCCAATTCGTTCCCAGCCAGATCGAAGATCCGCACGTTGGGCAGGAACGGCACCGTACCCGCGGTCATCCCGGCTCGCAGGGTCGCCCCGGCGGGCAGGTCGATCCGGAACAGGTCGACGTCCAAGGCGGTGTTGAGCATGCCACCGCCGCTGAACAACACGTCACCGTTGACGCGCGGCAGCCGCGCGGCGGTCGACAATTCGTCATTGCCGCTGACGTTGAAGTTGAACGGCACGATTTGGGTCGGCAGCCCGTTGGTCCGGATCGCTTCGGCCAAACGGCCCGCGATCGTTTCGGCCGTCAGCGTCGCCACCGGCCCGTCACCGGTTTGCAGCAGCGGCACGTTGACCTCGTCCGGTCCGACACTGCGAGTGCCGTCATTGAGCACGTAGGTCACGCCGCCGACGTCAACCGTCACGCGGTGCAGCGGGTCGGCCGGGGCCAAGGCGTAGTAGGCCGCGATCTGCGAACCGGCCGGGGTCAGCAGCGTCGCGCCCAGATCGATTTCGAAGGTCTGGCCCCCGACGACGAACCTGGCCCCGTCGACCAACTGGTCGGCGGACACGACCCGTAGCCCTGGCGAACCGTCCGAGAACGAGCCGCTGGTGCTGAATTCCAACCGTAGCCGCAGGTTCTCCTGGCCGGCGAAATCGGACAACGAAATGCGTGCCTGACGCCAGGTTTCCGTGTTGTCGAACAGTGGCTGGACCTGGATCGAACCGTCCGGCGAATAGGTCGACCTGAGCAACGGGTTGGCCGACAACCCCGGGTTGTCGAACTCGTCGGAGTAGCCCGGCAGTGTGGAAGTCGCCAAGTTGTTGGTGGCCAACTGGTAGCTGACCCCTCGCTCGTCGACGACGAACACGCGGAACGCGTCCTGGTCGCGACCGAACGTCCCCAGGTTGTCCGATTCGATCAACCCGTCGACGCCGTCGGTCTCCAGGAAGTAGTTGAAGTACAGCGTCGGCAGGTCGGCCGAGGAATACCCCGCCAGGCTGAACGGCAAGCTTTCCAAAGCCCCCTTCGCGCCGCCGGGGAAGTTGTAGGTGCCCTCGACCGGTTGGCCGTCTTGCCGCGGGACGGCGAACGGCGATTGATCAGGGTTGATCGGGATACGTGGGTCGAGCGGTTCGGCCCCGAAGTAGAAACTGCTGCCGCCGGGGACCCGCGTCGGGGTCTCGGAGACGTCGTTGTACCGCACCCCGATCCCGTGGCCCTCGTCTAAAGCCCGCCGTCCGGTGACGTGCCAGAGGTTGAAGTCGAGCGTGCTGAGGTCGATCCCGGAGACCCCGCCCGCGATCTGGACACTGGTGGCGCCGCCGGCGAAGACCGGCTGCAGCCGTCCGAGCGTGTCGAACGCGTACAGGCGAGTCCCTGTCGGACCGCTCGCCGAGCCGAACAGCAGCGGGTTCCCGGCGGCATCGAGCAAGCCGGGGACGTTCGTCGGTCCGGTCGTCAATCCGGAGAAGTTCAACCCCACCAGGTCGGTGGCCGTCGAGATGTACGTGCCGATCTGGCCGGGCACCGCGGCGAAGGAATTCCCGATCAACGGGTTGCCGACCGCATACAAACCGCCGGCCGTCGAGACCGCGTAGAGCGTCTGGCCGACCATCGAGATGCCGGTGACCGTGCCCCCGGGCGGTACGCCCGCGACGGTGAAGTTGGCGGCCACCGTGTTGTTGCCGGCGTTCAACAGGGCGTTCTCGAACACCAGGGTGTTGCCGTTGACGGTCACGCCGATGCCGGCCGCTTGCAGCGTCGGGTTCGTGTTGACGACCTGCGCGATCCGCTCGGCGATCGTCCCGGCCGTGTCGCCAGCCAAGAATCGCACCGCCACGTTGCCGCTCGCGACACCCGTCGTGCCGACCTGTTGGGCGACGTTGATCGCCGACAAGTTGGTGATGTTGACGACCGTCACGTTTCGCCAGTTGACCCGATTGCCGCCGACGGAGCCGCCCGTCGCCGCGGCGATCGCTTCCGCCAATTCGGCACCGGTGAAGTTTTCGCGGATCGGGATCAGCACCACGTTGGGATCGGTCGAACCGGCGGCACCGACGACCGACAGCCCCGAGCCGAACACCATCGGCGGGGCGGTGGTCGAATCGCCTACCAGGTCGACACGGCCTTGGCCGGGCGTAGCAAAGCCTTGCGCGGCCATCCCCGCGTTGTTGATCGCGGCCGCCAAGGCTGCCGCCAACTGGATGTTGGTCTGGCCGGGAATGTAATCGACGCTGACCGCGGCCGGGTTGTTGAGGACGCCGTTCGAATTGAACTCAAAGACCCGCATCACGCCGTTGGCGTCGGTGATGCGGACGTTGGCCCCGTCGACGATCTGGGCCGCGTTGATCACGATCACGGGGCCGGAATCGAGTTCATAAACGGTCGTCACGCCGCTGTCGGTGAGCGAGAACCGAACGGGCTGCGTGCCGAATAATTCACGAGCGAAATTGCCCGCCACCGGATCGGTGTTGAACTCGAGCATCGGGCCCGAGTCCATTTCCAGCCGGAACGATTGCAGCCCGCTTTGCAGCGTGATCACGCTGCCGTCCTGGATCAACGGGGTCGTCGTGCCGTTCGGGTTGACGCGAACCGCCGCCGGGACGACCAACTGGTTGCTGACCGCCTGCCGCGGCGTGCCGTCCGGATTGAATCCCGGTCCGGTTTCGATGTAACCCCGTTCGACGACCTGGGTCCCGGCCCCCAAGGCTCGCGCCTCATTGACCCGGTTCGCCCGCGGAAGGCTGGTGAACTGGCCAGTCTGGGGCTCGAAGCGGTAAATGATGTTCTGCGAGTAGGCGTTCGCAGCGGGGGTCAACTGGGCACGCTGGAACGGACGATTTCCGACGACCAACCCGTTGAAGTTGTCGACAAAGGTCATCGCCTGGACGTTGAACCCGTCGTCGCTGTCCTCGACGATGAACGGCGGCTGGCCGGCTTGCCCGGCATTCGGGTTGGGGATCAGGTGGAACGTCTGCATGCCCGACAAACCGAGGTTCGTCAGCGCCCCGGTTTCGCTGCTGATCCGGAAGTAATTGTAGGAGACGTCGCCGTCGTCAGCCCCGTTCGCCCCGTTCACGCTGTACGCGAACAGTTCGCCGTTGGGCAGGAACGCCATGTCGAGGAAACTGACCTCAGGCTCGTTCAAGGCGCCGTAATTTTGACCCGTGAACGGGTTCAGCAACCGCACGGTGCCGCCACCGGTGATCGAGTACATCACCAGGTCGCGAAGTTCCAGCGGCACGACGGCCGCTTGGGGATCGAACAGCCGCGGCATCATCGGGGCCACGGCGCCGCTGATCTGCGGGTCGCCGATGCGATCTTCGACGATCCGGATGATCGCGTCGATCGGTTCCAGCCGCAGCAGCGGGTTGGTCGGGCTGACGAGCGAGAACTGATCGAGCTGCGCGGGGATTTGGCTCTGGTTCGAAATCGCGACGAAGTACCGGCCTTCGGGCAATTCGGCCACGCCGATGTAAGGATCGAGCGAGCCGGCCGAGCCGCGGTTCAGGTCGGTGTTGTCGGCACCCGAGACGCCGGTCGGTTGGTCGTCGGCGACGTTGCTGTCCGTCCCCCGCAAGACCAATTGGCCCGCTTCGTTGAAGACGTGGATCGCCAAATCGCCACGGGCGAAACCGTCCGCGTAATCGAGGTCGAAGATCGTCGCCAAGAACATGCTGGCGTCGTCGCGCGTCAGATTTTCATAGCGGATATCGAATCGGTACCAATCGACGTCATCGACAGCATCGATGAAGCCGGCGACCGTCTTGGACAGCCGGTTGCTGTTCAGCGGTCCGGACGCGTCGTCCGATTGAAGGTTGATGCCGACTTCGAACAGCCCCAGCGGCTGGGCGTCGGCGATCGTGTTGTTCGGGCCGGTCGTCTCGGAGACGTCACCCACCAACGGGCCGTTGATCGGCCCGCCGACAACCTGGACGCCATGCGTCGCGAATCGCACGTCGGCAAACCGGATCTGCGTCCCGGGGGTCTCGTCGGCTTCGCGCAACCGAACCTGCAACTGGTAGCTGCCCGAGGTCAAACCGCCACGGACCGCACCCGGATCGAGCAGCCGCGAACGGTCGCTGCCGACCACGTTGCTGCTCCGCACCCGAACGTGATAGAGGTTTCGCTGGCCCGCCAATCCGGGCAGGATCACCCGCATGCCGGGGTCGTTCGGGTTGACGGAGAAATCGTCTTGGTATGCCGAGGTCGGCGAACCGGCGGGGATCGGCAGCACGTTCAGCGAACGGGCATTGGCGGGATCGAACGACGATCCGGCCGGCGTCAAACGCTGCATGTCGCCGCGGGATTCCAACAGCGAGCTGTCGGACAAGACGAGCGTCATGCCGTTGGTGTCGATCAGTTCCAGCACCAGGTTCGTCCCCAGCGACGTCCGGTCGATGTCCAGCCAGACCTGCGTGCCGGCTTCGCCGATGAACGAGAAGACGTCGACGTCGTCGTTGGTCAGGATCGTCCCCTCGACGATGAACCCCAGCCGACGGTTTTCGTCTCCCGCTTCCTCGCCCGAAGCCAATTCGCCCAGGAATTGCGACTGGCTGGGGACCGAGTTCGCATCGGATCGCGAGTTTGTCCGCGATTCGGTCTCGGTCGTGATCAGCACGTTGCGGTCACCGGCCGCTTCGCGGACCAGAATCCCGTTCCAACTGCCCGGCCGCGGGCCCGAGGCGTTGGGGTCTTCGGGCAGCAGTTCCAGGAAGCTGGTGATCCGGGCCTGGGTCGCCGTCGGGTCGGTGTTCCAAGCGAACGCCGTGGTCACGTCCTCGGGGCCGAAGAACGTACCCAAAGAAAAGTCGGCTTGGGCCGGCAGGTTCGCCAGGTTGATGTCGCCGTCGATCGAGAAGGTCTGGGTGCCGTTGGCGACCGCGCCAAGCAACAGCGGGAACGAATCGGCGGCCCAGCCGGTATAGGTCGCACCGGCCAAGTTGAACCCGTCGGGGACGTAGAACCCGCCATGTGAAAAGCCGATCCGTCGGTTGTTGTCGACGGTGAACACCCGGAAGTCCGGCGTCCCCGGCGTGCCGACGGTGTACAGGATGTTGTCGGTCAGCACCGGCACGTCCTGGTCGAGATAACTGACCACCTGGATGTCACCCAACGGGTTGCCGTCGAGCGATTCCAGTTGCAGGTTGGAGAACAGTTGCGGGACGCCGTCCAAGAAAAAGCTGGTGGCGATCCACTGCACGTCGCCGTTGGGCCCCGCGAAAATCCCGCGGCTTTCGACGGTGTCGGCGGCGATCAGCGTCGGCTGTTGCGTGATCTGGGTAAGCGCCAACAGTTCCGGCCCTGTCGCCGTGGTGACGAAGGTCGAGTACTGGAAAATGTAATCCTGCGCGACCAGCACGCCGGTGCCGTCCCGCAGCGTCACGCCGCTGACCAGCACCTCGTTGCCCGTGCCGATCAACGCCTCAAAGAAGCCCGGGACGTCGCGCGGGACGTTGTTGTCAATCAGATTGCCACGATCGACCTGGGGGATGGTCGGCAGGGTGGTCTCGAATTCGCCCGAATTGTTCGTATTCGTTTGCGGCAACCCGGAGGGGGTGAAGCCGGCCCCGATGGAATCGTCGGCGAGCGCCGTCAGGACCACCGGAAAATCAGCGTGCCCGACGACTTGCAGCGAACCGCCGATCCGGTCGGCGATGTCGACGAATTGCTCCGCCGCAGACGTCAAACTGCCTCCGACCACGATCCCGGCGACCCGGGCCGGGATCGCCGGCGTGGTCCCGGTCGCCGGCACGGCGTTCGTGTTGCCGAACTTGACGACCAATGAACCGCGGTTGTCGCTGGCCAGTCGCAGGCCGCCGTAGACGTGTTGGTTGGGGACTTCGATCGTATCGCGGACGATGTGTACGATGTCGACATCGTCCCAAACGACTTCCGTGGCCACCTGGCCGCCGCGGATTTCCATGCCGTTGAGCGAGTTGTTTTCCAAGCGGTTGCCCGAGACCAACGGGCCGCTGTTGCCGGTCGAGATCACCGCGTCGCGCATCCCGGTCGCCCGACCCGGGTCGGCAACCTCGTGCCAAACGAAGCTGTTGACGTCGAAGGTCAAGGCCGGCCCGTCGCTGTCGACGATCGTATTGTTGACGACGATCGGCTGCGCCCCACGGACGAACAGGCCGCCCGAGGCGTTTTCGCCACGACCGGCGCGATCCAACTGGTTGCCGTCGATGAACCCGCGGCCGTCGGCGTTGAGTTCCATGCGGCTGTTGGCCAACCGCAATTGCCCCTGATGGACTTCGATCGCGTTGAACGAGGCGAAGCCGCCGGGAATCCGGGTCGTCCCGCCACCGCCCGCGATGACCGCATGGTCCAGCGACGCGGAGGACGTGTGCCCGATGTAAAGCCCGCCCCAATCCCCGGGTAAAATCTCGGTCGTCTGACTGACGCTATTCGTCTCGAACGTCCCGCCGGCGCCGTAGCGGCGGTCCTGCAAACTGGTAAAGACGACCGGGGCATCGGCCGTCCCTTCCGCGATCAGGTCGGCGCCGAAGGTGACGTCGATACGGGCCCCGCCGAGTTTGACCACGGTCCCGGGGTCGATCGCCAACCGGGCGTCGGGCCGGGCATTGATCCGCAAAACCTGCGGCGGCAAGGCGACGGTGCCCGTGGCCGCACGGTCGACGTAGGTCACGTTCGTGGCGTTCAGCGTGGCGACCAACCGGAACGTGCCGGGCTGGCCGTCGGCATCGAGCGTCGCGCGATACAGCCGCCGGGCGGTGAACCCGCTCCCCGCAGCCGCGGTCGGCAACTGGGTCAGCCGAATTTCACCGGCTTGGGTCAACACCACCGGCAGGGTCGTCGTGCTGGCATCACTTTCGGTCGTCGGCGAGGAGAACGTCAGCCGATAGACGTACTCGCCAGCCGGAACCTCGCCGATCCCCGTCGCCGCTGCCGCCTGCACGCCTAGCATCGAAGGCGCTTGGGCCGGGGCGATCCCGCCGCCGGGATTCCCCTGGACGACCAGGTTTTCCGCTAACACGTGAACGATGTCGGTATCGTCGAACCGAGCCGACGTGGTCAGCGGCTGCAGGGTGTCGCCGGTGCGAGTCGTGATCCGGATGAACAGGCCGTTGATCGAGTTGTCGACGATCCGGTTGCCATGGATGTCCGGGCCGACCCGCGAAATCACTGGCGTGAAAGCCCCCGCCTGCTGGAACGCCGCCTCGTCGAAACGGGTTTCGCGGAAGGTGTCCGGGGTCGCCGCGATCGCCGCGTCGGCGCTGCGGGTGATCACGCTGTTCGTGACCGTCGCACGGGTCAACGCCATGTCGATCGGCGATACGATCACCTGCCGGCCGTCGACGCTCACCTGGCCCCCGCCGTAGCGGAGGTCGGCGAATTGGATGTGATTCAGGAACACCCCTTCGTTCTCGCGGTTGCGACGGGCGCTATCGGAGAAATCGATGTCGCTCCGCAAATCGATCCCGCCCCAATCCCCCGGACGGGGCTGGGGGAGGGTGCCGGTGACGTTGCCACGTCCGGCCGAAGTGTCGTTGTAGCTGGTGATGATCACGCTGCCGGGGATCGGTTCTCCGACCGCGTCGCGGGCGACCAAACCGTCGGCACCGATCAGCACCGGGGTGCCGAGAATCTGGATCGCCGAGTCGCTACGATCGACCGACGGGGTCGTGCTGCCGACCCCGATCCGGGCCTGACGCATCTTGATCACGACGCCGGCGTCGATCACCAACCGCACGCCGCGGGGGACGTTGAGTGACGTGCCGTCCGGCAACGGGTTCCCGGTCGGGCTGAACCCGATCTGGTAGCTGAAGTTGTCTTCGGGGGTTTCGACTTTGCCGTCCGCACCGCCGTTGGCGACCATCCGGATCGTCGTCCCGGGGGTCGCCTGCGCGATCGCGGAATTGAGATTTCGGAAGGGCTGGGCCAACGTGCCGTTGCCCTGGCTGGTCGCCGCCTTGTCGACGTACAGCGTGTTGCTCTGGTCCGCCGGCACGAACCAGAAATCGTAAACGCCGCCAGGAGTCCCGTCGTTGTTGCCGTCCAACTCGACACCGGTGGCGTCGGTCAGCCGCTGATTCGCCGCGGCCTGGGGCGTGACCTGAGTCGTGATCCGCAGTTCGTAAGCCCCTTCACTGCGGCCACCCAACCCGCTGCCGGGAATGTTCGGGTCGTAGCGGTCGTTGCCCGAGGCGCTGACGCCGACCATGTACTCGCCTGCCCGCAGGTCGAGTTCGATCAGCGAATCGTTGCTGAAGTAGTCGTCGTTTTGAGCGATCTCGACAAACGCGCCCGTCCGCACGTCCTTCTGGTACAGCCGCAGGTGGGTGTCGAGCATGCTGGCGTTGGGCAGGCGCTCGGCGAAGGTCTGGATCGAGACTTTCGAGGCCACCGTCAACTGGAACCGATAGAGGTCGATGTCCGTGCTGTCGGGGCGATAGAGGAACTGGCCGTTGACGATGTCCGAGACGCTCGGGTAGGTCGGCTCGTTGCTCGTCCCGGGGTTGAAAATGAAGTCGCTGCTCTGCGTCACCGGTTGCGGCAAGCTGTCGGCGAAGCCGAACCCGATCACCTGGCCGATCGCCAACATCGCGCCGCGAAAGAACGGGCCGCCGAACTGATCGTCGGTCGATTGTTGGAAATCTTGGAAGTCCAACACCACCAAGTCGTTCAGCCCGTTGCCGGTCCGATCTCGGGTCGCAATCGCCAGCCCGCCGGGGCCGCTGGTCGTCAACGGGTTGGCGCCGTACAGGTCGCCGACGGCGATCGAGAAGAAGGCGTCCTGGGTCGGCCCGCCAGTGACCTCGACGAATTGGATCCCCAGGTACTCGCTGAACAGCGACAGCACCTCGCGGACCCGCTGCCGCTGCTGCGCGGTGATCAGGTTGAAGTACGTCTTGCTGTCGTCGATCCCCGCCAGACTCGGGTCGTCCCCGCGGAAGGTCGACGGGAAGTTGTACTGGATCGTCGTGATCCCGTTGACGTCATCCGCCCCTTGGCGAAAGAAGTCGAGCGGCACGGGGCGGTCGAGCCGCGAGGGGTCCTCGGGACGGATCTGACGAACCCCTTGCGCGTCGGGCCCGCCGGGGAATTGCAAGCCGAAATCGGTCGTGTTGCGAACCTCGCTTTCCAGCCGGATCGCCTGGAAGCCGCTGGAGTTCGGTGTGCCCAAGTTGGGCAAGGCGAATGCCGTGGCGAACGAGTCGCCCGGCTCGGTATTGACCTGCACCGTCGTCGGCGGCGTCGTCGGCACCGTTTGGGCATCGCCGATCCGCAGCCGCGCCGCACCCGTCAGGAAGCCGCCGGCCGGGTTGGGCAACCTGGCCAACGGGCCGTCGAAGACCAACCGGGCGATGTTGGTGGCCTGGTTGTAGGTCACGCTCGTCGGCAGAACCGTCACATCGTCCAGGGTCGAGGCCGTGTCTTTGGTAAAAATGAGCTGATAAAAGTTGCGGTTCACGACCGTGTTCAGGTTCATTCGCTCGCTGAAGTGAACCTCGATCACGCCGACTTCCGGGCTCAGGCTGTTGCCGGTCCCCCGCCGAATCGGCTCCGGGACGACCGCCGCCACCCGGGGCCCCAAATTGAGGCTGAATTGCTTGCCGAAATTCACGCCGTCGTTGAACGGTTCGCCCAACACGTTCGCCAAAACGGTCGGCCCGTTGCCGAAAATGTCGATCTGGTATTTGTCGTCAGGCAGGCTATCGGCAAAACGGAACACGACCTCGTTGGGCGAATCACCCAGACCGATGTAGCCCGGTTCCACCAAGATGTCGTTGGCGCCCGTCAACAGCAGCGTTTGCGCGAAACCGGGACGATTGCCGAGGATCGTCGCAGGCGAGCCCGCCTCTTGGACGGCAAAGACCAACTGCGAGGCGTCCGGGTTCGTGTTGATCGCGTCGATCAATTGGGCGGTCGTCGTCTGGAATCCGGGGGTGCTGTTGATCCGCACCGTCACCTGATTGCCGCTGACCAGGATCAACGGGTTGGCCGGACCGCCGGCGTTGACCCGCTCCAGCACCAGCCGCGTCGCCCGGCCTTCGGGACCCGGTTGGGTCGAAACGAACCTCACACGGACCTCGCCCGAGGTCCCCAAATCGGATGTCGCGTCGGCAGCGTTGGCCCCCAGGAGCGTCAGCGACGTGCCGGTCGGGACGGTCGTTCCCAAGGGAAACAACGTCGCCCCACTGACCGAAAAGACCTCCAATAGGTTGCCGGCGACCGGATGATTCGCCACACCTAAGATCAGGTCGCGGACCTGCGTCGGGCGAGCCGGGTTGCTGTTCAAATCGATGTCGATCACGCCGTTGTTGACGGCGATGATCGGTGCGCCACCCGTTCGAAAACTGGTGGTGAAACGGACCTGCAGCCCCTCACCCGCGGTCCCAGGTTGCTTCGCCCGGAATTCCAACAGCACCTGATTGCCCGTGCCCAAGTCGCTCGTCGCGATCGCCGACTCAAAAACGCCGTCCGCACCGGCTCGAGTGATCCGAATGCCGTCCAACGTCGCCGGATCGATCGGCGCGGAATCATCGAATCGGAACACCAACTCCCGCGGGGCGCTGTTCAATTCGATCCCGTCGAACAACAGCGTGTTCTGATTCGGCTGGATCCCGACCAGATTCGGGCCGGCCAGCAATTGCCGAGATTCCAGGGTTTCCAGCAGCGTACGGCGGCCCTGATGCCCCCGCTTGCCAACGCGACGCCCCCCCCGACGCGGACGCGCCGGGGCTGACGACTTGCTCAGACCGGAAAGGGGGTCTGTGGCGGGATCGGGACGAAACTTCGATTTGCGGATGGACATCCACCAACCTCTTGAGAGCCACGGGGGCGGTTAAAATCGATCGCAGCTCCGGCCCTGACGGTCATACGAAGGACGCTAAGGAACCCCGTACCGGGTCCCCCACCGCCCGTCAACGACCGGGATGACTTGGGAGCTTAGAAAAGATGGGCAACTTGGAGTGACACATGAACGCTCGGCTACAGTTTAATTGGGCACCTAAGCTAAGCAATGAAAATTGCCGTGACCGTGAGTCTCGGTGGTGACCATAACGGCTGTAACGGTTGCATGACCGTCTCCGAACGCCGTGCTCGTTGGATGACGCCTAGCGGCCGAAAGTTCCCCTAACCGCCGCATCCTGCCCCACGAATTGGCGGTCGGGGTCAGTTGACTCCGAGACCGACGATCGCTAACCTATGCGACCCGATTGACTCAGCCACCTTTCAACCCTTGACGAGCCATGGCCGTCCCCAAGCGTAGACAGAGCAATAGCCGTACCGGCAAGCGGCGGTCGCACGACCATCTCAAGAAGCGTCAACTTGCCATCTGCCCTCAGTGCAATTCTTCGGTGCCGACGCACACGATTTGCCCGAAGTGTGGCCATTACATGGGTCGCACGTTGGTTGAGTCGAGCGAGCAATAGGCGGCATGGCAGTCGAAGCGGATTCGATCGGGCTGTTATTTCCCGGCCAGGGGGCCCAGGCCGTCGGAATGGGTGGCTGGCTGGTCCGCGAATTCCCGGTCGCCAAATCGTTGTACGATCAGGCTTCGGAACTGTTGGGCTATGATCTGTTGCGGTTGTCGCTGGAGGGTCCGGCCGAACGCTTGGACGCGACCGAGTTCAGCCAGCCGGCGTTATTCGTTTGCTCGATGGCGGCAGCTGCCGTCTTCCGCGGCGAATTCCCGGATCAAACCGCCCGAGTCCGAGGCGTGGCCGGGTTGAGCCTGGGTGAGTACTCGGCGATCTGTTATGCCGGTGGGCTCGATTTCGAATCCGCTTTGCGATTGGTTCAGCGTCGTGGCCAAGCGATGCAGGCTGCCGCGGATCAGGTCGACAGCGGGATGGCCAGCGTCCTGGGGCTTGATTTGGCCGCACTCGAAGCGATTTGTGAGGCGGCTCGTGGTCCCGACGAGGTGCTGGTCCCGGCCAACCTGCTCTGCCCAGGCAACATCGCCGTCTCTGGGCACCGAACTGCCTTGAGCCGTTTGGAGCCGTTGGCGATGGAAGCCGGGGCATCCAAGGTGATCCCGCTTTCGGTTGCCGGCGCGTTCCACACCGCCTTGATGTCTCCGGCGGCCGCGGACCTAGGTCGCGCGTTGGAGCTGACGCGATTCGCCCCGCTCCAATTGCCCGTCTTCAGCAACGTCGACGCCCAGCCGCATTCCGATGCGGCCGACTTTCGCGAACTGCTAAGTCGCCAATTGGTCGGCCCGGTTCTTTGGGGGCAATCTCTGGAGGCGATGATCCGATCCGGCATCAACGGCTTCTTTGAGATCGGCACCGGCCGCGTCCTGCGAGGGACATTGAAACGCATCAACCGCAAGTTACCGGTCGACGGATTTGGCGATGGCACCGAGGTCCGGGCCTGATTCGAAACGGCGACCCGCCCGACTGGACCCCTTTACACTCAGCAAAGTGATCTCATGGAATTACCGCTCAAGGTCGATTTGACAGACCAAGTTGCCGTCGTCACGGGAAGCTCCCAGGGTCTTGGCAGGGCGGTCGCGATCGCGCTGGGGATGTCGGGGGCAAAAGTCGTTTGCCTTGCCCGAAACGTGGAGAAGTTGGCCGACACGGTCGCGGAGATCGAAGCCGCGGGAGGGACCGCCGAAGCGGTTTCCTGTGACGTGACCGACCGGGCGGCGGCCGCCGCGGCGGTCGAGTCGGTGCACCAGCGTCATGGTCGGCTCGACATCCTGATCAACAACGCCGGGATCACCCGCGATAAGCTGCTGCGGGGCATGACGGACGAGGAATGGGACGACGTGATCGCCACGAACCTGACCAGTTGTTTCGTCTGTTGCCGGGCCGCAGTCAACCTGATGCGTCGATCCAAATATGGGCGAATCGTCAACATGGCCAGCATTTCGGGGTTGATCGGCAACCCCGGACAAGCGAATTACAGCGCCAGCAAGGCGGGGATGATCGGCCTGACTCGGACGCTGAGCAAAGAAGTTGCCAATCGGCAAATCACCGTCAATGCGGTCGCCCCCGGCTTCATCGAAAGCGAAATGACCGCCAAGCTCGGGCCGGTCGTTATGGAAGAGGTTTGCAAGCGGATCCCGGCCGGACGGGTGGGACGCCCCGAGGATGTCGCCGCAGCCGTCCTGTTTTTGGCCTCCCCGGCTGCCAGTTACATCACCGGCCAAACGCTCGTGGTCGACGGCGGGATGCTCGGCTGATCCCGTTTGCTGGCGAAAGGGTTTGCAAATTAAGCCTATTTATCCGTCGCGGTGACGGTAGCGTATTGACGGCCCGAAACCGTTTGACCTATCTTTCCCTTCGCCATGGCGCCGACCTGGCAACCGCTTGCCGGTCGTCGCGAACTCGCCAAGCGACCGCGCCTGCCCTTGGGTTGTCGCGTTGATCGGCTTGAGCGGCTTGCGACTGCGGGCCGTTTTCACCAATCTTTACAATCCATCCGACTGTTTATACTCAGGAGAGGCCCATGCCATCGATCGAAGAAATCAAGGACCGCGTTGTCGATATCGTTGCGGAGCAATTGGGGGTCGATAAGGACAAGATCACCCGCGAAACTTCCTTCGTGAACGACCTGGGCGCGGACTCGCTCGATACGGTCGAATTGGTCATGGAACTCGAAGAGGAGTTCGACATCAACATTCCGGATGATGCGGCCGAGAAAATTCAGAAGGTCGGTGAGGCGATCGATTACATCGCTGCCAATACCGGTGCCGACGCGGACTGATCGTCCACCCCTCCTGAGTCGCGATCGTCCGTTCGGGAAGCAACTGAAAATGCCGATTCCGTTTCGCGGGACGGCATTTTTTCGTTAATCTGAGGCTGCCTTGTCCGTACCAGTCTGCTTGCGAAAGCTCACGAGTTCGGACCGAAACGCTCGGGACCCTGCCTTCGGACCTGATCACGGCCGTTTCCTCTGGGGCGTGTTGCCGCTTGCCGATCGGTTCGAAACTATGCTACCGCGTATCACTGGCATCCTGAGCGGCTTCGTCCGCTCGATTTCGGTCAACGCGGTACCCCGTTTTCCTGCGTTTCGCGGAGGCTGGCGGGGAATGGGGCGCGGCCGAACGCCGCGCCCTTTCCGTCATTCGATTTTCATCTTTCATCCCTTACTTCGGTCAGATCGGTTGCACTCATGAATCAGCGACGTGTTGTGATTACCGGCATGGGGCTTGTCACCGCACTGGGACATTGTGTGACCGAGGTCTGGCAGAAATTGCTGGCCGGGCAGTCGGGCATCCATGAACTCACGACGCTCGACACGAGCCGCTACGGGGTTCATTTCGGCGGTGACATTCCCGACTTTGACCTGGTCGGTTTTGCTGACTCCAAAGAAGCGAAACGCGTCGATCGGTTTACCCAATTCGCGATGCGAGCCTGCGCGAACGCGATCACCGATTCGGGGCTCGATTTCGAATCGGCAGACCTCACCCGTTGTGGCGTGATCTTGGGATCCGGCATCGGCGGCTTGTCCGAGATCGAGAACCAGATCGAGCGGATGCTCGCCAAGGGACCTGGGCGGGTCAGCCCCTTCACGGTCCCGAAGATGATGCTGAACGCCGCCGGCGGAAACCTGTCGATTCGTTACGGGTTCAAAGGTCCCAACTTCGCCATCGCCACCGCATGCGCCAGCGCCACCAACGCGATGGGCGAGGCGATGCGTAGCATCCGGTTGGGTGAGAGCGATGTGGTGATCAGCGGCGGGTCCGAAGCGGCGATCACTCGCGTCGGACTGGCCGCCTTCGAAAACATGCACGCCCTGTCGACCCGCAACGGCGAACCGGCTCGGGCCAGTCGTCCGTTCGACGCCCAACGTGACGGTTTTGTCCTCAGCGAGGGAGCCGGCATCGTGATCTTCGAAGAGTACGAGCATGCCCGCGCCCGGGGCGCCCGAATCTATGGCGAAGTGCTCGGTTACGGCACCACCAGCGATGCCGGCCACATCACCGCCCCCGACCCCGAAGGCAAAGGTGCTGCCGGGGCGATGCAGGCCGCCATGCAAGACGCCGGATTGCAGCCACAAGATGTCGACTACATCAACGCCCACGGCACCAGCACCCCGCTGGGTGACAAGGCCGAGACGGTCGCGATCAAGAATGTCTTCGGCCAACACGCTTACAAGATCGCGATCAGCAGCACGAAGGGTGCGTTGGGGCATGCGTTGGGAGCCAGTGGCGGGATCGAAATGGTGTTCACGACGAAGGCGATCTTCGAGTCGGTCATCCCCCCGACGATCAACCTCGAGAACCCCGACCCGGATTGCGATCTCGATTACACCCCGCTGGTTCCTCGCGAGCGCAAGATCCGGGCGGCGCTGAACAACAGTTTCGGCTTCGGCGGACACAACGCTTGCATCATCGTCGGTCAGGTCCGCTGAGGGAAAGTTCGCGTGGGTCGGCTGGGGCGATGACGGTGGTCGCTCGCCGGGTCTCAGCGGATTTCGATGTTGCGGTATTGGCCGCCGTTTTCTTCCGCGATCCGCCGCATCTGAGACTCCGCCTTTTTCGCCTCACTGCTGGAAAAGCCTGGGTAACGGATCGTGTGAACGATCGAAAGCCGCTGGGCGTCGCCGAACAGGTTGTCACGATGATTCCTTTCGCGGATCACCTCCTCGGTGCGCATGGTGAATTCGCCGTCGGACAAAAGAAAAATCACGTCCGGACGGAGATCGAACGCGAATTCCAAGGCCTCGACCGGTGACTTCCCACGCTCCTGCGTGATCGTCATCGCCCAACGCCTGACCGCCAGTTTATTCGCGGCTGTCGCCCGCAGGCTGGTCGGCTCGTCGCGGCCGGTGTTGGTCAGCCGCATGTAGTCAGGCTGCTGGTCATAGAAGATCACATAGAAGCGTTGGTCCTCACGCAACGATTCGACCGACCGCAGCAACTCCTGCCGCGCCTCGTTGAAGTTCTTCATGCTGTTGGAACTGTCGACCAAATAGACGAAATGGTTGCCGCCACCGTCGATGCCGGCAAATTGCACCCGGTTATCAGAATTGGCGGTCAATTGCGAACTGGCCAGGTCCGTCGCGGCGGGATTCGGCATGCCGTCCGTCGCCGGCGTCGGCGGGCCGACGGCCAAGTCCAAGGCCACGTCGGAAGCGAGCCCTTCGCCAAGCGGGCTCGATTCCGACTCCCAAGCCGGTGCCGAAACCTCTTCCGGTTGATCGATCGCCACCTCCGCAGGTGACTCGATCGTGAACGTTTCCACCGGGTCCTCGGACGCTTCGGTCGCCGACGCGGACAAGGCGAGTTGATCCCTCGATTGAGGTACCGACAGGCTCAAGAAGCCCAACGCCAACAGCAAGGCGACGTGGCTCAACAGACTGACCAGCCAAGCGGCCGGTCGCGACCGGCGAGTCGCCGGCTCGGTGTCCGCGGCGGCGACAAACCGCTTCGCGACAACGTCCACCGAGACGCTTTCGGTCCGCTCCGTCTTCCGCAGCTCAGGCCCGGTCGAGCGAGACTTATCTGGCTGAGACTTGCCAGGCTGAGATTCGTCCTGCTGAGACTTGGGCGGTGGGGACTGGGGCTGCGAGGACAGACTCGGCATCGACTCGTCCGACAAGGCGGGTGACGTCGTCGCTTCAGTCGGTTGGGATTCGCCTCCCGACGCTCCGCTTTCGTCCCCGCGAGCTGCCGTCACGGCCGGTCGACCAAGCTCACTCGTCAACGCCACCGAGGCTGCCGGCAGCTCGGTCGGGGGGGGATCTGTTCGATCTGCTGGCCGTACGCTCCCTCCCTCGTCGGAAAGCCTCCCAGCCGGTGCAGCCGCATCGAACTTCACGCCGGTCTGGCCGTCGCTTACCGAACCGATTTTGTCACCGGGATACCGAGCAGTGGCGGCGGGAGGCTGGGGCCCGGGGGATGCAGGAGTGGCCGCGGACGGATGATCCCGGCCGCCTTGGTGACCTTCCCGGTGGCTGCTTCGCAGCGTTTGCAGGCGCTGACCCCAGCCCTCCTGCGGGCCGGCAGGGGGCTCACCCGGTTCGAACCGTGTCCGGTGTCCCCCATCGGGAACTCGCCGGGTGGGCCCTTCGGCCCGCCAGGCAGGCAGCCCTTCATCCGACAGCTGCCCTCCATCCTGAGTCGACTGAGGCGATCGAACCAGCCGCCGGATCGCTTCGACCAGGGCATCGGCCGCCCGCAGCCGATTGACCGTTGGCGGTTCGAAGGCTTCACCGAGCCAACCGGAACTCGGTGTCAGCTCGGTCGGATCGAGCCGACGCGGGTCGGAGCGGGAAACGCTGGGAGGAAACCTGTCCGCGACTTCCTGGGCAGCCACCGGGTCCGATCCGGCTGGAAATCGATGTTTCGGAACCTCTGCTGGCAAGTCCGGCGTTCCTTCCCGTGGCTCGCGCTGCTCCAGCAACAGCAGTTCGATTTCGGCAGCAAGCGACGCGAGCCGCGCGGCCTCTTGGGCCTGCCTGACCCGTGTCAGCTCCAATTGCAGCTTGCGGCTGGCAAAGTCCGGCGACTCATCGATCGACATTTCATGACCCCCGGGACAGGAATCGATAACCCCAAAAAATCTAATCGATAATTTTGTCGCAATCCACAAAGAAATTGCCCTCGGCTTCCCGTATCGAGGGGGTGCGATTCGCGGCCCTTCCCGAGCTACCCGATCAGGCGATCGGTCGCCGCGTTCCGCGTTCCGCAGTGTGGGCGTGACGGGGCGTGATGTGGGGCGTCGACGCCCCAGGGCCGGAACATGGTCACTCAATCGGATCGCAAAGGGTGCCGGATCTGAGATTGCCCGCACCGCTGCAAAACTCTATCCTGTCGGTAGTGACCAGGGTCAAGGTGGACTGGTCGTCACGAGCGAGAGCGTTTCCGCGGCTGGAATTCGCTCGAACCGACCGGGCAAGGAGGCTCCGGAATGTTGGCACGAAGAACGATTCGTACCAAGCTGTTGGTTGTCCTCGGGCTGATGTTGATGATCGTCGGCCTGCTCGCCACCAGCGGCTTCTGGGGGTTGTATCGTTACCGCGGTTTGGCGGACGCGATCAGCCTGCAAGCGGAGGAAATCTCTTACGCCCGGCGGCTCAACCGGTCGGCTACGTCGATCCGAGACATCGTCCACCGCATTCGGCGTCTGCACGCGGAAACACGGTTGCACGACGATTCGCCGCTGCTGGCGACGCGGATGGACAACGAAATCAAGTGCTTTCGCGACTCGTTGGACGAGTTCGAACGGTTGCTGAAGAGCTTCCGCAGGAAACTCGACTCGGCCCGGCCCGACCAGATGTTGTTCATCGACCCGGAAGAGCGAAGCACGCGAATCCGGGAAATGACGGTCCAGTTGGGGCGGGTTTCCGAAATCTATTCGCAGCGGTGGTTCACTTGGGACGACGTGCTCCAGGAAAGTATCCATGAAGAGCTGGATGAACTGACCCGCCAGACCGAGCAATGGACGACGCTGGTGCATGAGGGCATGGCGGCGTTTTCCAGCGATGTCCGCGTCGGCCTCCAGACCTGGATCGCGGTGGCTTGGTCCTGCCTGGTCGGCTCGATCTGCATGTTCGTGACACTGTGTTGGCTGTTTCACTCGTTGGTCGTGAAGCCCTTCCGCACGCTCCTGGACGGCTCCCGATTGGTCGCGGTCGGGAGTTACGACCACCGCATCGACTTAGGGACCGGTGACGAATTGAGCGAGTTGGCAGGCGTCGTCAACCAGATGACCCAAAGCTTTCAAACGACATGTGTGATGTTGGAAAACGAGCGGGCCGACCTCGATCGCCAGGTCCGCGATCGAACCCGAGAGGTGGTGCAGCGGGAGCAACTCGCGAGCGTCGGTTTCCTGGCCGCCGGGGTGGCGCACGAGATCAACAACCCGCTGGCGTCGATCGCCTGGAGCGCCGAAGCGTTGGAATCGCGGCTGCACGACACGATCCATGGGGAGGGTGAATTGCGTCAGATTCCCGCCGATCACGCGACGCTGCTCGGCACAAACTTGCGGCGGATTCAGGACGAGGCGTACCGCTGCAAGGGGATCACCGAAAAACTGCTCGATTTCAGCCGCTTGGGGAACCTGGAAAAGGCGAGCGTCAACCTTTGCGAGCTGATCCGCGACGTCGTCGCGATCGTCGGAACGCTCGGACAGTATCGTTGCAAAACGTTGCGGGTCGATTGCCCGGCTCAGATCGAAGCGATGGTCAACGGGCAGCAGATCCGTCAGGTCGCCCTCAACCTGATCACCAATGCCCTGGAGAGCGTCGACGCCGACGGCGAGGTGCAGATTCGTGTCCGTCAGCAACCGGAAAGCGTGCTGCTGACGGTCGAGGACGACGGTTGCGGAATGACAGAAGAGGTTTTGGAGAACCTTTTCGAGCCATTTTTTACTCGCCGCCGGGACGGCAAGGGGACCGGGCTGGGACTCAGCATCACCCATCGGATCGTCACCCAGCATGGCGGGACGTTGACGGCCCACAGCGACGGCCCCGGCCACGGGTCTCGATTCCGATTGGAACTGCCGATCGAGTCCGCTATCGACGTTTCCCGCGAGTCGCCAACCGAAGGATTTTGCGTGAGGCTTCCGGCGCTACCGGGAGCCTCGACGGCAGCAGCAGAAATCCCGCAGCCGCAGCCAGGCCCGCCCGTGGGAAGGGTTGCTGACAGCTTGACACCGAGTCCCAATCCCATCGCCGATCGTGCCGAGGAATCCATCCATGAGTCGTGCCGCGCAGCCTGAGTCGAGTCGTCTGCACATCCTGTTCGCCGATGACGAGGCGAACCTGCAGGAATTGATGCGGAGCGAATTGCCCCGTTTGGGTCACACCGTGACGGTCTGCCCTGACGGCACGACCGCGGTCGCCGCGCTGGAAAAAGAGCCCTACGATTGCCTGCTCGTCGATCTGCAGATGCCTGGCATGGGTGGGATCGAGGTGATCGAACGGGCGAAGCAAATGTACCCGGAGATCGATGCGATCGTGATGACGGGGCGTCCCAGCCAGGAAACCGCGATCGCGGCATTGAAAAATCAGGCGTTCGATTACCTGACCAAACCGAGTCGCTTGGTCGACATCGCCTTGGTGCTGGGACGCGTCGCGGAACGCCGGAACTTGCGGCGCCAACTGGCGGCCTTGCAGCACCGTGTTCGCCGTGCCGAAGGGGACAACCGCTTGGTCGGAGATGCCCCCGGGATGAAGCGGGTCCGGCAGTTGATTGCGAAAGTCGCGCCGACGGACAGTTCGGTGATGATCCGCGGCGAGACCGGTTGCGGCAAGGAATTGGTCGCCCAAGCGGTCCATGACCAAAGCCATCGCGTGGGTCAAGCGTTCGTCGCGATCAATTGCGGCGCGCTTCCGGAAAATCTGATCGAAAGCGAACTGTTCGGGCATTGCCGGGGGGCGTTTACCGGCGCCGATGCGGCTCGCGTCGGATTGTTCGAAGTGGCCGATGGGGGAACGGTGTTCCTCGACGAGATCGGCGAATTGCCGATGCCGATCCAGGCCAAGCTGTTGCGGGTGCTCGAGGCTGGTGAAATCCGCCGGATCGGCGACAACCAAGTCAAAAAGGTCGACGTGAGAATCGTTTGCGCCACCCACCGTGACCTGGAAGCGATGGTCGAAGAAGGGACCTTTCGCGAAGATTTGATGTTCCGCATCAACACGTTCGAGATCCGGATCCCGGCGCTACGCGAGCGGATCGCGGACCTGCCCGAACTGGCTCACTGCCTGCTCCGGCGACATCGCCAGGACCTGCCCGCGAGCACCGCGTTGATCGATGAGGAGGCGCTCGCGATCCTCCAGTCGCACGTCTGGCCGGGCAACGTCCGGGAGTTGGCGAATGTGCTCGAACACGCCACGATCCTCTGCGACCGGTTTCCGATCTGCGCCGAGCACTTGCCGCAACATTTTGGCAAACGCCAGTTGCGTAAAGAGCTTCGGAATTCGGCCCCGATGAGCCTCAAGGACCTGGAGATGGTCGCGATCGAGCAAGCGTTGGTTCGGCACGACGGCAATAAACCGGCCGCCGCCAAGGAGTTGGGGGTCGCCCTCAAGACGCTCTACAACAAGCTGAACTCGGCCGAAGATCGTAGGGCCGCCGGATGACGAATCGCCGCTAATCGCCGTCGTCGGGGGCCGCGTCGCCGGAACCTTCCGTGAGCTTGCCGTTGTGAACCCGACGACGGATGTCGTGGATCATCAGGACCGCCAAAGTCAGGGCCGTCAACGGGATCGCGAAATAGATCATGGCGTCACGGAAGCTCTCCGAGCTACCGTGGTCGGTAGCCTGCATGATCAGGTAGGTCGTGTAGGCGAAGTAGTAAGCCAGCAGCAGGCCCCCTTCCCAACGGCTGATCGTCCCGCCCGTGAAGAAGATCGGCAGGGCGGCGACCGCCACCGCCACCATCACGGGCAGATCGAACCACAAAACCTGAGTCCCAACCCGGATCCCCTCGGGGGCGACGATGGACGACAGGCCGAGCACCCCCAGCAGGTTGAACAGGTTGCTGCCGACGACGTTCCCGACCGCGATGTCGCGTTGGTTTTTCAGCGTGGCGACGACGCTGGTGACGACCTCGGGAAGCGACGTGCCGATGGCGATCACCGTCAATCCGATGACCACCTCGCTGACGTTCATCAGGCGGGCGAACGTGATCGAACTTTCGACCAGCCAATTCGACCCGAGCCCCAGCATCCCCAGGCCGGCGAACACCAACAGCAGGTTGCTCAGCCATCTCATCAGGGGCGACCGCGATTCGTCCGCATGCAGCAGTTCGACGACCTCCGAGTCGAGCGCCGCTTCGCCCTGACGCCGACTGGCGAAGATCAGGCCGCCCGTGTAGACGATCAAGCCGGTGAACAGGATCAGGCCGTCCACCCGCCCGTACTTGCCGTCGCTCCCCATCAGCAGGACGATCAACGAAACGATGACCACCAGCGGGACGTCGAAGCGGATCAATTGGGAGTTCACCACCAGCGGGGCGACCAAGGCCGAGATCCCAAGGATGAACAGGATGTTGAAAATGTTGCTGCCGATCACGTTGCCGAGGGTCAGGTCGGACTGATCGATCAGGGCCGCTTTGAAGCTGACCGCAAACTCGGGCGCGCTCGTTCCGAACGCCACCACCGTCAGCCCGACGACCAGCGGGGAGACGCCGATCATGACGGCGAGTCGGGAGGCGCCGCGAACCAAAAATTCCGCACCGGCAACCATCAAGACCAGACCGACGACGAACAGCACAACGCTCAGCATGGGATTTCCGGAGAGGTGACGGTGGCATCACGCGTGCGAAGCGTGAATCGCTCACATCGATTGCGACGGCCTTCCGGAAACGCCGGATCTGCCGAACCACATCCTACTCTCAGGCTGCCAATAAACGGAGCGGGCAAACGCGAAGTGCGTGGCCGCTCGCCGCGTGGTCGAAGCTCCCACGGCATCGGCCGGTGAACCGGCGGCGTCCGATCCGAGGGACAGCATCTCGGAAGGACGATGTCCCACCGCCAACGAACACTTGGTCAGTAGGAGTAGCGATCCACGTCGCGGACGCGAAGGCGACAGGTTTACCGCCAGAGGTTGCGGATCCGGTCGGCGAGCTGCGGTTGTGGCTCCGAGACCGGTTCGCCGTCGAGCGCCGCGATCCAGGTTTGTGGATCGTTTCCGTAGTCCTTTCCGGTGACGCCTCTGAGGCTGCCGATCGCCAGGGCCCGGGTGGCCGGGTCGCGACTGTCGAGGGCGGCTCGCAGGGCATCGACGGCGATGGGGCCACGATGAGAGGCCAATGCGGCCAGGGCCGCGTTGCGGACGTCGGTATCGGAGGTGCTGCCAGCCGTTTCTGCCAGCAGCCGCGCCGAATCCTCATCACCCCGACTTCCCAGGGCCTCGCAAGCCGCCAGGCGTACCTTCAGGTTGTCATCCTTGAGGCCTCTCGCGATCAACTCCGACGACTCCGGCACGGAACTCGCCGCTGCGGCGCGAATCGCCAGTCGCCGCATTTCCGGGCTGGCATCGTGCTCGTAGATCGCTTCCAGATGCGTGTGCCAACGCTGCTGACGTTCGAGCGGCAGGGACGGCATGGCCTTCACCAACTTGGTTAGCTCGGCCCTCCGAACATGGTCGGTCGGCCCTAGCAATTCGTCTTGTTGCCACTGGTGAAGCGAATAGTACGGGTTGGCGACCTTCAGCCCGTAGAGGGGACCGTCGTGGCAGCCGACCGTTGCCGACAGCAGGACAGCGACCAGGAAAACTCCGGGAAGACGCCCGCCGGGATTTGCATTCACGCGTTGCATCGGCCGATTTTCAAGTTGCGAAAGGGAGTCGGTTTCGGCGGGCAAGTCAGGGCGAGTCCCACTCCAAAACCGTTTAGCAGAGCGAAGGGTCGGTTGGGAAGGGCATTCCCTAGCCGAAGTTCTCGATCAACCCCAGGGCAATCAGCCCTTTGCGGCGGATCGAGTCCAGCAACTCGATGTCGCGAAGCCGGCTCGTATCGCGAGCGTCCCGCACGACGACCGCCGCGTCGAGAATGGTGCGAGATCCGCCCGCTTCGGCCGCTGCTAGTGTTTCCGTCCGGCGGGATTCCTGCGGCCTCGTCGTCCGGCGGATCGGTGTCCGGGCCGTGACCGTCTCCCAAGCCGTCGCCGAGACCGTCGGGCCATCGACCACGACCAGATCGAATGCCGATCGCAAAGTCGCGATCAATTCGGCAAACTCGGCGACCGTGAGGGCAGGCTCGGTCGCCGATCCGCTCCAAGGCAACAACGTCAATTGGTCTTCGATCGACCGAATCGCCGTTTCCGCGACCGAGTTCCCGTGACGAATCGCATCCGGCCAGCCACGGTGAATATCGAGCTTCAGCGTTTCCGTGAGCGTCGGTGATTTGGAACCGTTGCCGGGAGCCGCGTCGACCAACGCCACCCGCAAGCCCGCTCGGGCGCCGGCAACCGCCAAACAGATCGCGACGCTGGTACGGCCGATGCGAGGACGATCGGCGGTCACCAAGACGGTGTTTGCATTCTCGGAAAGGGCCAGATCGAGCGGGTAGCCGGCCCCACGCAACAGCGCCGGGTCAGCGATGACCCGTCGAGCGAGTTCGGGGAAATCGAACGAATCGACCTCCCAAGATGGGGTCCACTCGGCATCCGAGGTCGCCGCATCGGCCGGTTGGACGGCCGCGGTTTCTGCGATCGCGGTTTCTGCGATCGGATGCTCCGCTGCTGGTTTGGTCGTCGTGCCGGTTGCCGGGCCGCCGGGCGAGGCAGTGGTCGCTGCCGGAGCCTCGCGGGACAACGGCGGCACGACCGGAGTTGGCGGGTAGAGCGTCGCTTGGCCAAACGGCTCACGGTCGGCGAGCGGAACGGGCGACTTCCCTCGCTCTTTTGGCGGATCGATCCAGATCGATGCCGAGGCGGTGGGATGAACGCTGACGTCCATCGGGCCGTAGCTGGCGATCGTGTCGAAACTGGCGGATGCCAATTCGGGTGCCGGGTCCGGATTCCAGAAGCCGGGCTGCCCGCCGGAGGCCTGTTCGGGACGAGGCAGCCCGCCCGGCGGCGAAGCGGCATGGGGCGGCTGGGGTTCCGATCCGACATGTCGGACCCGTGACGTCGCGGTTTGCCGATTCGCGGTGTCAGTCGCGTGCATCTGTGTTTTCCATCCGCTGGGAGGGGCGAGTTGGCTGATCTGGACGAATGGGAGCGGGCGGTGACGGACACCGCCGCATCAAGGCTGACCCGACAAGCGGCTCAGCGATAAAAGTCGCCGGTCGGGGATTCCGAAACTTGTGGCGAAGGATCGACGAAAAGGGCCCTGCCGCTGGTCGATTCGGCAGCCGGATCGGTTCCCGGCGAGGGGAGATCGGCCGATGCCGGCAGCAGCGTCCCCTCGTTGGGCGTCAGGTACTGAGACCAGTCAGCGATGCCATAGGGCGTGGAAGAAATCGCCGGTGAAGGCAACCGCGGCCCCGCCTCCGCCCCGTCCGAAAACTTAGCCGGATCGAACTGCGGCGGATTCGGAGTCGTGGAGAGTCGGTATTGCCCGACCTCGTCCTCGTCGCCTCCCTGGCGGGCGCTCACGGGTGACAGCCAATTGGCACTCGGGCCGGAACCCTTTTCAAATCCTGCGGCGGTTCGTGTGTCGTCCGTCTTCGCCAACGCACGTTCTGCTGAATTCGTTGAATCGCTCGCAACGAGCGAGCCCTCGGAGCGATCCGCAGTCGCGAGTTGTCCCGAATCGAACGCCTCGCGGGGCACGCTCAGTTCAACCGACCGGGGGCGTTCGCTCGAGCCTGCCGCGGTCCCGGCGGCAGCCTCCGGGGCCGCCACGGCGGCAACGGAATGGGTCGGCTGAGGTGATGAATTGGGTTCGTTCGCAACATTCGTTTCGGGGGTGGAGGGGATCGACGTCGCGATCGTTTCGGCGTCGCCGCCTCCCGGCGTCTGGGCCGTCGAAGCGTTGGGGAGCTCGGGGTGTCGAGCATCGTCGGCCGGGGCGAGGGCGTGAGCCGAAAACCAGCCTAGCCAGCAGAGCAGGCCGGCCGCGAGCAGGGCCGCGGAGGCTTGCGTGGCGACCGGCCACTCGGTGGGGCGCAATCCGCTAGGGAAACGGCTTGAAAACCCGGTTGGCTCGGTTGCTTCCGCGGGGCCGCAGATCCCAGAACTTTCCAGCTTGGGGATACGGAACAAAACCGGCGCCGACGCCGGTTCCCCCGACGATACGGGGTGCTGATGGGATGTTCTCATCCGAGCCTTCCTTGACTAAGACAGTGTTCGATCCGGTCGGGTGCGCGCGGTCGAAACCGATCGCGAGCCTACCCTCATCGGTCTGTTTCGGTTGCGCGAACGCCGATCTTGAGGATTATTCCGAACAGAAAACCGGGGGCATTTGGGTTGCCTTTTCCACACCGCGCAGAAAATGCGTCAGTGCATATCGGGCTGTACACCTTTTCGCCGCGACGCAACAACCCCGAAAGCGTCCTGTTCAGGCCAACGCCGCGGCGACCTGCTCACGGACGACTTCCAGCACCCGTTGCTGGACGGCTTCGAGTGAGCCCTCTTGAAAGGCGCCGGCGGCCGCCTTGTGCCCACCACCGCCAAAGAGCCGCGCGACCTCGTTGCAATCCATCCCGCAGCGACTTCGGAAACTGAGCTTGAAGCCCCCGCGGGGTTGCTCGATGAAGATCACGGCCGCCTTGGTCCCTTCGATCGTCAGCAGCAGGTTGATGGCATCTTCGGTGTCACTGGGGAGTGCCCCGGCGGCTTCGAAGTCCTCGTTGCGAACGTAGGTATGTACGAAGGCCCCGTCGAGTTCGGCTTCGGCGTGCGCCAACACGAAGCCTCGCAAGCGGAGGCGTCCCAAGGTGTCGCGTTCGTACAGATCACCGTAGATCTCGGACGGGACCGCCCCGGCTTCGACCAACCTGGCGATCGTCCGGTAGGTCGCAGGCGTGACGCTGCCAAAGCGAAACCAACCGGTATCGGTCGCGATCGCGGCGAACAGCGGGACGGCCATCTTGCGGGTCAGCGGAACGCCCATCGCGTCGGCGGCCTGGACGACCAGGTGCCCGGTCGCTTCGGCGGTGTAGTCTTTGTAAAGCACCGCTCCCAGTTCGTCTTCGCCGACGTGATGATCGACGACCATTTTGTCGGCACGCGAAGCTCGGATCACGTCCCCCATGTCACCCAACTGGGCCCACGCGCTGGTATCGAGGACGAGGATGCAGTCGGTCTTGATCGACTCGGGATCGACGTGATCTCCCAACACCTCGATCGTCCCCGAAGGGTCCAAGAATTCCAGCGCCGGTGGGGTGCGATGAGCATTGATGATCCGCACTTCCTTGCCGACCGCGCGGAGCACTTCGGCCATGCCCAATTCGCTACCCAGCGCGTCACAATCCGGGCGGATATGACTGGTCAGCACGAAACGCTCGTAATGGGCGATCTGGCGGACGAAGGCTTTCCAATCAACACTCATGAGGCGGTCCGATGCGGTCTTCGCGGTGATGGCCGGTAGTTCGCCTTCCGGCCCGGGCAGGTGTCCGGGGGTAAGCCGGGAGTATACGGCAAGCCGGCGAAGGGCAGCAGTGGGCCGCGGAGCGGGCCTGGCGGTTGTGGCGTTTGTGAACCGGGGCTATCGGCGGCCGACACGGGGGGCTCAACGCATCAATGCCGCGCGGACTCCCCGCAGGTCCTCGAACACCTGGCTCTGCAACTCCTCGCCCGACCCGAACGTCTCGACCCCTCGTATTCGGCTGATGAATTCGACATCGATCGTCCGGTCGTAAAGATCATCAGCGAAGTCGAGCAGGTGGACCTCGACCTTGCTTTGCGCCTCATCAAAGGTCGGATTGGGGCCGATGTGAACGGCTGCCGAGTGCAGTTGGCCGCCGACTCCGGCCCGGCAGGCGTAGACCCCCGGTCCGGGAACGAGTGTCCGCATGGCGGTCAAGTTGGCGGTGGGGAATCCGAGTTGGCGGCCACGACCGGCACCGCTGGTGACGACTCCGCTCAACCGGTATGGCCGTGTCAGGAGGGCTGCCGCGTCGGCGACGGCTCCGGCAATCAGAAGGGCTCGCACCCGTGTGCTGCTGATCAGCACCCCGCTTTCGGTCATCGGTTCGACGATCCGGCAGGCGACTTCGGCTTGCTCGCACAACCGGCTGAGCAACCGGGGGTTGCCGGCACGGCCCTTGCCAAAGAAAAAGTTCGGACCTTCGACCATCCCGCGGGCTTGCAACGCCCCCACCACCAAACTCCGAAAGAACGTCTCGGGTGATTGGGCCAACAGGTCAGGGACCGTCCTGATGACGACCACGCCATCGACGCCACAGCCGCGGAGCAATTCGTCTCGCCGCTGGATCGTCGTCAATGGCGGCGGCTGGCTGTCGGGTCGGAGTAACGCGCCCGGGGGCGGGTCGAAGGTCACCGCGACCGCCGGTCCCCCGATCTGTTGGGCCAGGTCGCAGGTCTGCCGGATCAGTTGCGCATGGCCGCGATGGACCCCGTCGAAGTTGCCGATCGAGATCACTCCCCCAAGCAGGCGAGGGTCGGGGGCGTCGGCGGTGGAGATGGGAATCACGGAGGGATCGGCGCCAGAAGTATCGGTCGAACTCGCGGAAGGCTTCGGGCGGACAACCCTTCTAATACCCGCCGCTCGGGTCGAAACTGATTATGCAAGGATCGTCGGGTGGGTCGAGTGGCCCGGGGCGAAAGTGTCGCCGGAGGCGTGTGTGTCGGGCCTACAGCCAGGCTCGGGTGATCGCGGAAGCCAAATTCGCTTCGCTGGGCGAATCGGCCCGCAAGCCGGCCCAATCAACTCCGGTCGAGCGTCCGTTGAAGGGGATGTCCGCCAGCAACGACGCGCCGGTCCAGCGGCGGATCGCTTCCGCGTTGGAATCCGTCGCGGGGTCCGCGACCGGCGTGGTGTGGCTGAGGACAATCCCGAGCACGGGCAGTCCCAACGCTTTGGCAGACAGGACGGTCGACAGCACCTGATGGATCGCGCCGAGCCGGTTGGCGGCGACGATCACCAATTGCCCGCCGATCCTGGCCGCCAGGTCGCTGTTGAGCCAATCGTCGGAGAGCGGCGACAGCAACCCCCCTGCACCTTCGACCAGCACGAACTCCGCGCCGGCGGCAACCCGGTCGAAGCCCCGAAGCAGTTGCTCCTCGTCGACCCGAGTCCCCTCCGCGGCGGCGGCGTGAGGTGGGGCCAATGGCGCCAAAAAGCGTTGTGGGCAGACGACATCCGGGTCGTCGCGACGACCCGACGCTTCCCACAAGGCCAACCCGTCACCACTGACCCGTTTCCCGTCGACCTCGTGGCAACCGCTGGCCACCGGCTTGTAGACCGCGACGCAACTGCCAGAATGTCGCAACTCCGCAGCCGCCAGCGAGGCGACGTGAGTCTTGCCGACGTCCGTGTCCGTGCCCGTGAAGAACAGCACGCGAGCCGGACGCTGGGATTGGGCCGACGATTCGGCTCGACTCGCGGGCGGTTCGGTTAGGCGATGAGAGTCCACGAAATCATTCCTCGCTGCGGTGAAATCGGCGGCGTCGAACCCTTGTTTTCCCGAGGCCCCTGCGAACATGTCCCAAGTCCGATTGGCCATTCTGCAAATGCGTGGCAACGATGCCCGCGACGTGAACGTCGAACGAACCTTGGGGCGGATCGAAACGGCTGTCGCGGACGGCGCCCAAATCGTCTGCTTGCAGGAATTATTCACAGGACCCTACCCGTGCCAATCCGAGGACCATCGGATCTTCGATTGGGCCGAATCGATACCGGGACCGACCACCGACCAATTGGCGGCGTTGGCTCGCGCCCGCGGGATCGTGATCGTCGCCCCGTTGTTCGAACGGCGGGCCCCCGGCCTCTATCACAACACGGTTGCCGTGATCGATGTCGACGGGCGAATCGCGGGTACCTATCGCAAGATGCATATCCCCGATGACCCTTTGTTCTACGAAAAGTTTTATTTCACTCCGGGAGATCTCGGCTTTCGCGTCATCCCCACCCGGTTCGCGAAACTCGGGGTCGGGATCTGCTGGGACCAGTGGTATCCCGAAGCGGCGAGACTGTTCGCTTTGGCCGGTGCCGAAATCCTGCTTTACCCCACCGCGATCGGTTGGATCCACGAGGACAAGGCCGAGTTCGGTGCCGGGCAGCTGGCCGCTTGGCAGACGATGATGCGGTCGCACGCGATCGCGAACGGGATTTGGTTGGGGGCTCCCAACCGAGTCGGCATCGAGGCGTCGCTCGAGTTCTGGGGAAACTCCTTCATCGTCTCGCCCCGGGGCGAGATCGTCGCGCAAGGGGGCTGCACAGAGGAAGAGACCGTCGTTGCCGATTGCGACTTGGGACTCAGCGACGTGGTTCGCACCCATTGGCCGTTCCTCCGCGATCGCCGCATCGATGCCTACCAGGATCTCACCCGCCGCTGGATCGATTGAACCCGCGTGGGGCCGCGATCCCGGCCGGCAACTCGGCTGACCAACTCGGCTTGCGGCCGTGCCGGCACATGTTCGCGACGGCAGGATTCGAAGCCTGCCCGCTGGTGCGATTTGGGGCGAAAATCTGCCGCCGGTTAGCTCACGGTGCTAAGCGGGGACATGTGAAACGACGGTGCGCTCGGGGATGAGAGGCGCCGCTATAGAGCCCTTTTCGGCAGCCTGAATCGCGTTGGCGATGCTGTTTCTGTTTTTTGGTCCCGGGGCCGATTCGATGTCCCGGTAGGCCGGTTGCCTCCGGTACAATGGATTGGTGAAGGCGGCAGCGTCCCTCACCGGAAAACGAACAGGAGTTGATCCATGCCGAACCGCAGCCAAGACCGCTTCCCTCTCCCATCCGCGATCGGGGGCACCTCGGGTCATCCGGTTCGGGGGGCCCACGACCACGCTCACGCTTTCGTCGACTTCAATGCCATGGTGCCCGAGGGGTTGCTGGTCCGGTCGCGGCGAAATGTGCTCAAGGCGAGCGTCGCCGGGTTGGCCGGTTTGTCGCTGCCAGAACTGCTCCAACAGCGTGCGGTCGGCGGTCCGGCTCATCAGCGGACGCCCAAAAGCGTCATTCTGCTCTGGATGACCGGCGGTCCCAGCCACATCGACACTTGGGACCCGAAGCCGACTCGGCCGCTCGAAAATCGCGGGCCGTTCGGCGTGATCCCCACCAAACTGCCGGGTGTCCAGATCTGCGAACACCTGCCGCTGCAAGCGGCGATGCTCGACAAGTTCACGCTGATCCGCTCTGTCGATGCCCGGAAGAGCAATCACGAGCCAAACATGGTGTTTCAAACGGGCAATCTGGAGGCCGCGCCCCGGATCAACCCCGAAGCCAAGATCTATCCCGCGATCGGGTCGGTCGTTGCCAAACAACACGGCTCGAACCGTCCCGGCATGCCCCCGTACGTCGGGTTTTACCGCTCACCCTCTCACATCGCCTTTGCCGGGGCGTTGGGACAATCTTTCAATCCGTTGCAGGGCAACGACGCGGCCAAGTTGCCTATCTATGACTTGGTCGGCAACGACACGGGCAAGCAGACCGCCGCCCAGATGTTTCAGCTCTCTCAAGGGCTCGATTTCGAGCGGCTGACCGATCGTCGCCGGCTGCTTCGGGACCTCGACCAGATGCGTCGCGAGATCGACACCAGCGGCACGATGGAGGCGATGGACCAATATCAACAGCAGGCGATCGAAATGTTGGTCGGTCAAGATGCCCGTGAGGCATTCGATTTGTCTCGTGAGCCCGAGGCGGCTCGTGAACGTTATGGATCACACCTGTGGTGTCAGCAGGCGTTGCTCGCCCGGCGGTTGGTCGAAGCTGGGGTGGCTTTCGTCACGATCGATTTGAGTTATCACACGGCCAGCGGCACTTGGGACAATCACGGCGACAACATCCCGCCCTACGGTGGGATCAGCCGCGGGCTGAAGCCGCTCCTGCCGCTGTTCGACCACTTGCTGACCACCTTGGTCAGCGACTTGGACGAACGGGGCAAGCTGGACGATGTGCTGGTGATTGCCATGGGCGAGTTCGGCCGCACCCCCCGGATGGGGACCCAAGGCAGTTCCGACGGACGGGACCATTGGCCTGTCGTGATGTCGATGGCGATGGCCGGTGGTGGCATGCGACATGGTCAGGTGATCGGTTCCACCGAACCGGACGGCGGCTCGATCCACACCCGACCGGTGACCCCCGGTGACTTGGCGGCGACGATCTACAAGCACTTCGGCGTCTCGCAAGACACGCAGTACATCGACCCCAAAGGTCGCCCACGCAACGTCGTCGAGTACGGCAGCCCGATCCATGAACTCGGTATCTGACGAACGCCAGGGGATCAGCCGGCGCCGAGACCGTTTGGCAACGCGTGCCGCCAAGTGCCGAAGTGGTGAACTGACGTCAAGCGGGGGGCAACGGTCATGTCGGAGGGCCCGCAGGCAGACGCCCGCGAATTCGCTTTGACGCATGCTCCCCGTGGGCACCTTCTGGCCAACCGAGGCTGCTGGTCAGCCGACGGGCGGTCGCTGCTATTCGACTGGCGGACGGACGAGACCCGGTTCGACTCGCCCGGCATCGGTCGCCTTTGCATCGATTCAGGGGAAATCGACACCGTTTATCGGGCCGATCCGGGCCTGGCGTGTGGCGTCCCGACGTGCAGTCCGAGCGACGATCGTTTCGTTTTCATTCGCCAGGATACGTTGCCGACGGACGACTGGCCCTACTGCGCCTGGCATCGACACGGCGTGATCGCCCATGCCGGTTCAGACCCTCGACCACGCGTCCTCGATGCCCGCAATCTGGTCCCGCCCTACACGCCCGGTGCCCTGCGAGGAGGTACCCACCTGCACACGTTCCACCCTCACGCGGCGGCTTTGGTCAGCACCTACGAAGACCACGTGTTGGCGACATCGCAGGACCCCGCCGCACAGGCCAACCGGCGTGGGCTCGCCATCCACCTGCTGAACCGTCCGGTCGTTGTCCCGCCGACGCATCCTCGCAATCAGGACGGGATCAGTCATTCGGTTTGCGTGACACGGTTGACGGATCTGCCGACTTTCGGCAGCGATCAGATCGGCGTCGCGACGGGCGAAGCTTGGGTCGGAGGACGTCTGGCCGTCGCCTTTCAGGGGACCGTCCGAGATCTGGCCGGTGAACCGCGGGTGGAGTTGTTCCTGGTAACCCTGCCCGAGGCTTGGGGTGAACCGGAGGGGGCAAGTGTGGCAATAGACGCTTCGTCGGACGGGCCGTTGGCCGGCACGCCCGGCACGCGGCCCGGCGTTCCCGCCGGGGTGTGCCAGCGGCGGTTGACCGACACCACCGACCGGGCTTATCCGGGCATCGTCGGGCCACGGCACTGGGCGGTCGCTTCGCCGGACGGATCGCGGATCGGTTGCTACCTGCGTGACGAAAGGGGACGGGTTCAGTTTTGGACCGTGGGGACCGATGGCAGTCCGCCAATGCAGATCACCCACGGCGATTACGAGCCGACATCTTCGTTCACCTGGCACCCCGCTGGAGTGGCGGTGACTTACGTGGCGGATGGCAGCGTCTGGTGGGTAGATATCGATACGGGCAAGCTGAGCCGGTTGACACCGCGAGCGGGGGAGGGCGCCGGTCCGACGCATCACGCCTGTGTCTTTTCGCCGGACGGGACGTCGATCGCCTTCCTGCGGCCCCGGCGGTTTGGCGACGGCCAACCATTCAATCAGATTCATCTGGTCAAGGGCTGGCAGGCGTGAACCGAGGTCACCGGAATTTCGAAACGCGGTCTCGAGCGACAGCCGGCGACGAGCCGTTTCTCAAAGATTCGGCTCGGGGATTCCGGCACGTGATAAAGCGGGTAGACCATGCGGATCGTGCGAGCCTCCGTCACGACGATTGGCGGTTTCTCCAAGATCTCGCGGGATTCAGCCCTACCCAGGCGAACCGAGATCGGTTCTAACGGTTGCTGGAAGTTGCGACCGCTGACCGCGCGGCTCGCCTCCACGCGGAGCTCAGGAGAATTCAAAAATGAGTATTGAAACGGTCGAAGTTTCGGACCGGCCTGTGGTCAGAACAGACCCCACTGGGCATGCGCAGGCCCCCACTGGGCAAACGCCGAGTTCCGGCCCGCAGCGTCGAAAAACCGCGGCTTCGATCCGCTGGGATTACCTGGTTTTTTTCGTCTCGCTGCATCTCCTCAGTCTGCTGGTCTTTGTTCCCTACTTTTTCAGTTGGGCAGGGGTTGCGGCGCTGGTTGTCGGCGTGCTCGTGTTCGGACAATTGGCGATCCCGATCGCTTATCACCGGCTGCTAGCACATCGTAGTTTTCGCTCACCCAAGTGGTTCGAGCGAACGCTGGTGACGCTGGCGATGTGTACGGCACAAGAAACGCCCGCGCAGTGGGTCGCTTGGCATCGCCGGCATCATTCCCACGCCGATGAAGCTGAAGACCCGCATTCGCCTCGCGTGAATTGGTTTTGGGCCCATGTTCAGTGGCTGATTCATGAGCGACGCGGGACGTTGCAAACCTTTTCGACCTTCGAAAAGTACGCTCGGGACATCCTCGCCGATCCCTATTACAAGTGGATCGAGAAGCTTCCGAGCCCGTCCGGCGTGTTCTATTTTACACACCTCATTCTGTTGACCTCGCTCGCGGCCGCCACGACAACCTGGTGGTATGGCTGGGGAGCCGAAGCTGTCCGAATGACCGCCAGCTTGATCGTTTGGGGCGTGTTCGCCCGGACGGTTTGGGTGTGGCACATCACCTGGAGCGTGAACTCGGTGGCACACCTGTTCGGTTACCGCAACTTCGACCTCCAAGACGACAGCCGCAACAACTGGTTCGTGGCGTTGTTGACGGGCGGCGAAGGGTGGCACAACAACCATCACGCCGATCCGGCGAGCGCCACCGTGCAGCACCGTTGGTGGGAATTTGACCCGAATTATTACGTGATTCGGTTGCTCGCCATGCTCGGCTTGGTGACCGATGTCGTCCCCCCCCGAGAGCAGCGGCGGGCGGCTTCGAAGGCTACTGCCAAGCCGCGCTGAGCACGCTGGCGGCGGGACCGGCTTTTCGGTCGACCCGGCTCCGAAGTCTTACCGCCTGGTACTCAGGCGGCTTCGCGACTGTCGGGTCAGCCGGTGCCGGTCACAACCGCAGCCGAATCTTCGCTCGGGCTGCCAGGCTGGGGGTCGGAGTGACCGATCGCGGGGATCAGCCGCAGCATTTCCAGCAATGCCGTCGCGGCCTCTTCACCTTTGTTGCCCAGGTCGCCGCCTGTTCGAGCGGTGACTTGTTCCACGCTGTTGCACGTCAGCAGACCCAAGGCGATCGGTTTGAGGTGAGCGGAGCCGAGCCGCATCAGTTCCAGGCTGACCGCCCGGTTGATGTGCTGGTCATGAGAAGTTTCTCCACGAATCACGACGCCGATCGCGATCGCCCCGATCGTGCCGCGGTGCCCCAGGGCAGCTTGCACCGCAAGGGGCAACTCCCAGGCGCCAGGCACCCGCACGATGCGGATGCGATCAACGGCCATGCCGGCCTGGGTCAAGCTAGCGACGGCCGCTCGCAGCATCGAATCGCAAGCCGCTTGGTGGTATCGCGACGCGACCAACACGACCTCGCCCTCCGGCACCTCGCCGGAAGCGCCTGACCAAGATTCCCACAATTCCATCGTTCCGTCGGGGCCGGCAAAGCTGGAGGACTTGTCCGTCGAAACGCCGGGCGATCGGGTCGGGCCGGGAGGCGTGCTGGCGGATAGCGGCTTCATCGGGGGTCCTTCAGACTCATCAAGAACTCGGCGTTGAACTTGGTTTTGCGGAGCTGGGTCAGCAGCGACTGCATGGCATCGATCGGAGACAATTCCGCCAATGCCGCGCGGAGCAGGCAGGTCCGGCGATACTCTTCTGGGTCCATCAGCATTTCTTCTCGCCGCGTGCCGCTACGGCTCAGGTCGATCGCGGGCCAAATCCGTCGATCGACGAGTGCCCGGTCGAGGACGATCTCCAAGTTGCCGGTCCCTTTGAACTCCTCGAAGATCACGTCGTCCAAGCGGCTGCCGGTGTCGACCAGCGCCGTGGCGATGATGGTCAGCGAGCCGCCCTCCTCGACCTTGCGGGCCGAGCCGAACAACGCCTTCGGTTTTTGTAGGGCACCAGCGTCCAAGCCGCCTGACAGCAACTTGCCGGTCGTCTCGCCGTCGCTGTTGTGAGCCCGGGCCAGTCGCGTGATCGAGTCGAGAAAGATGACCGCGTCGACACCCGCCTCGACCATCCGCTTGGCCTTCTCGATCACCATCTGCGCGACTTGGATGTGACGCTGGGCGGGCTCGTCGAAGGTGCTGCTGATCACCTCGCACTGCGGGCCGCGCACCTCGCGTTCCATGTCGGTCACTTCTTCCGGCCGTTCGTCGATCAGCAACACGAACACGTAGGCTGACGGGAAATTCTTCAAAACGGCACGGGCCATCTGCTGCATCAGCACCGTTTTGCCCGCTCGCGGCGGGCTGACGATCAATCCTCGCTGGCCGAACCCCAAAGGGACCAACAGATCGACGACCCGCGTGCTCATTTCATCCGACCGATGCTCCAGCACCAATCGCTGGTTGGGGTGCAACGGCGTCAATTCATCAAACGGCTTGACCCGCGACCGCATCGTCGGTTCTTGTCGATTGATCGCCTCGACCCGCAACAGGGCGAAGTACCGCTCGTTCTCTTTCGGTGGCCGGATCTGACCGGCGACGTGACTGCCGGTCTGCAAGCCGAAGCGGCGAATTTGGCTCGGTGAGACGTAGATGTCGTCGGGACAAGACAAGTAGTGGTACTCGGCGCTTCGCAAGAATCCGAAACCGTCAGGCAGGATTTCGAGCGTCCCCTCGCCATACATCAACCCGTTCGCCTTCATCCGCGATTTCAACACGGCGAAGATCAATTCCTGTTTGCCCATTCCCTCCAGATCAGCCAACGCCTCCTGCTCGCCCATCGCCAGCAGTTGCTCGTGCGACAATTGTTGAAGCGCCGCCAGATTCAGCGTCGGCTCGTCGGGCGACGGGTTGGGAATCCCGACCCGCTGCCCCGACCGGTTGGCCTCACTGACGATCTCTTCGGGCAGCGACAGCGGATCGCGTTCGGCGTCCAGCTCACGAACTCGCTGATCGACCTCCGCATCCGGATGTCGGGCTTGGGGCGAGTTCCCAGGTGAAAATCGATTCGCCAGCGGTCGGCGACCACGCTGGTCGCGGGGACGGTATTCGTCGCGAGCACGATAAGGTTGATCAGGTTGCATGGATAAGCGGTGACGCTGGAGGGCACCGTCGCAAGGAGGACGGGCAGGGGTTGGGCAGGAAAAGGATGTCGGGCGGGGGCGGTGAACCCGTCCGCATAGGGCGAGCGATGGGAAAGGGTCAAACGTAGATTACGAAAAAGGATGTCTTGCAGTTCAGGAGTGCGGGCTGGCGGCAGCCGACGTGGTCAAGTCATCAACTCGGTGCCGAATCGCCCGTAGCGGCGGTTGAAACCGGACCGATCGATGCTGACCACCACGCTTGGATCTGGGAGTTCAGGTCTTCTAGCGACCCTCGATTGGGGATAATTCTCGTTGACAAGCGACGCTTTTCCGCCGTGGCCATCTGGCGGGCAATTCGACGGTCAAGTGTTGTCAAATCCCATCCGCGGTTCCTGGCGGACTCGACAACCAAAGACCGCGGCGTGTCTACAAACCAAACTTCGTCGCACCAAACGTCCCAACCGCCTTCGAATAGTAGGGGGATGTCGAGTAACACAGCGGGCCGACTTTCCGCCCAAGCCAACTCGACCTGGCGGGCGATCTCGGCCCGGGTTTCGGGATGGATGATCGATTCAAGACATCTTAGCGCGATCTGCGCCGATTCGTCATCCCCGAAAACGATTTCGCCCAAACGTGGGCGGTCGATTTTCCCATCGGGACCCAGGACGGCGGCCCCGAATTGCCTTAAGACCCGGTCGATCACCGCGGGCCATTCTAAGACACCTTGCGCGATCGCGTCGGCGTCGACCCGAGCGGCCCCCAACCGCTCCAGCTTTTTTGCTACGGTCGACTTTCCGCCCGCGGGCAGTCCGCACACGCCGATGACGACCATCCGGAGCGGCCCTCCATCAGTCGGCTTTCTGTTGGTACAAAAAGGCGTTGCAGTTCGGGCAACGAACCAGTTGGGACAACATCAAGCGGTTGATCAATTGGGTGGTGAGCACCTGGTAGCAGCCGCCACAGGTTTCCCCGTCGACAGCCGCGAAGGCGTCCTCGCCACGGGCGGCGATCAGCCGCGTGTAATCACCGCGGGCCGCAGCTGGCAAAAGCTGTTCGGCTTCCTGGCGTTCGGCTTCGACCCTCGCGAGGTCCTCTTGGGCGACGGCGACTTCCGCCCGCGCGGTCTCGACCAGCCGTTCGTGCTCGACCAGCCGTTCGTCGAGTTCTCGATGGCGGTCCGTGCGATCCGATTCGACTTGGTCAATCCGTTCCAGCAGTTCGAGGATCTCGTCGCTCAGCACGGCATTGGCTTGCTCGTCCGCGGCGATCTGTTCCTTCAATAGGTCGTATTCGCGGTTGCTGGCCGCTTGGTTGAGTCTGCCCCGGACGACCTCGACCCGGTCCTCACGTTCCCGCAACTGCAGCTGCTTCTGATCGGCCGCCAGCTTGGTTCGTTTGACGGCATCCGTGACGTCGGCGATCGCTTGGCGACCCTTTTGCAAAATCGCCTCGCCCGCAGCGATCCGCCGGGGCCCCCGCGCGATCCGGTCATGAATGTCGCTGAGTTGGCGATGGATCCGATGCAAACGTCGCAACAAATCGGCCGCGATTTCGATTGACGGTTCGGTCTTGGCCATGGCGGGATTTACGATTGTCTTTGGCAGATATCCGAGCGAGGCTAAAGAATCGGCCGTCGGCTCGGTCACGTCAACCCAGGCGTAGCGGTCCCGGCAGGACAACGGCGCGAGCCGCAGGGACCCCCTCCACTTCCCAGGTGGCTTCCGCTCCCGCGTCGAAATGGCTCCGCCGAGCAAAACCGAGGGCTTCCCAAGTCCCCGGCGACTCCCCCGCATTGATGGTCGTCAAGCGGCCGACGATGCGGTCATCGGCTCGCAATTCGGTTCCCACCGGCGGTTGTGGCGCCGCTTCGATCTGCCAGCGGACGAGTTTCTTCTGGACCTGACCCAACGCATCCAACCGGGCAACCGTCTCCTGCCCGAGGTAGCAACCTTTGGTGAACGAAATCGCTAGGGCGTCGCGATCCGCCTCTTGAGGAAGGTTGCGGTCGTCCAGGTCGATGCCGTACCAGGGGAATCGGTTGGTGACGCGTTCTCGATGAAAAACGACCGGGTCGTCCGACCAATCGACGGCCGAGCCGGCCGGTGCCCATTCGCGAACGGCTTCTGCGGGGCCCGCCAACAACAGGGGTGTCGAGGCTGTCCACGGAACCCGGTAAGCCAAAACTTGCTCGGCCATTTCCGAACCACTCGGGTTCGGCCAGGCCGGGGTGGGGGCCAGTGGCCGCCAGACGAGCTTGACATGCTCGGCTGCTGATACCAGCGGCTCTGGGTCGACGACCGTGGCGACCTGGCAGAGCGTTTCCGCATCGACGAGCACGCCCAACCACTCCCCGCTCCGGTCCTGACAGCGAACGTCCTCGCGGATCGTGTAGCGATCGACGTGGGAGGCGATCTGTTCCGCTTGTCCCGCTGCACCGATCAGACGCAGCCGATCGCCGAAGACAAACACGCAAACGTGCCCAAGTGTCCGCCCCCGAACGTCGGTCACGAACGCTTCCACACCCTCGCCCGAGACGAGGTTCAGGATCGCGGCGGAGCAGAGGTTGTTGAGGATTTTGGCAGCATCGGTTCCGATCAGGTCGAGGACGGTCAATGGTGGCAGTCGGGTAAAACCCATCAAAAAATCCAGTTGTGCGTTCGGGAACCACCGCGCAAACGGCCGAATCTTGCCCTCATCGGCACCGATGGTCAGGAAAATAGAGGCAATCGCCCGGCAGATCTGCTAGACTTGTCAAACGACGTCGTGGATAATGTCAGCCTGAGAAGCTGTCATGCCGGAGGCGTCCGACCGGGTAACTTCCCAGTTCAACTCGTCAACCAAAAGAATATCGGAGCGGTGTGTCATGGCAAGATCTTTCGGCCCGCGAGCCTTCCAGCACCAGCCGGATCGCCAGGGTTTTACCTTGGTCGAGCTGTTGGTCGTGATCGGCATCATCGGCATCCTGATGGGTTTGCTGATCCCCGCGGTCAACGCGGCTCGTGAGGCGGCACGTCGCAACCAGTGTACTTCCCAGATCAACAACCTTGCGAAAGGCGCGATCCAGGAAGAGATGGCCAAGCGGGAGTACCCCGGTTGGATCAAGAGCTTCGGGATGTTCTCGGGCGGTTTCGACCCGAGTGATTCGGATTCCCAAAACAACACCTACGCGGCGCACACGAAGGTCGGCGGTTGGCCGATCGCGTTGCTCCCTTACCTCGAAGCGCAACCGACGTTCGAAATCTGGACCCAAGACAAGTACCCAGTCATCGTCAACCGTGGGGGAACGGTGCAGTACACCAAGAGCGCCGCACCGAACTTGCCGATCATGCGGTGCCCCAGCAGCATCACGCTGGAAAGTGCTTCCGGCAAGAACAGCTACATCGCCAACGCCGGGATGAGCCACGCGGGGGCTCCGGCCAACGTATCGTTCGAGCAGACGATGAGCCGCAGCAATGGCGTTTTCAACTCCAAGGTCGGGGAAGTGGGGCCGGCTGTGCGTGCCGACGACCTGAAGGATGGCCTCGGGAACACCGTGCTGTTTTCGGAAAGCCTGCAGGCACAGCCTTGGCACCAAGTTCTGCCGGGGGGTGAAGGCCCGTCGATCGCCGCCTTAGCCGACATCAACGCCGCAGTCAGCGGCGGTTTGCATCGGATGGCACGATTCCCGCAAGGCATGGTCTGGCACTTCCGCGACGAGCGTCCGATCAACGGTGTCACCATCGCCGCTCCCGATCCCGTCATGAAGATCAACGGCTCCATCGGCACGGTCGACATCTTCGGTCTGATGATGACCGACGCCAACGCGCCCTCGGTTGCCCGCCCTTCGTCCGCGCACAACAGTGGCGTCAACATGGGCTTCGCCGACGGGTCGAGCCGATTCGTTTCGGACTCGATCGATTATCGCGTGTACCAAGCGTTGATGACGCCGCGGGGCAAGAGCAGCAACGTTCCGTTTGCGGAATTCGTGCTCGATTCCAGTTCGTTCTGAGCGGCGGGCGGATCATCCGAGCCACCGGGTCGCAATTCGAAAACCAATCGACCGAGATCGTCGCGAGACGATCTCGGTTTTTCGTTGGTTGACCTGCCAGCCGTTTGTTGGTTTGCTGGGGCTTCGTGAAGCAAATCCGACGAGCGAACCGCAGGTTGTTTTGCCATCTCCCCCGTCTCGTTCATTGTCAACGCCATGATTTCCGTTGCGATCGCCTTGGGAACGCTGCTGCTCGTCCTGCCGGTCAGCGGTCTGTTATGGTTTTGGTTCGTGCGGTCTCAAGATTGACGCTTCGCCGGGCACCGGGCTTTTCAGAGTAATCGGCTTGGCATGATCGTCTCGAGGCCCGCGGATCACCCGCCTTTTTCCGTCAACTTCCGGCCGAGAAATCGGCCGTTGCAACATGTCTGATCATCCCCATTTCGCCGATCTCCCCAGCCCGCTCGTCAGTAAATTGCACGCGTTTGGCCAAGAGCAGGTGTTGCGGTTTTGGCAAGAACTCGATGCGGAACGACGCAGTCATCTGGCCCGACAACTGGAAGCGATCGATCTGGAACTGATCGCCAAACTCGTGTCGGGCAACGAAGCGAAACCGGATTACGCGGCTTTGGCAGCGCGAGCCACGGCACCGCCAGCCGTCCGTCGCGACGGCACGGGGGCCGCCTGGAGTCCGGCCGACGCGCGGGAAGCCGGCCTGCGAGCGATCCGGCAGGGACGGGTCGCGGCGGTGATCGTGGCCGGTGGACAAGGGACCCGGCTAGGCTTCGATTTGCCCAAAGGGCTATTTCCGATCGGCCCGCTCTCCGATCGAACCCTGTTCCAATGTTTTGCGGACAGGCTGATCGCGATGCGAGAGCACTACGGGGTTGCGATCCCGTTGTACGTGATGACCAGTCCGCTGACCCACGACCAAACGGTTGGCTATTGGGCGGAAAACGACTTTCTTGGACTGCCGAAAGAGGATGTCATCCTGTTTTGCCAGGGGACGATGCCCGCGGTCGACGCCGAAACCGGAAAACTTCTGATGTCGGACAAGGACTCGCTCTGCTTGAGCCCCGATGGTCATGGCGGAACGATCAAAGCGCTCGATTCGGCCGGCTGCTTCGAAGACGCGACCCGCCGGGGTGTCGATCTGTTTTCCTACATCCAAGTCGACAACCCGCTGGCCGCGTTGTGCGACCCGGACCTGATCGGCCACCATCTGATGGCGGGCAGCGAGATGACGACTCAGGTCGTTCGCAAACGCTACGCCGAGGAGAAGGTCGGCAACGTGGTCATGATCGACGGGTCAGTCCGGATCATCGAATACAGCGACCTGCCGGCGGCTGCGGCTGAGCGTCGCAATGAGTCGGGTGAATTGAGTTTGTGGGCAGGCAACATCGCCGTCCACGTCTTCGACCTGGCGTTCCTGCGGCGGGCCGTCGCCTCGTCCGACGCGCTGCCGTTCCATCACGCCTCGAAGGTCACCCCGTACCTGAATGACGAGGGCGAAATCGTCCAGCCTGCGGAACCCAATTCGATCAAGTTCGAACGTTTTATCTTTGATCTGCTCCCTTGGGCAGAGAACGCGTTCGTGGTCGAAGCGGACCCCGGCAAAGCTTTCGCGCCGGTCAAGAACGCCGATGGCGCAGCGAATGACACCCCGGAACTGGCTCGCCAAGCCATGGTACAACTCGACCGTCAGCGTCTTCAGGCGGCCGGGGTGAAGGTCGCGGCAGAAGTTCGGGTCGAGATCAACCCACGGTTCGCTTTCACGGACGAGCAATTGGCGGCGAAGGTTACCGCAGGCGAAACGGTCACGTCCGATCGTTATTTCGGACCGTGATGACCTGATGATCGCGACGCTCGAGTCCCGGCTGGGTCGGCGAAACACCCTTGCGGATGGGGTTCGCCCCGGGACGCGAGCGTGCGAGCATCGTGGTAAGGGCCCGAGGCATCGGGGCCCCTACGTTCGAACAGACTTACCGCCGGCGAAGCGAAGGGCTTTCCGCCATTCGCAGGGTGCCCCACATCGGCTGGTCGCTGCGGATGATCACAAACTTGCCCTGCAGTTGGTCCTGTTCGGACGCCTTCTGGATGATCCCGTGCAGTTCGGGAATCGACGCGGTCGACCATCCGTGCAAGCCGATCAGCACATCATCGACTTTAATCCCGTACGTTTCTGCCGGTGAGCCGTTGCGAACTTCGGTGACGTACAGGCCGCCTCGATAGTTCTGCTTGACCCGAGCGTTGATCTTCTGCATGGCGGTTCGCGGAACCGGTTCTAAACGCACGCCGATCACCTGCCAGGCGAGCATTTGGGCATCGTCGCTCGCCTTGGCGGGCCTGGAAGTGGTGACCGCCATCGAAACGTCGTTCCCGTCGCGTTGGACCACCATCGGCAAGGTTTGCCCCGGTTCGGTTTCGATCAGGGCCAATCCGAAATCCAACAGATCGTCGATCGGTCGTCCATCGACTTCGACGATTCGGTCACCTGGCAAGAAGCCGCTGCGACTCGCGTTGCCTTGGGTCGACGCCTCGCGAATGACCGCGCCGTCACCGCGGCGAGCGCCGCCCTCGACCGACAGCCCCAAACCGAGGCGGTCCTCGTTATGGTCGGCGATCATCCGGTTGACGATGTCGATCGCCTGATCGATCGGAATGGCGAAGGCGATCTGCTGCGCACCGACGCGCACCGCTACGTTGACGCCGATGATTTCGCCGTCGATGTTCAACAAGGGCCCCCCCGAGTTGCCGGGGTTGATCCCGGCACTCGTTTGAATCAGGTCGCGGTACTCCTGCGACTCGTTGACCGGCACATCGCGGTGCAGTGCGGAGATGATCCCCTCGGTCGCGGTGTGAACGTAGCCGAACGCGTTGCCGATCGCGATCACCGGTTCGCCGACCATCAGATCGCCGCTGGTCCCCCGTGGGATGACGTCCATCAGTCGCTCGGTCTTCACCTTCAGCAAAGCGAGGTCGCTCCGCACGTCCGTGGCGATCACGTCCGCGGTGGTTTCGGTCCCATCCGCCAACGTGATGCGGACTTCGGCGACGTCTTCGACGACGTGGTAATTCGTCACGACGTAGCCACGCGGGTCGATCACGACGCCGGTGCCCATGCCGTTGACTTGCCGCCCCGCCTCGCCGCCCATGACCGCCGCGACCGTCGGCCGGACGAGCTTTTGGCCGTGGATGTTGACGACCGCGTTGCTGCAACGGCGGATCGCCATCACCACCGGGGTTTCGCGGCGGTTCGGTTGCCGATGGGCTTCCTCCGCCCAGCCGCCCGAGATCGTCGCCGACGTCGCTAACCCGGCGAGCAGCATGGCTCGCAGGCGTGACCGCCAACGTCGCGTCCCCGACCGGCGAACGGAAACGGGGCGAGCGTCCACGGACCGCTCCGATTTCGACCGAGGAATCGCAATGAAGCTTTGCATGGAACCCCGCAAGTCCGTAAGCCATTCAGTCGCTTGGTTGCCGGCGATCGTCCGCACGGCACGCCATCCGGTTCGGTACCGGTCTGAGGGGTTGCATCGGACGCAAGGCGCGACGCTCTCCACGAGTTGGGTTGGCAGCGGCAAGGTTTAACTCCCTTAACATTCGCTCCGGCGGCCGGGGTGCCGAGTTGAACGATTAGGGGGTTTATTCCTTCAGCCAGGTCCTTTTCTCTCTCACGGATCGGGTGACTGAGTCCGACTTGACTGAATCCGGACATTTTCGGGTTCGTTTTGGACCGTGGGATGATCCGATTCGACCGGGTCGCGTATCGCCCGATCAGCCTGTTGACGCCACGCGTTATACTCAGGTGTGCCGGGCGAGCTTTGTACCGGCTGACGTGACCACTTTCCTAAATCGGGCCCAATTGCACATGTCGACCGTCACCGATGCGATGACCGCGGAAGCGGCCGAGTTTCGCGAATCGTTTCGCCTGGTCCGAGACGAGATCGGCCGCGCCATCGTCGGGCATCAGGAGGTTGTCGATGGAGTTTTGACAGCAATTTTGGTCGGCGGCCACTGCTTGCTGGAGGGCGTTCCCGGGCTCGGCAAGACGATGTTGGTGCGGACGCTGGCGGAGGTTCTCGACTTGCCTTTCAACCGGGTGCAGTTCACCCCCGACCTGATGCCCGCGGACATTCTGGGCACCAACATGATCGTCGAGGATGAGCAGTCGGGGCGGCGGCGGTTCGAGTTCCAGCGGGGGCCGGTATTCACACAGCTCCTGTTGGCGGATGAAATCAATCGCGCCACACCCAAAACGCAGTCGGCGATGCTGGAGACGATGCAGGAGGGAACGGTCACCGCTGCCGGACACCGATACGAACTCGCCAAGCCCTTCTTTGTGTTGGCGACGCAGAACCCGATCGAGCAAGAGGGAACCTACCCGCTGCCCGAAGCCCAGTTGGATCGCTTTCTGTTCAAGTTGGTTGTCGGTTACAGCAACCGCGACGATTTGGCGACGATCGTCGACCTGACCACGTCAGGAACGGTCACGAAGCTGAACAAAATTTTGGACGGTCCCCGGTTACTCGAGATGCAGCGGTTGGCGCGCGAAGTGATCCTCGCCCCGCATGTCCGCGACTACCTGGTCCGTTTGACGTTGGCAACTCACCCCGACGGCCCCTATGCGGTCGACGCGACCAACGCCTACGTCCGCTGGGGAAGCAGCCCTCGGGGGGCCCAAACGTTGGCACTCGCCGCGAAGGTCCGCGCCCTGTTGGACGGGCGGTTCAACGTCAGCTTTGAGGACATCCGCCGCGTCTACGTCCCCTCGCTGCGGCATCGACTGTTGATGAACTTCGAAGCCCAAGCCGAGGGGATCGATCCCGATCAGGTGTTGTTGAAAGTGCTTGAAAAAGTCCCTGAGAAAGCTGACTGACCTCGGCGTTGTCCCGATGCTGCTTTACTTGTCCCCACCCCCATCTCTTTTCAACCCTTCCCATTCAGGAGAAACGACCGATGAAAACCACCCCGCTGTCCCCACCGCTGAGCCGAGTCTTGGCTCTGCTGGTGGGGCTGATGCTGGCGACCGTCGCCGCTCGAGCCGAAGCCCAAGCTCCTCTTTCCGAAGACGTTCTGCAGCGACTTCGGCAAGGTTTGGAAGCGGCTAACTTGCCGCCCGAGTTGCGGGAACGGATTTTGGAGGCGGCGCAGAATCGCATGCCCGACGCGGTCGGATCGCGGGAGGAACAGAGCGAACGCGCGGCGGAGGAAATTCGAGAAAGGGCGATGCAGATGGCTCGGGAACGGGTCGAGCAGGCGGAACGTGAGGCGGATCTCGCACGCGAGCGAGCGGAGCGGATGCGTCGAGACCTGGAACGGGTAATGGAGCGGCAACCTCGCGGTGAGGAAGAACCGCGACGCGAACGCTCCGCGCGGCCGGAGCGACCCGAACCGGAGGCAGCTCGAGGCCGTGATCAGCGGCAGCCGCTGCGTCGCGAAGCGGCCGGCAGAGAATTCGAAATCGGGGCGGTCGTCGAACAGCGAGAGGATCGGCAACTCGAAATCGTCGAACTGCAAGAGGATTCCGCTTCGGTCGCGGCCGGCTTGCAGAAAGGCGATGTCATCGTGCGGATCGGGGATCAACCCGCTGGCAACCTCGACGAACTGGCAACGCACGTTCAGGAAGCGGGCCGGGAAGGGCGTTGGCTGGAGTTGCGCGTCCGACGAGATGAGCAGGAAATCAATATCATTGTCAAGCCGACCCGTTCCCGACCCGAAGTTGCCGGGGCAGAGTTTGCAAGGCCAGGAGGCGAGCGGCCCGGTGGTCCTGGCCGGTCTGGTATGCCGCCGATTGGGGGACCTGGACCGATGGGACCTGGACCGATGGGGCCTGGCATGATGGGGCCTGACATGATGGGACCTGGCATGATGGGACCCGGAGGCCCACCGTGGGCTGGCGAACTTGAGGATTTGCGACGACAGGTGGACCAGTTGCGGCGTGAACTGAACGACATCCGCGGGTCGCTCGGACGTGGCGGACGCGAGGGGGCGGAGGAACGACGGCCTGGGCCCGGCCGCCCGGGAATGGACCGCCCGGGAATGGACCGCCCGGGAATGGACCGCTCGGAGAGGGACCGCCCGGGGATGGACCGCCCGGGACGAGATCGCGCGGACGGGGATCGATCGGGGCCGGGATGGCAACCTGGACCTGGACCCGAACCTGGGCCCGGGCCGATGTGGCCGGGACGGATGGGATTCTGGATGACGAATCCTTGGGAAAGGATGCAGCCTGGCCAGGCCGCGCCGCAAGGCGAGCGTTCGGGTAGAGATCAGCCCCGTGAGGAACGGCGTCGCGGTCCGCAGCCCCGTGGAGAGGAACCCCGGACGGAATCCTCGCCGGAAAGCCACGCTCGGGACGCGGCACCACGTGGTGAGCGTCCGACCGAATGAGTGTTCGTCCGAATCGGTCTCGATCGGCAGCGATGTTTCGCCGCCCCTGCCAGGACGTTACATTGGTCGCTCGGGCGAAGGGTCGCCCGAAGGGAAGCTTGGTACGGTTGCTGGGTAGAACCTGGGCAGAGCCCGAGTAAAGCCCCGAGTAAAGCCCCGGGATAAGCAATGAGCGGAGCGGGATGCGAAATCTGGTCGGCTATCTGATTCGTCGCGTCGGCTGGATGCTGCTGACGCTATGGATCGTCTACACCGTCTCGTTCGTGTTGATGCGATCGGTCCCCGGGAACCCGTTCAGCAGCGAGCGGACTGTGCCGGCCGCGATCGAACGCCAGCTTCGCGCCCGCTACAACCTCGACGCCCCGGTGCACCGCCAATATTTCGATATCGGTTGGGGGATCGTCAGCCGTGGTGATCTGGGTTGGAGTTTGCGTCTGGAAGATTACAGCGTCAATCAAGTCTTGGCCGAAGGCTTTCCGGTTTCGGCATCGCTCGCGATTTTCGGGTTGGTCTTTGCGATCGGCTTGGGCATTCCCGCCGGGATCATTTCGGCGGTACGACGCGGTTCGTTCGCCGACTTGTCGATGATGACGGCCGCGGTGTTGGGGATCGCGGTCCCGAATTTTGTTTTGGCGAGCATCGTGATCTTGCTGTTCGTCTTCATCCTGCCGATCTTCCCGGCCGCCGGTTGGGGCACCCTGCAACAACTCGTACTCCCCGCGTTTTGTCTCGGCGCCCCGGTGGCCGCCTACATCGCCCGGCTGACCCGAGCCGGGATGCTCGAGGTGTTGACTCGCGAGCACGTGCGGACCGCGATGGCCAAGGGGTTATCGCCCCAAGCTGTGGTGCTGAAGCACGTGCTGCCGGGGGCGATGTTGCCGGTGGTGTCGTACCTCGGTCCCGCCACGGCTGGCGTTTTGACCGGGTCTTTGGTGCTGGAAAAGATTTTCGCGATCCCAGGGATGGGGAGCCATTTCATCAACGCTGCGCTTCAGCGAGATTACTTCCTCGCGATGGGGATGGTGCTGACCTACACCGTGCTGTTGTTCGTCATGAACTCGATCGTCGACATCAGCTACGCCGTGATCGATCCGAGGGTCAAGTTGCAGTGAGCCAAGCCAGACCGACCCACGATCCGGCTGCTGCTGCGGCCGCAGAGGAGCAGCGCCGCGAAACGCTGGCCCGACTGTTGGAAGAGTCGAAGCAGATTCGCGGCAACTCGTTATGGAGCGATGCGTGGCGGAGGTTGCGGCGGCGACGGGCCGCGATGGCGTCGTTGATCGGCCTGATCGTGCTCGTGATCCTAGCTCTGCTGACCCCGCTGTTGCCGCTGCAGAGCCCGATCGACAAGGACCTGAAGAACCGCCGCCTGTTGCCGCCCGAGTGGGGGGCCATGACGATGGGGAGTCGTGAAGGGTTGGGATTTGCCGAAGGGTCGTTGGTAGCGGAGCTTCGCCGGTTCGACGCCGAGATCGACGAACTGAGACGTCAACGGGGTGAGCTTTCCGACCCGGCCGAACGGTCCGCCATGGACGAAAAGATTCGCCAACGGACGCGTGTGGAGCACCCGTTCAACCAACTCTGGAACAAACTCGGGCCCGTTTCCCACCTGATGTGTCGGCTGCGGGTCAGCCTGTTCGGCGACTACGCGATCCCTTCGATTTTCGGCACCGATAAGCTCGGTCGAGACCTGTTGGCGAGGGTCTTTTGGGGGGCCCGGGTGTCGCTGTTGGTGGGGGTCGTCGCGACGTTGGTCAGCCTGGTGATCGGGGTCAGCTACGGGGCGACCGCCGGTTATGTGGGCGGCCTGGTCGATGCCGTGATGATGCGGATCGTCGACATCCTCTATTCCATCCCCTTCATTTTTGTGGTCATTTTTCTGATCACCTTTTTGGGTGAGGACAACGTCAAGGTTTGGCTGCAGGATCGCGGCATCGAGCAGATCACGATCTTTTATTTCGTGATCGGCGCGATCTATTGGCTGACGATGTCGCGGGTCGTCCGCGGTCAGGTGTTGTCGCTGCGTAACGAGCAATTCATCGAAGCGGCGCGGACGGTCGGGGCATCGACCTGGCGGATCGTCTTTCGACATCTGGTCCCCAACGTGTTGGGGGTGGTGATCGTCTACCTGACGCTGACCATCCCGGCCGTGATGTTGTTCGAAGCGTTCCTGTCGTTCCTCGGCTTGGGGGTCGCGCCGCCGGACGTCTCCTGGGGGCAATTGCTCAACGACGGCGTGGAAGCCTTATCGAGCGTGAGGCTGTATTGGTGGGTGGTCGTGTTCCCCGGGGCGGCATTGGCCGCAACCTTGTTCGCGCTCAATTTCCTCGGTGACGGGGTGCGGGACGCGTTGGACCCCAAGATGAAGAATCGGGATTAAGTGGTGTCTGAGCAAACGATGAACCCTCCCTTGTTGAGCGTGGAAGACCTGCATGTCAGCTTTCAAACCGACGAGGGCTTGGTCGAAGCGGTACGCGGGGTTTCCTTCGATTTGGGCCAGGGAGAAACCTTGGGGATCGTCGGTGAAAGCGGCAGTGGCAAGAGCGTCACGAACCTGGCCTTGATGGGCTTGATCCCGCGTCCGCCGGGACGGATCGATCGCGGCTCGGCCAAGCTCGCCGGGCGGGATCTGATCCAGATGTCCCAGAAAGAGCTGATGGATGTCCGCGGCCGCCGGATCGGGATGATTTTCCAGGACCCGATGACGGCTCTCAACCCGCTGATGACCGTCGGCCAGCAGTTGACCGAGGTCACTCGTCGGCACTTCGGGTTGTCCCGTGCCGCCGCCCAGACCCGCGCGGCCGAGATGCTGGAAATGGTCGGGATCAGCGCCCCGGAAAGTCGTTTGCGGGATTACCCGCACCAGTTCAGTGGCGGCATGCGGCAGCGGGTGATGATCGCCATGGCGTTGTCGTGCGAGCCCGAGATCTTGATCGCGGACGAGCCGACCACGGCGCTCGACGTGACGATCCAAGCTCAGATTCTCGAATTGCTCGGCGACCTGCAGCGACGGCGCGGGACGAGCATCATCCTGGTCACCCACGACTTGGGCGTCGTCGCCGGGATTTGTGATCGGGTCCTGGTGATGTATGCCGGCCGGGTGGTCGAGCAGGCCACGGTCACGGAGCTATTCGCGTCCCCTCGGCACCCCTACACCCTGGGGTTGCTCCGTTCTTTGCCGCGGTTGGACCGCGACCATTCGCTTCGATTGGAAGCGATCCCTGGCCAACCCCCCGACATGACCCGCGTGCCCGCGGGGTGTTCCTTCCGTGCCCGTTGCCCGGTGGCTCTAGCACGGTGTGCCGACGACACGCCGCCGCTCCGCGAGGTGGCGACGGGCCGATCGTCTGCCTGCTGGCACGACGACGCTCGGCAACCCGCGGGGGTCGCTTCGATCTCGCCGGACCCATCCCCCGTTGCAGGAGGCTGACTTGAGCCAGACACCGATCCTGCAGGTTCGCCACCTCCAGGTCCATTTCCCGTTCAGTTCGGGCGGGTTCCTGCGGCCTGTCCGCGGCCTGATTCGCGCCGTCGATGACATCTCGTTCGAGATCGCCGAGGGGGAAACGCTCGGGCTGGTCGGCGAGTCGGGATGTGGCAAGTCGACCACCGCCCGCGCGATCGTCGGTTTGGTCAAGCCGACCGCGGGTGACATCCTGTTGGAGGGGCAACGGATCAGCGACCTGAGCGAACGGGCGATGCTGCCGCACCGCCGGGTCGTGCAAATGGTCTTCCAGGACCCCTTCGCTTCGCTCAATCCGCGGATGACGATCGGTTCGATCATCGGCGAACCGCTGCGGGTACACGGGTTGGCCCGCGGCCGCGACCTGCAACTCGAAGTCCTGCGGTTGCTCGACCTCGTGGGGCTGAACCCCCGTTTCCTGAACCGCTACCCGCACGAATTTTCCGGCGGGCAGCGCCAACGAATCGGGATCGCCCGCGCCCTGGCCGTTCAACCCAAGGTGCTGCTGTGCGATGAACCGGTATCGGCCTTGGACGTCTCGATCCAGGCGCAGATCATCAACCTGCTGATGGACCTGCAGCAGCAACTCGGGCTGTCCTACCTGTTCATCGCCCACGACTTGGCGGTCGTGCGGCACATCGCTGACCGGGTCGGCGTGATGTACCTCGGGCGGATCGTCGAAATGGCTGCCGCCGCCGAGCTGTACGATCACCCACTCCACCCCTACACGGAAGCCTTGATGTCGGCCGTGCCGATTCCCGACCCGGTCGAATCGGCGAAACGCAGCCGCATCGTTCTCAAGGGGGAGGTCCCTTCGCCGGACCGCGAGTATCCCGGCTGCGCTTTGGCTGACCGCTGTTGGCTGGTCGAGGACCGTTGTCGGGTCGATCGCCCTACGTTGAGGAATGCCGTCGGTAGGGAAGAATCGGCCCAACAGGCCGCCTGTTGGGTGCGGTGTGGCGAGCGGGGCGACAGCCTTCAGGATGCAACCGGCGCCGATTCTTGATAACCTAAGTCGACGGTTTCGTTGCCGGATCCGAATCCCGACCCGCCGCCCCACCAGCCCCCAGCTTGCCATGAGCTCACGAACTCAACCGCTTCGCATCGCCCTCTGTATCGTCTTCGCCGTTTGTGCCGCTGGGCCGCTGGGTTCCGGTTCCGCAACCGCTCAGGATTGGCCCGGTTTTCACGGCCCGGCCGGCTTGGGTGCGACAACAGGTGCGTTGCCGGACAGTTGGACCGACCGGGACTACCAGTGGCGGGTCAAGTTGGGGGGCGAGGACGTCGGGTCGGTGGCGATCGCCGGCGAGCAGGCTTTCTTGATGGATTATGACGCGGCGCGAAACGCACTCGCCCTCGTCTCACTCGATCTCAACAGCGGCAAGGAACTTTGGCGACGCTTTTTGCCGATCGGTCAGTATCACCGTCACAAGCGGAACACCTACGCTTCGAGCACTCCGACCATCGCGGATGATTCGGTTTACATCGCTTATGCCGATGCGGACCACACCTGGTTGCGGTCCTTCACCTTGGGCGGCGACGAACGTTGGAATCGCGACTTCGGGCCCTGGCAAAGCGATCACGGCTTCGCGACCTCGCCCCGCGTCGCCGGCGGAATGGTATTCCTGTTCGATTCTCAGCAAGCCGAGCAGTTGGAACCTGGGCAGCAGGCTGCCCACGAACGGGTCGTCGCGGTCGACGCCGCGACCGGGGACGATCGTTGGGAAACCGAATTGAAGGCGACTCGGACCAACTACGGAATTCCCGCTTACTACCACCCGACTGAGGGAAACCCGCAAGTGATCACGGCGGGGACCGGGAACGGCCTGGTCGGATTTGACGCCAAGTCCGGCACGAAATTGTGGGAATTGGGGGTGCTTGACAAGCGGAGCGTCAGCTCGCCGCTGGTGATCGGCGACTTGGCGATCGCGAGCTGCGGGAGTGGCGGCGGCGGCAACATCCTGGTGGCCGTCCAGATTCCGACGAAACCGGGGGACTCGCCGCGGGAAGTGTACCGGGTCGATCGGTCCGCTGCTTACGTCCCCACCTCCGCGTTGGACGGCGACCACCTGATGATGGTGTCGGACAACGGGATCATATCGAGGCTCCGGGCGGCAGACGGCGAAATCGTCTGGAGCCGCCGGTTGGGTGGCAATTTTGGTGCGTCGCCGATCGTCATCGGCAACAAAACCCTGGTGATCTCGCTCGATGGCATCGCCACCGTCATCGCCAATGGGAATGAATTCCAGAAGCTGGGCGAAGTCGATTTGGGAGCGGGAGTCGGCGCCAGTCCGGCGGCCGGTGGCGGCAAACTGCTGATCCGTGTCGGTGACGAATTGCGCTGCTTGTCACTGGAAAAGTCGACCTGACCGCGATCATCGCGACCCTAGTGCTTTGTTCCCATTCGATTTTCGGGTTGACACACCGGAGGGCTTGCGCCCTGCCGCTATTTATGTTAGCGGAACGGCGCGAGCCGTCCGGTCCTACCTGCCGCTATTTATGTTAGCGGAACGGCGCGAGCCGTCCGGTCCTACCCTAATT
>RECD01000137.1 GCA_007694185.1 Planctomycetaceae bacterium
GTCGCTGTTCCGCCTTTTGTTTGAACCCCGGCGGGGTACGGCGGTTTCGGCTGGCAGAAAGAGTTATCGACCAGCGGATTAAACTTTGGCGGCAAAGTTGTTACCTTCATCCGAAGCCCTACAACCGGAATGCCGGCTTGGTCCGACTGCGGCCCCGCTTTCCGATCCCGCCCCCCGCTTTCGTCGTGATTTCTGATGGTACTCGAAGATACCCCGCCCGCAGCCGCCACGGCGGACGATCTGGAGGTCAAGGACGCCCAGGTCATCTTCGGCAACGTTTGGGCGGAACTGGAGGTGGAGTACGGGCGAGAGAACCTTCGATTTTCAAAAGAAATCATCCTGCTGGGGGGTGCCCCGGGGTCGGGGAAGGGGACGAACACCGCGTTCATCACGAAAGCCAGGGGGCTGACCTGCCCGCCGATCGTCATCAGTTCCTTGTTGACGACGCCGGAAGCGGAGCGGATCAAGCAATCGGGGGGGATGGTCGGCGACCGCGAGGTGATCGGGATCCTGTTTCGCAAGTTGCTGGAACCGGACTACCGAGACGGCTGCATCCTCGACGGGTTCCCCCGCACGCGGGTCCAGGTCGAGTGCTTGAAATTGGTCATCGAAAAGATGAACCAGTTGTACCGTGAGTTCCACAAGACGCCGCTGGCGATCAATTTTCGCAAGCCGACCGTGCATGCGATGGTGCTGTTCATCGACGAAAAGACGAGCATCGAGCGACAATTGCAGCGTGGACGGGTCGTCGCCGAGCACAACGCGAAGGTCCGGGCCGAGGGGGGGACCGACTTTTGGGAAGAGCGGGATACCGACCGCGATCCGGAGGCCGCTCGCCAGCGATACCGCGTGTTTAAGGAGAAGACGTGGGACGCGTTGCAGTCGCTACGCGAGCTCTACCACTACCACTTCATCAACGCCCAGGGCGACATCCACGACGTCGAGCAGAACATCCTGCGGGAACTCGACTATCAATCTTCGTTGGAACTCGACCCGGAAACCTACGACACGGTCCGGCACATCCCGCTGGCGTCGGAAATCGTCGTCCATGCGCGGCAGGAACTGGTCCGGCGGATGGACAGCTACCAGTTGGAGCACACGGATCTGTTCTGTCAGGTCGTGCGAATCATCGAGGACCGTTTCTTGCCGATCGTGCTGCGGCACGCGATCGCGGGGATGGCGGTGGTCAATTCGGAAGACCCCGTGTTCGAACATCCGCTCGCTTTAGCGATGGTGATCGACGTTTTCGCCGAGCGGGGTTTTCGGGCGGTGGCGAACGTCAATCGGGCCGAAGTCCCCCGTCGGGTTGACTTGCAAACCGGCGAAATTCATTGTGAGATGAAGCGGATCTATCGGTTTCAGATCCGGTTTCGAGGTTCGGCGATCCGCCGCGGCGAACCCTGATCGCTCAGCGGACCGCCGCCAGGCGTCCCACGAGCCGCGAGATTATTCGGGCGGCTTCCGAGCGGATTGGTTCGGAAGGCTTGCGGAAAGGCGGCCGGTTCGGGCATAATCGCGGGCCCGATCCCGGGAAACGGCGTCGGCCCTGAGGGCCGCCCGCGGCCGCGACCAGCAAACGTGGCGAACACGATGCCGGCGGCAGGGGCCGGTGCGACAAGGCCGAAGGCCATTTACATTCAATCAACCAGCACGATCGTCAGCCGCCGCGGCGGGGTTCAGCATGGCAAAGAGCAAGAAAAAAGCGGAAACGGTGTTCCTCGTTTGTCAGGAAACCGGCGATTACAACTACACGCTGACCCGCAAGCCGGGTGGTGAAAAGTTGCAGTTGAAGAAGTACAGCCCTCGGCTGCGTCGCCGCACGCTGCACCTGGAAAAGAAGAAGTAAATTCTTTTTCTCGGTGTCGGCGGATCGCGGGAGCAGCGGATGCGAAAACAGTGGCGGTTTCTGCCGCATGACACAGGCAGGGTCGAATCGCTGATGCGATCGGCGGACGTGCCGCCGGTGGTCGCTCAGTTGCTGGTCAGCCGCGGCGTCTATCGCGCGGACGACGCCAGGCATTTTCTCGATGCGAAGCTGGTGGGTCTCCGTGACCCGGGGGAACTGCCGGGCATCACCCAGGCGGTGGCACTGATCAGCGAGGCGATTGCTGCTGCGACCCCGATCACGATCTACGGCGACTACGACGCCGACGGAATGACCGGCGCCGCGATCCTGGTCAACGGGTTACGACTGCTGAAAGCGGACGTGCAGTATTTCATCCCCAACCGGTTGGAAGAGGGATACGGGCTGAGCGTCGAAGCGATCGAGCGGCTGCACCGACGTGGCCGTCGGCTGATCATTTCGGTCGATTGCGGGATCGCCAGTGTCGAGCAAGCGGATCTGTGCCGCCGCTTGGGGATCACGCTGATCGTCACCGACCACCATCAATTCGGCGATCGGTTGCCGGATGCGGCCGCGATCGTTCACCCACGCTTGCCCGGCAGCAGTTACCCGTTCGGCGACCTGTGTGGCGCCGGCGTGGCTTTCAAGCTCGCTTGGGCCCTTTGCCAGCAGGCGAGCGGCAGTCCGAAGGTGGGCGAAGCGATGCGAAGCTATTTGAGGCAGTCGCTCGCTTTGGCCGCGATCGGGACGGTAGCCGACATGGTGCCGTTGCTGGACGAGAACCGGATTTTGGTGCTGCACGGCCTGCGGTCGTTGCAAGCCGATCCGTTGCCGGGGCTGGCGGAGCTGATGACATGCGGGAAGTTGACGGGGAAATCGAGCCTGTCGAGCGAGGACATCGCCTTTTCGATCGCGCCGCGGTTGAACGCGGCCGGGCGGTTGGGCCAGGCGCAGTTGGGTGTCGAATTGCTGACATCGCCTGCGGGTGAGCGGGCGCATGCGTTGGCGGAGTACATCGAACAGCTCAATATCAGTCGCGAATCGTTGCAGCGGTCGGTGCAATTGGCCGCGGGCAAAGCGGCGACGACCGATTTCGACCCCGAAGCGGACCCCGCGGTGGTCTTGGCGGGCACCGGTTGGCATTTGGGGGTGATCGGTGTCGTCGCCGGCCGGTTGGCTGACAAATACTGCAAGCCGGTGATCATCCTGAGTCAGGATGCCTCCGGCGTGCGTCCGGCAGTCGGATCGGGCCGAGCCGGTTCGCCGCAGTTCGACCTGCACGCGGCTTTGGCCGAGTGTTCGCACCGCCTGGTTCGGCACGGCGGCCACCGTGCCGCGGCCGGTTTGACGATCGAGGACCACCAGATCGAGGCGTTTCGGGACGATTTCTTCGAAGCGATCTCGCGTCAGTCCACCGACGACGACTCGGTCCCGGAGATCCTGATCGACGCCCAAGCCCCGTTGGGTCAGCTCAATTTACGGACGGTCACCCAGATCGAGCAGTTGTCGCCGTTCGGCCAAGGCAACCCGCGTCCGGTCCTGTGCAGCAACCGGGTCACGCTGGCCGAACCGTCTCGCAGGATGGGGGGCGGTGACCGTCATTTGAGCGCAAGGGTGCTGCAGCACAATGTGCAAATTCGTGCCGTCGCGTTCGGCCAGGGTGATTGGTGCGAGGAGCTGAACGCCTGTGAAGGCCCGATCGACATCGCCTACCGGCCGGTCATCAACGAGTTCGCCGGGCGACGGAATGTCGAAATCCATTTGGTCGATTGGCGGCCCTCGGTCGCCGCGGCGTTGCCGGCGGAGTCCTAGACCTGGGCTTGGAGGTTAGGATCGTGCGGTAAAAAGTGTCCCGAGCCTTGTGCGAGGAACTCGCCCTTCGGGTGCTTTGCCCAAAAGGTTCCGGACACTTTTTACCGCTCACTGCTAAGGTTGATCGTCACCTCGAAAAACACGGGGACACGCTGGCTTCTATGCCATGACCTTAAGCCGCTGCGCCGTGAAACGTCCGCGTCGTGGCGGCGATCGAAACGCTCAGCATCCGGCGTGCGGTCCCTTCGGACCGGCGATTCCCCCCATCGACCTCGCACGGAGTCAGCCCGCATGGACCTTCATTGCCTGGGAACGGCCGGTTATCACCCCAGCGAACGGCGGCACACTTCCTGCTATTTCCTGCCGGGGGATGGCGTGGTCCTCGACGCCGGCACGGGGATGTTTCGGTTGCCGCCGCTGATCCGAACGCCGACGCTCGACATCCTGCTCAGCCACGCCCACCTCGATCACGTCGTCGGGCTGACCTTCCTGCACAACGTCCTGAGGCAACGCCCGGTCGATGAAATCCGGGTGTGGGGTGAAGCTCATTCTTTGGCGGCGATCCGGGAGCACCTGTTTGCGGAATCGATCTTTCCCGCACCGATCCCGGTTCGGTGGGAAAACGTCACGCCGGGGCAAGAACTGCAGATCGGTAGCGGCGGGCGGATTTTGGTCGAGCCCCGAAGCCAGCGACACCCGGGCGGTTCAGTCGGTTACCGGCTGCGTTGGCCCGAAGCCGGGGAGGCGAAAAGCCTGATCTATGCCACTGACACCGACGGCGACGATTCGGCAGCGGCGCGGCGTTGGATGGCGGGTGCCGACCTGCTGATGCACGAGTGTTCGTTCCGCGATTCGGAGCAGGAATGGGCGATCAAGACGGGGCATTGCTGGCCGACGCGGGTCGCTAAGATCGCCCGAGACGCGGAAGTCCGTCGCCTGCTGTTGACTCACCTCGGGCCGCTGGAGCCGGACGATGACCCGGTCGGGATCGCGGCGGCACGTTTGATTTTCCCTGAGGTCTCGGTCGCCGCCGATGGCGACCGGATCGAATTCTGATTGGCGCGGGTTCGCTGCCCGTTTAAACCGATATCGGCGAAGCGTTGGCGATCGCCGTCATTCTCGGCGTGGCAGGGTGATCGCGTGGGGGCGACGGACCAACCGTCTCAGCGTCGTGCTGTCCGCGGCGGGCCATCGAGCAGCGTTTCGGTTACGCGCGCACGGTATTCGAGCAGGCTGTTCGGCCCTTGAAATCCGACGACGGTCTCGTCCCAATCGAGCTGTTTGTTGAGGACCCTTCCGGCATCGACATCGAACCGGATCGTGCCGTTGCTCAGTTGTTGGACGATTTGGGCCTTGATCGAAGCCGCTTCGATCGGCGTCAGGATTTCGGTCCGGACTTGCAGGGTGGCGACGCCGGTTTGGACCTTTTCGAGCGTGAAGGTGTCGCGGGCTTTGATCCGTTTGACCTCACCCGCTTCGCCACGGGCTTTGATTTCACGGGGGACGCTCCAGGAGCCGCCCACCGTGACCGGTTCTTCGGGGAAGGCGATCGTCAACCCGCCCATACCGAACTGCATTTCGGTACCGGAATGTTGTTCGCGTTCGGTTTCCTGGCCGCGAGGGTTGATCGTGACCGTCGCGATCGGCTGTTTCATTTGTTCTGCCACGGCCTGGAACAGGATCGGCGCGGCTTCACCGGAGCGGCTCGACCAACGGATCTCATCGGCTTGGCCGGATTTTTGCATCATCTCGACGGCATCGACCGAGTGGACGAACTTCATCCCGCCGGCTTCGGTCACCGATTCGACCTTCCAGACCTTTTCGCTGACGGTGTGTACCTGCGCCGCCTCTTCGGCACCGCGGATACGGGTTTTCGTTTTGGCGACATGAGTCACTTCGTACCGGAGCGTTTCCTTCGCGGCCAACTGGTAGCGGAGCAGCACGGCTTCGTCACTGACCGTCGCCTTGGCATCGCCGGTCGACTCGGGGGAATCGGTTTCGTCCGCCGAGGTTACCCCGACGTTCAGGGGCAGCATCCAGCCGATCGCCAGAAAAGCGGCCAACCAACCTTGCTTGCACGGCTTACTCATCATCCTTGACCTCCTATGTCCGGTTCTCGAAACGCAACGGCCGGAGCATCGCAAAATCGGCCGGACGGATCAAGCTCGATCGACAGGTCGTTTTGGTGGTGGTACACGACAGTCGACAGGTTCGAGAGCTGACGCGTCCAAGCAGTCAGTATGCCGCCCGCTGGGCTCCGGGCTATGAGGAAAACTCTGCACCTTGCTCTGTGACCTCTCTGACTTTGCGGTTAAACAACTGCACCTGACCAGAACCGGAGGCAGCACCCGCCCACTTTCTTCGCGGCTTCGCGCGAGATCTGCCCCGTCTCCCTAACGCTAACCCGCGCCGTGGGGGCAGTGATCCGCCTACCGCTTGCGTCCGCCGGCAGGTCGTCTGCCTGCACCACGGACGGCGGTTCGATTAGAATGTGGGGGTTTTCCATTCCTGCCCCCGAAGGTGTTGCACCATGCCCCATCCCACCCGGATTTCCGTCACGAGCCTGTTGTTGTGTGCCCTCCTGTCGCTGCCCCAGGTGGCTCGCGGTCAGGACTCTATCGCCGCCGACCTGGCGAAGCTGATGGAAGTCGGGCCTGCGGGCGCCGGCCATGTGGCGGGGCGCACAGCCGTAGCTAACTTGTCGAAACTGCCGCCCGAACGGATCGGCGAGGTGCTGCGATCGTTTTCCGATGCATCCCCGCTGGTCAAAAATTGGCTGCGGGTGGTCGTCGCCAGCATCTCGGAAAACGGCGATTTTCCCCGTGAGGAGCTGCTGGCCTTCTTTCGGGATCGCCAAGGGGACGCCGACGCGAGGCACTTGGCGTTCCAACTGCTGATCAGCGACGATCCCGAATCCTTGCCGGAATTGATCGAGGGGGGCGAGACCGACCCCAGTCTGCCGGTGCGGCATTTGGCGATTTCGAGGTTGCTCGAACGAGCCGGGCGGGAGCAGGAGGCGAAGGAGGAAGCCACGGCGATCGCGACTTTGCGGGTCGCTTTGGCTGAGGGTCGCAACCCGGATCAGTTGAAGGCCGCCGCCGCCGCGCTGGAGAAACTGGGGCAGCCCGTCGATTTGGCACAAGAATTGGGCATGATCCGCGACTGGTGGGCTTTCGGTACTTACGACAACACCGACTCGGCCCACTTCGCGACCGTCTACCTACCGGAATCGGTCTATCTGGCCCAGGGCCGTTTGCCTGCGGAATGGCTGCGTGAAGGGGCCGCTGTGAAGGCCGGCAGTGCCGCGGATGATGACGCCGCGGCGCAAACGGCTCATCGGGTGACCAGCGACGATTCACTCGGTATGGTCAACCTGAACCCCACCTTTGCCAATGCCAAGGATTCGGTCGTTTATGCCTACATCGAGTTCGAATTGGGGCCCGAGTTCTTTTCGGGCGGTGAAGGATCGGAGCGTACGCGGGTCGCCCAAGCTCGGCTGGGCTGCATCACGGCCAACCAAGTTTGGGTCAACGGCGAGTTGGTGACGGCGAATGAAGTTTATCACTCGGGAACGCGGATCGATCAGTATGTAGGAGAGTGCCGATTGGTTCCCGGACTCAATACCGTGCTGATCAAAATCTTACAAAACGCGCAGACCGAGCCGTGGGCCCAGGATTGGCAATTCCAATATCGGTTCACCGATCTGACGGGCGCCGGGTTGGGGATGAAGCTGAGCGCACCGGCAGCCGAGTGACGACACCGGGTGATCGACCGGTCGATCGCCGCCGAGAAAAAAGTTCGGGAACGCCCTTGTCGCGGTTCTACGATCACACGTCGACCAGAGGGGTGAGAAACCATCTCTCAAACGTGTCGAATGGCTGTGAATCGAACCCAGATTGAATACGTTCCCTCACTGTTTCTCGGAGTTTGTCCCATGAAGAAGTTTCTCTGTTTGTGTGCCGCGGTTGTCCTGATGGCCGCCCCCGTCCGTGCTGCCGACGAGCCCAAGTCGATCGTCGAAACGGCCGTTGCGGCCGGTCAGTTCAAGACGCTCGTCGCTGCCGTCAAGGCTGCCGGCTTGGTCGATGCCCTCAGCGGCAAGGGCCCGTTGACCGTCTTCGCCCCGACTGACGAAGCGTTCGCCAAGTTGCCCAAGGGTACCGTCGAATCGCTACTGAAGCCGGAAAACAAGGATAAGCTCGTCGCGATCCTGACCTACCACGTCGCCGCCGGCAGCTACCCCGCCGCGGCCGTCGTTAAGACGGACTCGGTCAAGACCCTGCAAGGTCAGTCGATCGCCGTCAAGGTCTCGGACGCGGGCGTCATGGTCGACAACGCGAAGGTTGTTGCCACCGACATCAAGTGTACCAACGGCATCATCCACGTCATCGATTCGGTGATTTTGCCGAAGGAATGAGTCCGGCCAGCTGGCCTTTTCCCAGCGGATCGAGATTGAATTGAAACGCCTGAGGCCGCTCGCCGAATTTTCTGCGAGCGGCTTTTTCGTTTTGACACGGGATTCGTTTTGACTCGGGGAACGGGTGCGGATCGACGGATCGTCAAAGTAGCAGGCAATCTCCGAGTGCCGTCCGCAACACGAAGTCATGGCATGCGGGAATTTCGGCTACTTTTGCCGGCGGGCGGGCGTCGGGACGGGTTGGGCGTTGGCCTTTCCGCGTCCGAGCGGGCCGGGCCGATTCCCCCCTGACTTTGGCGTCGCCCGAGCACGAGCCGTGGCGAACGGAGTACAATGTCAGCGGTTCGGTCGGCGGTTTACGGGGCAAACGCGGTGCCATCGCACCCGTTGCATCCCGGTGTCGTTCGAACCCCTCGTACCCACTCATTCGCCCCTGATTCCCACCTCGGAGACTTCCCCGTGTCCCGCTATTTCTGGTCCATGTTGTTCGCATCGTTGTTGTTCACCGGTCCGGTTGCTGCGCAAACCGAGGAAAAACCGGCCTCCGAGATCTCGATGTTCGACGGCAAGTCGTTGAGCGGCTGGGTTGGCCGCGAGGATTTGTGGAGCGTCGTTGACGGCGCGATCGTCGGCCGGACGACGGCGGAGGATCCGATCAAGAAGAACACGTTCTTGATTTGGGAAGGGGAGATGCCGAGCGACTTCGAATTGCATCTGAGTTATTGGGTCGAATCGGGCAACAGCGGCGTGCAGTATCGCAGCCGGGTGATCGAAGGGGCCCCCGATTTTGTCGTCGGTGGCTATCAAGCGGACATCGAAGCGGCCAACAATTACACCGGAATCAATTACGAAGAGCGTGGCCGCGGGATCCTCGCTCAGCGTGGCCAGCGGGTCACGATTGCGGAAGACGGTTCGAAGCAGACGGAGACCTTCGGCGACGCCGCAGAGATCGCCAAGAAGTTTCACGACGGTTGGAATGATTACCGGATCGTCGCGCAAGGGGGACGGTTGCAACAATTCATCAACGGCACCTTGACCTGCGAAGTGATCGACGGCCAGTCCGATCGAGCCGCCAGCGACGGCGTGGTGGCATTGCAGTTGCATGTCGGCCCGCCGATGTTGATTCGCTTTAAAGACTTCAAATTGATCCCGCTCGGCAAGTGAGCTGAAAATGAATGGGTTTGTTCGGCGGTGTCAGGTCGGAGCAGAAATAGGTTGGATCGTAGGTTTTGTCAGCCGGTGAGCGGCAAGGAGGTAGCGGCCGGTCTTGCTGGGGCTTGCGAACGGCACTCGGTGAGTGCCTGCTACTTTGAAGATGATTGATGCGTCCCCGCCGGGCTAATGAGGATGGTGTCTTGTGACTTTTGTGCTCGCGGCTCATGAGCCGCGAACCGATCGTGGGGTGGGCGAGTGGTTGACGAGAGCGGATCATGAATCGGATGCTTCCTCAACGCGTTAGGTTCACATGACCGACTCCGGCAAATCGATTTGGCCCAATGGCGAACAGACCGGCGCGTTGTTGGTCGCCGCCAAATCGGGGGATGCTCAGGCGGTCAACCAATTGCTGGAACGGCATCGCGGCGCCGTCCGGCGGTTGGTGGAACTCCGTTTGGATCGGAAGGTCCAGCGGCGTGTTGACGTCAGCGATGTCGTCCAGGACGTGATGTTCGAAGCCAGCGGCAGGCTGGACCGATACCTTCAGGATCCCGCGATGGCGTTCCATTTGTGGATTCGTCAAATCGCTTGGGATCGCATCATCGACACCTACCGTCGGCACCGGGTCAGCGCCAAGCGGAACATGGATCGGGAACAACCGATGCACGGTGCGCACGAAGACGACCCGAACACGATCGCGTGGGTCACTCAACTCCGTGACCCGGCTCAGACCCCCGCTACCGCGGCGGCGCAAGCCGAGTTGTCTCGGACGGTGGAGTCAGCGATCCATCGGTTGGGTGAACAGGACCGCGAAGTGATCCTGATGCGGCACTTCGAGCATTTGTCGAATCTCGAAATCGCTGAGGTGCTCGGATTGAACCCCCCAGCGGCCAGCATGCGTTACCTGAGAGCCGTTCGAAGGCTTCGGCAAGTGCTCGAAGGGGCGGACCAGTCGGTCGCCGAGGGATATGAACCGGACCGATAAGCGCCCTGCCGTGGTCCCGTTGCACGAAACCACCGACTCGCCGCACGACCGCCGGCTCGCCGAGATCCTCTCCGACCTGGCCGATCGGGTGGCCGAGGGAAAGCCGGTCGATTTCGACGCCGTCTGCCGGTCGCACCCCGATTTGGCGGAAGACCTGAGGCGGTTGTGGGGCGCGGTCCTGATCACCGACATCGCCGGGGTCGCCTCGGAACAGTTGCCTCAGGAAGACTCGACGACGAGTGGCGCCCGCCGCTGGCAACGGTTGCGGTTGCCGACCCAGATCGGCGACTACGAATTGCGGCAAGAACTCGGCCGCGGCGGCATGGGTGTCGTTTTTCGCGCGAACCAGATCAGTTTGGGGCGAGAGGTCGCGGTCAAGATGATCCTCCGCGGCCGGCTGGCGAGCGACCAGGACATGCAGCGGTTCATGTCCGAAGCCTCGGCAACCGCCCGGCTGAAGCACCCCCACATCGTGCCGGTGTACGAGGTCGGTGACATCGACGGCCGACCTTTTTTCAGCATGCAGTTGATCAACGGACCGACCCTAGCCGATCTGCTCGTCGACGGGCCGCTGCCCGAGCGTCAGGCGGCGAAGTGGATCGCCACGGTGGCTCGCGCGATCGGGCACGCCCATCGCCAGGGTGTTGTCCACCGCGACCTGAAGCCGTCGAATATCCTGATCGATGGCGACTCCAGCCCCATGGTCACCGACTTCGGTTTGGCCAAACAATTCGGGGTGGAAAACGATTTGACCCGCAGCGGCCTGTTGGTCGGGACGCCATCGTACATGTCGCCGGAGCAGGCGAGCGGACGGCGCGAGAGCGTCGGACCGGCCAGCGACATTTACAGCTTGGGTTGCGTGCTCTATCACGCCTTGACCGGCCGGCCTCCGTTGGTCGCCGAATCGGCGATGGAGCTGGTGATGTTGGTCATCGAACAAGACCCGACACCGCCGCGAGCCCTGCGGCCACGACTCGATCGCGATCTGGAAATGATCGTGATCCGTTGTTTGCAGAAGCCCGCCGACCTGCGTTACGAGACGGCCGATCGGCTGGCCGATGACCTGGAAGCGTTCCTTCGCGACGAGCATGTCGCCGCGGCCAGCGGCCGATTCCTGCAAGTGGTTTCCCGCTGGTTCCGGGAAACGCACCACGCCGCCGTGTTAGAGAACTGGGGGATGCTTTGGATGTGGCACGCCCTGGTGCTGCTGGTCGCTTCGCTGCTGACCTGGGGATTGGAGCTGCGTGACGTGACCGATCGTTGGTCCTACGTAGGTGTTTGGGTGATCGGGCTGAGCGCTTGGGCGGCGGTCTTTTGGAAGCTTCGTCAACGGCTCGGCCCGGTGACCTTCGTCGAACGCCAGGTCGCGCATGTTTGGGGAAGCAGCATGATCAGCATCGCGATGCTGTTCCCTCTGGAATGGTGGTTGGACCTGGAAGTGCTCTCATTGTCGCCGCTGCTGGGGGTGATCACCGCCGGCATCTTCATCATCAAGGCGGGGATGTTCAGCGGTGCATTTTATCTGCAAGCGGTATCGCTGCTGCTGGCGGCGGCGGCGATGGCGGTTCTGCCCCGTTACGCACACTTGATTTTCGGCATCGTCGCCGCGACCTGCTTTTTTGTACCCGGCTTTCAGTACCACCGCCGTCGCCGGGCATAGGGACGTGTGCCGTTCGAGGCCGCGTCCGACGGTGCGGTTAATCGCCGAGTGAGAACAGCCGCTTGATCGCTTCCAGCAGGCCTCGCTGGTGTCCGTCCATCGCCGCCTCACGCAGCGAGGCCAGGGGAGGATGGAGCAATTTATTGATCAGCCGATCGAGCGATTTTTCGATCTCACGATGGGCCTCGTCCGGCAGCGACATCTGGCTCAGTTTGTTGCTCAACCGCTGCCATTCTTCCCGACGGATCTCGTCGGCATGTTCGCGGAGCCGTTGGATCACCGGTCCGGTGGCGCGGTGATGGAGTTCGTTAACGAACCGCTGGGTTTCTTCATCGATGATCAGCTTCGCCTTGGGCCACTGCCGTTGGCGTTCCTGGCGATTCCGCTCGCAGGCGGCTTGCAGGTCATCGACGCTGTACAGATAGACGTCGTCCAATTCCCCGATGGCCGGGTCGACATCACGAGGAACTGCTAGATCGAGTACCAGCAGCACCCGTTCGTAGCGACTTTCACGAGCCACCCGGAACCGTCGCGCGTTGACGATCGGCTCCGGCGACGAGGTCGTTCCGATCAGCAGGTCGGCCTCGATCAAGGCTCGGTCCAGGTCGTCCCAGGCCATCGACCGGGCACCGAACGTTTCCGCCAACTCCCGGCCTCGCTCGGGGGTGCGGTTGAGAATTCGGATGTCATCGGCCCCGGCGTCGATCAGGTACCGCATCGTCTCGCGGCCCATGTCCCCCGCGCCCAACAGGACGATGGTCTTTCCCGACAGCGTCTCGAAGAACTCGGAAGCGACCTCGCCGATCGCCACGCTGGGGACGCTGACCCGTTTGCGGTGGATCGTCGTCTCGCGTTGAACCCGTTTGGCGACCCGGCTGGCGGCCTGGAAAGCGGCATGGGTCAAGGGACCAGCGGATCCGGTCGAGCAGGCGAGGTCGTAAGCCTCCTTTACCTGAGACAAGATTTGGGTTTCGCCCACCACCATGCTGTCCAAACTCGCCGCCACGGCGAACAGGTGCGAAACCGCTTCGG
>RECD01000249.1 GCA_007694185.1 Planctomycetaceae bacterium
GCGGATGTACCGGACGGCTTGCGCCGTGCCGCTGAGTAGCTCAATGAGATCGTTTCGGCTTGATCCACGAAGCCGGTAAGCGGGGTGTCGATTTGCGCGTTCAAGTTGCGCGGGATGAAGTCGGTTGAGACGCTGTAGGTAGGCCGGCGGGCGCGGTCGTTGGTTTGCCGATGGCACTCGGAGTGCTCGGAGTGTGCCTGCTACTTTAGGGTACCTGGCTGCGGAGACTTTCATCTCGCGGACTGCTAAACTGGTTGCTCGGTTTCCTTTCTCCGTCTGAGGAATGGTCATGTTGATGTCACCTGTTACTCGTTCATCTTCGCAGCCCCTTTTTTTGCTTTCGACGGCGACCCCGCTGCGGGATGCTGCTGATTTGGCGGCGGTTCCCGCTCGCGGGCCGTGGGCTAGGCCGCTCGCCCGCAGCTCCGCCCTTGCGATGGGACTGGGATGGGGCTTGGGTGCCTGTATTTTGGCGCTTAGTTGCGTGGTGGCGATGGGCGGGGTGGCGGTCGCGGAGGAGCCTGTCGTGACGGCCGGTTGGTCGTCGTTCCAGAACGGGGGACGGCCGGTTTCGCTGGGGAAATTGCCGACATCTTGGTCGCCGGAGGATGGCGTGGCGTGGAAGGCGGAGATGGCCGGTTATGGCCAGTCGACTCCGGTGCTGCACGACGGCCGTTTATTCGTCACTTCGACGAGCGGGGCGAACAAGGAGGTTTACCAGTTGACCGCGATCGATCTGGTCACCGGCGAGAAACGTTGGCAGCTCGATCTTCGGAACCCTTCGCCTGAAGCGAACAATGCCTATGTCAGCCGCGCGGCGCCGAGCCCGGTCGCGGATGGTGACGGCGTGATCGCTTTGTTCGAGGGGGGGATTTGCGTCGCGGTCGATGGCGAGGGGACGGTCCGCTGGCAACGGGATTTGGTGGAAGCTTACGGCCCGATCGATGCCCGGCACGGGTTGGCCGCGTCGCTGGAACAGGATGCCACGCGGGTTTTCGTTTGGATCGAACGGAGCGGTGATCCGTATGTGTTGGCTCTCGACAAGAAGACGGGGGAGACGGTTTGGAAGGCGCCGGGGCTGGGGGCGTCGGGGTGGGCATCGCCGCGGCTGATCCCGACCGAGTGGGGCGACCAATTGGTTTGCAGCGGTAGCGGGAAATTGGTCGGATTCGACCCACAGGCCGGGGAGCGGTTGTGGGAGTTCACCGAAATCAGCAACAACACGACTTGCACGCCGATGCCGGTATCGCCAGGACGGTTCCTGATCGGGGCTTCGGACGGCCGGGGTGAGGTGGGTGGCGGCAACGCCGCGGCATCGAACGGCGTGATCGAGATCGTTCGGGATGACCAGGGTAAGTTCGCACCGCGGTTTTTGTGGCGAGCCGAGCGGGCGGTCAGCAGTTTTGCGTCGCCGGTTGCTGCGGCAGGGAAAGCCTGGATCGTCAATCGGGCTGGGGTGCTCTATCGGCTCGATCTGGAAACCGGTGAGGAGATCTCGGCCAAACGGACGGACGCCGGGGGCGTCTGGGCGACGCCGTTGATCACCGACGAACACCTCTATCTGGCGGGGACACAAGGCGAAACGTCGGTCTTTTCGCTCCAAGATGGCAGCTTGGTCGCTCACAACCGGTTGTGGGAGTCCGATGCGGCGGCGGGTGCCGCGCCAGGTGGTCGCGAGGGAGGCGGTGTTGGTCAGGGGCCGCCGTTGGCGGGACGCGGTGCGACCCTGTATTCGGTTTCCGCCGCCCCGCCGTATTTGATCTTTCGCCGCGGCGATCGGCTGATCGCAGTGAAGGAGTGATGCCGGAAGTCGGACACGGGGGGCTCACGCGAAGGCGGGGAGCGGGGAGGTTTTTAGCCACAGAGGGCACAGAGGAGGGATTTGGGGGCGGGCTGGGAGATGGGGTGTTTCGCGCGAAGTCGCGAAGCCGCGAAGAAGAAGGGGGAAAGTTTTTTGCCACAGAGGACACAGAGGACACAGAGGACACAGAGGGGCGGTTTTGGGCGGGGTTTTTGGACCGCTAATGAACACTGATGAACGCTAATGATTGTTTTTTGGCGAATCGCAAGATGCGGCGTGAATTGGGGGGGCGGGGAAGCGAACCGAGTCTCGCGCGAAGGCGCGAAGCCGCTAAGAAGAACGGGGGCGGTTTTTCGGCCACAGAGGGCTCGGAGGGACAGAGATGGGAGTTGGGGGCGCGCTGGGGGGGTGGAGATCGGGCGAAGGCGCGAAGAGGAAGGGGGCGAGGTGGGCCGGTTTTGACCCGAGGACAAAGAGAGCACGAAGAGGGAGGTGGGACGCGGGGCTTCGGGCTTAGAACCGGTGGGCCGCAGGCGAGGGGCATCGGCTTTTTTTCTGTGTACTCTGTGACCTCTGTGATCTCTGTGGCTAACCTTCCCTCCTCGAGATTCATTTCGTGGGGACGGTCGAGTGCGAGCGCCGCTTGAGCTAAGTAGGAGATGAACGGCCGGTTTTGGTCGTGCTAGCGGGTCCGCCTCGCCCGCGCCAGATTCGATCGGTTTCAGAACTAAAAAAGTTGGAGATGATGATGAGTGTCGGGATCGGTCCAGGAATGCTCGCCGGGCAAGTTTTGTTAGGAAAATGCTTGGCGGGTGCTTGTCGAAAGAGTTGCGACGCCCTTTTTGCCCGCTCATCGCTTGGACGATGGGGCGGGTTCCTTTTGGGGTTGGCTGCGATCGGGGGATGGGGATTCGGTTTGCCGCTGGTGGCGGCTGAGACGCCTCAGGACGGTACTCTGCAAAACGGGGTGACATCGCGATTCGCCGCGGTGGAGTGTGGCGGGAGTTACCGTCATCACCTGCAGGGGGTTTGCGCGGATGCCGACGCGATTTACTGGAGCTTCACGACGACGCTTGTGAAGACCGATTTGGCTGGCAAGGTGTTACGCGAGATCCCGGTGGCGAATCATCATGGCGACCTGTGTCAGGTCGATGGCAAGGTGTACGTCGCGGTGAACCTCGGCAAGTTCAACCGTCCGGCGGGGGAAGCTGATTCTTGGGTCTATGTCTATGACGCCAATTCGCTTGACGAGTTGGCTCGGCATGAGGTGCCGGAGTTGGTACACGGCGCCGGCGGGATGGGGTTCCACGACGGCAAGTTCATCGTGATCGGCGGGTTACCGGACGGGACACCGGAGAATTATTTGTATGAGTACGACGAGTCGTTTCGGTTTCGGCGCCGGCATGTGTTGGACAGCGGTTGGACGCGGCTGGGGATCCAAACCGCGGCTTATCACGACGGGCAGTGGTGGTTCGGATGTTACGGAAACGATTTGCTCGTCACCGACGCCGAGTTCCGATTGGTCGGGCAGTACAAGTACGATTGCGGGCTCGGAATTGAAGGGCTGCCGGACGGCCGGATGCTGTCGGCCGGCGGCAAGTGCGAGGGGGATGCCGGCTGCCGGGGCTGGGTGAAATTGGTCACGCCGCAGGAGCTGCACATGGCACCGAAGAAGTGAGCGGCGTGGGGAACGCCGCCTGCGGGCCCAGGATAGGGCTGTGCGTGTCAGGTTCCGGCGGCGGCTTCGTGTAGTCCGTAGACCCGGAGGTTTTTGTCGGCGTGGGCGACGGCGACACGGGTCGCGTCGGGCGACAGGCACATGCCGCGGGCGTCGGTTTTCAATTTCAGCTTGAAGAATTCTTCCGTCTCATCGGCTCGCCAGAAGTAGAGCCAACCGCCACCCCCACCGCCACTCAGGCCGATCCAGAAGCCGTCGGGGTGGTGGGCGACGCCCCAGGTGGTGCCGCGGACCTTTTCTTTGGGTTGCAATTGTGCGACGACTTTGGCGTCCGCCCAATCGACCAAGATGACCACGGCGTCACCGACGCCGGCGAAGGCGTTGGTGACATTGGTGACGCCACCGATCGCCAGGCGGTTGCCGGTTTGGGCGAAGGTGATGCAGCGGGCGCCGCCGATGTCGGCGCGAAACGTGTTGTCGTACTTGTGCAGCGCTTCGAGCCGCGGCAGTTCGCGGAGGAGTCCGGCGACCGGCGGGGTCTCGGGAGTTGCGTCGGCAGCGGCCTCGGGAGGCGCGTCGGAAGCCGCCTCAGCGGCAGCTTCCGCGGGCGCCGGGGCATCCGCGTCTGCGGCATCCGCGACCGCGACTGCAGGCGTTTCCGCGGCGGTATCGGCCGAACCGGTTTGCCACAGGTTGACGTGGCCATGCAGGTCGCATGAGACCAGGGCTTGGCCGTCCGGGGTGAAGGCGACGTTGTAGACGTGTGAGGAGTGGCCCGAGAAGGTCCGCAGCAATTCACCTGATTGGCTGTCCCACAACCGCACGAGGTGATCGTTGCCGCAGGAGGCGATGTGGGCTCCGTCGGGGCTGACGGCGAGCGCGCGAATCCAACCTTGGTGGGCATCGTCTGCCACGCGGATCGGTTCGGGTTTCTCCGCTGCGGTCGGCCACCAGACCAAGCGGCCGTCGTAGCCACCGGTGTAGGTCGTTTCGCCGTCGGGGGAGGTACCGATGGCTCGCACCCAACTGTCGTGGGGTCCGACCATCGGGACCGATTCCTTGCTGTCGAGGTGGAACCGGCGGATACCGAATTCTTCGGTACCGACCAGGATGAATCGGTCCTTCGGTTCCCAGTAGCAGGCGGTCAGCGGGCTGGGGAGGGCCTGTTCGAACAGCAGGTGGGTTTTTTCGGGTTCGATCTTCACGGGTAGGACCTTCACCGGGTTGGGAGGGCGGTCATGCGAGGATTTCGTCGATCGCGCCTTTGGCCGGATCGGCGATCGGGTACTTGCGTCCGGCGATATCGAATTCGCCGGTCGAGTCGATCCCGACGGCTTGCAAGATCGTGTGGAAGACGTGTCCGTGATCGACCGGGCGATCGGCGACGGCGGTCCCGTTCTCGTTTGTCGCCCCGATGATCGCGCCGGGTTGGATACCGCAGCCTCCCAGCACGATGCTCCACGCCTTGCCCCAGTGGTCACGGCCGTAGCGGGTGTTGATCCGGGGGGTCCGTCCGAACTCGGACATCACGCAGACGAGGGTATTTTCCAGCAGGCCTCGCTGGTGCAGGTCGTCGATCAGCATCGCGAAGGGCTGGTCGAACTCGCCGAGTTGTTCGATGTGGAAATCGAAATTCTCGTGGTGGGTGTCGTAATTGGAATGGTTCACCTGGACGAATGGCACGTCGTTTTCGAGCAATCGGCGGGCCATCAGGCAGTGTTGTCCGAATTCGCTGACGCCGTAGCGCTGGCGATCTTCGGCCGATTCGCGTTCGACGTCAAAGACTTCGCGACGGGCCAACAGGTCTTGAGCTTGGTCGTAGGAAAAGGTGTAGGCGTCGGTATCGGCGGTCCGGCGGCGGCCGGCGAAGCGGTCGTTGAACCGTGACCGGAGGAGGTTGCGTCGGGAATCGCTTTCCGGGGAGAGGGCTGAGGGGCGTTCGGTGAATTGCGGCGGCTTGCCGTCGTTCATCGTCACGCCGGCGTACTTGGGGCCGAGGTAGGCCGAGCGTCCGCCACCGGGGCCGGCGCCACGGATCAGGATGTGTCCGGGCAGGGCGAAGTCGCTGGGGGTCAGCATCTTGGCGGTGATCGCGCCGAGGTGGGGGTACTCGGTGCCGGGGGTGCGTTTGTGCCCGGTCGTCATCTCCTCCGTGCCCTTGCCGTGGTCATCGTTCTTGGTGTCGAGGCTGCGAAGGATCGACAGGTGATGCATCTGCTTCGCGGTGTGCGGCAGCAATTCGCAGATGTGCATTCCGGGAACGGTGGTGGGGATCGCGCGGAACGGGCCGCCGGTGTCGGTTCCCGGTTTGGGATCCCAGCTTTCGAGTTGGGAAACGCCGCCGTGGAGGAAGATATTGAGAACCCGTTTTTGCTTGCTACGGAGTTGGTCGGCCATCGCGGGGGTGCCGGTCAGCACGCCGCCGAGGCCCGCTCCGGTGGCGGCGGCCAGCGTCGCCGATCCGGCGGTGAGGCCCTGCAGGAATTGGCGTCGGCTAGCGAGGTGTTCGGTCGATTGGCAAGCGTATTGGCATTTCATCACGGGGTTCCCTTGGTTGATAACCGTTAGTGATTGAATCGGAATTCGTTGCTGGTGAGCATCGCCCAGACCCATTCGGCGAGGGCCGTCGTGCGTTCGCTCGGTGCCGATTCGGCGTCAGCCGGTTCGGCGGGAGGGTTGAGGAAATCGGCGATTTCTCGCCGTTCCTCGATCGACGCCGGTCGGGACAGAACGGCCAAGCTCAGTTCGTCCGCCAGGGTGTCGGTGTCATCGAGATCCTTGAGCCGGCCGATCAGGGTGTCGTTGCCGGCGACGAGCCAGCCGTTGACGGTGGGGCTGTTGCCGAAGAACAACGCTTGGTTCACCGACGCTTGGAATTCTTCGCCGGACAGCCCGCCGAATTGTCCGACGAACTGATTGACGTTGCCACGCAGTTGCTGCAGCAATTCGGCTTGGAGTGCGACTTGACGGATCTGCGCTTGGGTCGCTTCGTCCAGCCCTTCCGCTTCCAGGGCTTTGGGGGGCGTTTTCTCAAGTGCCGCTTGGGCAGCGGACTCGGAACGGGCCAGCATGCCGGTCGCTCGCATCGCGCTGGCCGCCAATTGTTCCGGGGTGAGCGGTTTGAGCGGGGCGACTTGGCCGCGGAGGGTCCATTGGTCGATCACCGATTGCCAGATCGCGGCGGCGCGTTCCGGTTCGGTCGAGGCCGCTGTGGGGTAGGTGAGCAGATCGTTGCAAAGCTTGATCTGCGAATCGACCAGACGCCTTGAGGCGTCAGCGAGTTGTTGTTTTTCGAACAGCGCGAGGTGAGCTTGTTCCAGCTCGACGAGTTTTTCGGTGGGGAGCCGTTTGGCTTTTGTCGCCGCGAGTTCCGCATCGATCACTTGCGCCGCTTCGGTCGCCTTGGTCAGAAGTTCGGTTTTTTGGTCACGCTGGCTTTCGGCCGCCTTGATCGCTTCGGCCAGTTCAGTGGAACGCTGGGTAAGCAGCGCGAGCGATTGCGTCAGGGCCGGCTCGTCGGTAGCTTCGCCGAGCTGTTCGGCCGCGGATCGGGCCGCGATGAGTACCGTTTCGATCGGTTTGGAGCGGGTCACCAGTTGTTCCAGGGCTTCGCGAGCCTGTTGGCTTTCCTGTTCGGCTTTTGTGATCGCTTCGCGGGCTTCGGCCAAACGGGCTTCGATCTTCGGCAGTTCGGCCGCGACCTGTTCGTTCGTTTCGAGCGACGTTTCCCAAGCCGAGCGGGCTGTCGACCACGCTTCGCGGAGCTGATTCGCTTTCGCCAAGCGATCTTCGTGGATCGCCGTCAGTTGGTCCAAGCGGGAGCGGACGTCGGCCAGGTTGACCGTTTCGGGGCGAGCCGGTTCGCATTCGCGCTGGTAGGTGCGGGAGTACATCACCTGGCGGACCCAATGCCGCAGGTCGAACTTTTGGGCGGCCAATTCGTCCGCCAGCAAGGCGAGCAGTTCGGGATTGACCGGCGGGTTGTCGGCGTAGTCGAAGTCGGTCGGATGGACCAAGCCGCGGCCGGTCATCAGCGACCAGAGGCGGTTTGCGAGGGTGCGGCGGAACTGGGGGCTGTCCGCCAGCATTTGGGCCAGGGCGGCACGGCGGCTGTAGACCGGTTTGGCGGCGGTCGTTTTGTCGGGTTTGGCCACGTAGGCTTCGTCGCCGGTGAGTTCCGGCTCGTCATAAACGGACGCCCCGCGGGGGATGCGCGGCAGCATCAGCGGTTTGCCGTCGCCGGTGAAGACCGATTCGAACGACGCTTCGCCATCCGCCTTTTCCGCCAGCAGCCCCGTCTTGCTCGCCGGATCTTCGAACGGGCTGGTGCGGTTCAAAAAGGCGAACAGGCCGTAGTAATCTTCCTGGTAATAATCGCTGATCAGCGGATGGTCATGGCACTGGGCGCATTGCAGGTCCATGCCGAACATCAAGCGGCCTACGTCGCGGGTCATCGCGTGCGGTTCGGCGTCGCGGGTCAACAGAAACTTGCGGGTCGGCGATTGGTCGTCGCCGGTGACCGATGGCGCGATCAGTTCGCGAAACATCTGGTCGAGTGGTTTGCGGTTCTCGATCGCTTCGATCAGGTAGGTTTCCCACACCTTTTGGTCGACGTACTTTTCCGCTTTGCGGTCGAGCAGCAAGACATTCAGTTGGACGGCGAAGTGGCGAGAGAAGTCGGGGCTTTCGAGCAGCGAGTCGATCAGCCGTTGGCGTTTGTCGGGCGCGTCATCGGCCAAGAAGTCACGAACCTGTTCGGCGGTCGGGATGACGCCGGCGAGATCGAGGTGGACGCGGCGGACGAAATCGGCATCGCCGCAGATCGGTGCCAACGGTCCGATCGCGTTCCGCTCGACCGCGCTATCGATCCGCACGTGAAGCGGTTCGGCGATCGGTTCGGTTGCGGTTTCCGGCGCGTCGGCCGCGGGCGGTTCCTCGGCGATCGCCGCTGCCGTGACCAGCGATGCCACGGCGATCAGGGCACCGAAGCGAATCGACTGGGTGATTCGGCCGGCGAACGCGGGGCGGGCGGAGGTTCGATCGGGGCCAGGCCGAAAGCGCGGCCGGTCTGCCGCAAGCAACGTGATCATGGCCTAATATCGTCTGGGTGGGAGGGGCAGGCAGGTGGGAGGTGTGGTGCGACGGCGGGCATCACACGACGGCACAGAGGCTCGGCAGAGCCAAGGTATCGACGCGGGGTCGGCAACGTTTTGGGTTACAAAATCGCATTCGGATGAACTCCGTGAGTCCACCACACAACGCCGATTTTAGCAGTCTGTGAGGGCCATTACCGCGCCGATTGATGAAAAAAGCGAAAAATCGCCGAGCCTTTGTGTGGCGTTTGCGTTGACCTTGAACGAGCGGTTGGGCAGACTCAAGCGGTTGCGACGGCCCCACCTTTCGTTGTCTTAGCGGTGTATTCTTCGGTTCGCAAAGCGAGCCGCTCGAGTCCGTTTCCCGCGCGGTGTGTCGTTAACATCCCGCCTTTGTTTCCGCCCACCGCAAGATCGGTTGAAGCCGACGAGGTCCATTTTCGATGCATCACCCCAGCGGTTTATCACGTACGTTTACTTGTCCGCGGTGGGGGCTTACCAGTGGGGCGTTGGGGAGTTGGCTCTGCATGAGCGGTGGTCGCGCGGGTCAATCGTCGCAGCGACGTATGCGAGTGAGAGTAGCCATCGCCTGGGTGTGGCTGGTCGGGATGTTCGGGATCTTGGCGGGCGTTGCGGGGGCGGTGGAGATCGAAACCGAGGCGCCGCTGCCAGCGGAAGAAGCGGCGGCGACGATGAGCGTCCCGCCGGGGTTTCAGGTCAGCCTGTTCGCGGCGGAACCGGACGTCCGGCAACCGATCGGCTTTTGCATCGACGATTTGGGCCGGTTGTGGGTAGCGGAGGCTTACAACTACCCGCACCATGGGACTGAGCCGGGAGACCGGATCGTGATCTTGGAAGATTCCGACGGGGACGGCCGCGCCGACAAGCGGACCGTCTTTTATGAAGGGCTGAATTACGTCACCGGGATCGAAGTCGGGTTCGGCGGGGCGTGGGTGATGTCGCCTCCCTACTTCTACTTCATCCCCGATGCAGATGGGGACGACGTTCCCGACAGCGAGCCGCAGTTGTTACTCGACGGGTTCGGCAATCATGCCAATTCGCACAACTTGGCCAACGCGTTGGCATGGGGGCCGGACGGCTGGCTGTATGGAACTCACGGCCGCACCAACTGGTCGAAGATCGGCAAGCCGGGAACGCCGGAGGAGCGGCGCGAGGTCTTTGATGGCGGCGTCTACCGCTATCACCCGACCCGCCACGTCTGGGAGTCGTTCGCTGATGGGACGACGAACCCGTGGGGGATCGATTGGGACGACTACGGGCAGGGGTTCGTTTGCAATTGTGTGACGCCGCACCTGTATCACGTGATCCAGGGCGGGCATTACGAGCCTTGGAGGAATCGGGAATCGAGCCGTTATGCCTACGAGCGGCTGGCGACGATCGCGGATCACCTGCACTACGTCGGGACTCAAAACGTTCGTGACGGTTTGGGATCGGATGCTGAGGATCATGCCGGCGGGGGACATGCCCACTGCGGCACCATGATTTACTTGGGCGATAATTGGCCGGATCAGTATCGCAATCAGGTTTTCATGCACAACATTCACGGCAAGCGGATCAATCAAGACGACTTGCGGCGGAGCGGTTCGGGATATGTCGCTTCGCATGCACCCGATCTGATGCGGTCGGCTGATCCGTGGTTCATGGGGGTGACCTTGCAATACGGGCCGGACGGGGCGGTCTATTCCAGCGACTGGTCGGACACGGGCGAATGCCATTCGGTCCGCAACACCCGCCGCGAGACGGGGCGGATCTTCAAGATCAGTTACGGCGATCCGCGGCGTGAATCGGTGGAGCTGAATCGGTTGAGCCACGAGGAATTGGTCGAGCTGCATTCGCATCGCAACGACTGGTACGTGCGACATGCCCGACGGATCTTGCAGGAACGGGCTGCGGCGGGGGCCGACTTGTCAGCGGCCCATCGGCTGCTGCGGGATCGGTTTGCCGAGCAGGAGGAGATCCCGCGGAAGTTGCGGGCGCTTTGGACGCTGCACGCGACCGGCGGTGCGGACGCGAATTTTCTGGCCGCGCAGTTGGTCCATCCCGACGAGGACGTCCGTGGTTGGGCGATCCGCTTGCTGTGTGAACGGCCCGAGCGGTTGTTGCCGGCGATGCATCGGACGCTTGCGAGGCTGGCCCGTGAGGACGATTCGCCACGCGTCCGACTGGAGCTGACCAGCGCCTTGCAGCGGTTGTCGCCGGCCACCCGTTGGCCGATCGTCACGCCGCTGGCGGAGCGTGTGGAAGACGCGGAGGACGCCAATCTGCCGCTGATGATTTGGTACGCGATCGAGCCGCTGTACGATCACGATTTGGCCAAGTTCGTCGAGTTGGCGGGGCGGGCCGGCATCCCGTTGGTTCGCCGCCACATTGCTCGCAGGGTGGCCGAGGGAGGCAGGTCGGAAGGTTATGAAGCGATTCTTCGGGGGCTGGCGGATGCGGACGCACGGGCGCAGGTCGACTTGATCCAAGGGTTGTTGGACGGGTTTGAAGGTCGCCGGACGGTCGCGATGCCGACGGCGTGGGGCGACGTTTACGCTGGGCTGCGGGCGAGGCCCGAGGTGCGGGGGTTGTCGACGCGATTGGCGTTATTGTTTGACGATCCGGCCGCTTTGGTGAGCTTGCGCGAATTGGCGGTGGACGCAGGGGCCGCCCAGGAAGAACGGGAATTGGCGGTGCGGACGCTGGTCGCCCGCAAGCCCGATGGGTTGGCGCTGTCGCTGTTGAGTTGGCTCGATGAGCCGGCGATCCGGGGAACCGCGATCCGCGGGTTGGCCGAATACGATCACCCGGAAACCGCCGAGCGGCTGTTGGCGGGGTATCCAAAGTGGGAAGCCGCTCACCGGCAGGACGCGTTGCAGACACTCGCCGCACGCAGGCCATGGGCCGTTCGGATGCTCGACGCGGTCGAGGCTGGTGACATCCCGCTCGGCGAGCTGACGGCCTTCACCGCGCGGCAATTGCAGAACCTCGGCGACCCCGCCATCCGGGACCGCGTCGTTTCGCTGTGGGGTCAGGTCCGGCCGACACCCAAGGACAAGGCCGACGCGATCGCGCGGTACAAGAAGGCGATCACGGCCGACAAGTTGGCGGTCGCTGATCGGGCTGCCGGTCGGGCGTTGTTCGAATCCCGTTGTGGCAATTGCCATCGGCTGTTCGGGCAGGGGGCGGAGCTGGGACCGGACCTGACCGGATCCCAGCGAACGGAACTCGACTACGTGCTGGAAAACCTGATCGACCCGAGTGCGGTGGTCGCGAAGGATTACCAGATGCAAGTCATCCTGACTTACTCGGGCCGCGTGATCACCGGTTTGTTGGTGGCACAGACCGACCAGGCGATCACGATTCAGACGACCAATGACCGCGTCGTGGTGCCGGTTGATGAGATCGAGAGCCACGAGGTGTCGCCGATGTCGGTCATGCCGGAAGGGTTGTTGGAGCAGCTTTCCACTCGTCAGGTCATCGAATTGATCGCGTACCTCGCTGGGCCGGGGCAGGTCGCGTTGCCGGGCGAGTGAGACGACGGAGGACGACCGCTCGCGACCCGCGGCGCGGAGTTCACGTGACGGGTTGGCATGCGCCTTCGATACGTTGGCAATGAGCGGTAAAGAAGTTTCCGGAACCTTTTGTGCAAAGCACCCGTAGGGCGAGTTCCTCGTAAAAGGTTCCGGACACTTTTTTACCGCACGATCCTTGGCTCACGCAGTCGATTGGCCGGAGCGGCGATCGGGGAGCCAGCGTGCGAACAGCTCATCGATGGTGACCGCCATCAGCAGCGCGGTGCCGATGATCACCATTTCCCACATCTGGGAAATGCCGAGCACGACGATCGCCTTGTAGAGGCATCGCATCACGGCGGCTCCGGCGATCACGCTGAATACCGCACCTCGTCCGCCCCGCAGGCTGCAACCGCCCAGAACGGCCGCGGCGATCGCGTAGAGCTCGTAGAAGGAGCCGGAGGAGGCGGGTTGGACCGAGTTCAATTCGAGCGTGAACAGGATGCCGGTCAGGCCGGCGAGCGACGAGCAGGCGACGTAGGCGAAGACGATCAGCGCGGAGGTGTTGATGCCGCTGTAGCGGGCCGCCCGTTCGTTCTCGCCCGTGGCGAGCAGGTGGCGACCCCAGACGGTACGGTTCAAAAAGAGCCAGCAAGCGAGGGCGACCGTCGCCAGGATCAGACCGCTGACGGGGATCGCGATCCACGCGATGTCGGCCCAGGATTCCGATTCGCCGCTGATTCGCGACACGAGCGGCAGGGGGATCGAGAAGAA
>RECD01000003.1 GCA_007694185.1 Planctomycetaceae bacterium
GGCGACGGGACGATTGGTGGCATGGCGATTCCGGGTCAGCGGCGGCGGGGAACCTGGGTGCGAGTTGAACCGGTGCGGAGGTCTCGATCAACTCGGTTCGGTGATTTCCTTGGAATAGAGTACCGACCATTCGGCGGCTTCGGCGACGAAGTCGCCCGCAACCCGCTCGGTCATCCGCAATGCCCCGTGACACCAACTGCCCAAATCGGTTTCTTGTTGAGCACGAGCGTCTCGGATGCGTTGTTCCAGTTTTTCGATTTCCTCCGTTCGCCCTCGCCGTTCGCCCGGCTTGGCGTTCGCTCGCCCCGCCAACATCACCCGCATCACCGCCGAACGCTCGGCCAAGCGTTGGCATTCGGATTGGAACCGGATGCCGCCCATCGCCGCCACAACCGCTGGCAGGATCGCGGCGATAGCCGGCAAGATCGCGACGCCCAGAATGAGCCAAGGTCGGGCAGGGAGGACCATTTCCAACCACTGCCGGTCGGTCAACTTGGCATCGATGAAAAACAGTTCGCACGCGACAACCAGGATGACCGCCCAACCGAGCCATTTGGACCAAAAGACGAGCGACCGGTTCACGCCTCCCATCTTCGTCCGAACTTTGTCGTGATAGGCGACTTGGGGCGCGACCCACTTTTCGCGAAGGGTTTGTAGGATCGCGCCCGCGTCGGGGGTGTACAGATTGCGGATCCTGACCGCTGGGGCGCCATCGCCGAGTACCAATCGATTCGGTTGGGCGGATGGCAGCTCAGCGGGGGAAGCGGAGCGGACGATGGCGTCGAACAGCCAATCGGCGGCGCTTTGCCGGACGACCCGCGACGCGAACCGCGGCGGCGCGGCGACGGGTGGCTGGTAGCTGCCAGCGGGCGGAAGGTAATACATCCCGCGAAGTCGCTCCGCCAAGTACCGCGTGTCGATCGACAAGTCGTTCCATTCCCCCTTGTTTCCCCGACGGGTGTTCCGGACGATCCAGCAGAGAATCACCAGTTTGCTGCCGCCCAAAACCAACGGTATCCAAGCGTCCTGAATGGTGGTTATCCGGGGATAGATTGCCAGCAACGTCAAGCTCACCGCCCCCAAGATGACGGCGAGGATCGCCAGGATGTAATTCAACAGGAAGGCGCCCCGGTAGAGCCCCGAGTAGTGGTAATTCAACGCCGTGGCGCGGTTGCGGTAGATGTCGATCCGCGACAGGTTGACTGCGGGCTTGCTTTCCTGGCCGATCAAGCTGAAAAGCCAGTCGGCGACACGTTTACAGATGGACGGCTTGGGGGTGTCGGCGGTGTGGAGCGGCGGTAGCGGTTGGTCGCTTGGGAGCTTACTTCGTCGGCCGAACCGGTCGAAAAACCATTCGGCGACGCCTTCGCGAATGGACCGTTTGCGTTTGCCGGCGCAGTTGAGCGGCGGCAAAGTACGGTCGCGAAAGTATTGCCTCAAGAAGACGTCATCATGTTCGGGTGGTTTCGCGTCGTGGTAGGTTTCGAACATCCGGTCGATGTCCGGATCGGCGACGATTTGGCGAATGAGGTCAGCAAGTTGTAATCGCCAACCTTCGGGATCGCTCGGCGGCGACGCCAACACGGTCGGCAGGTCGTCATCCGGGGTGATCAGGTAGATCGCCTCCTCGATCCGTTCTTTACCGGTATGGATCAACAGCACCGGCAGGTCGAATTCGAGCGAGTTGCGAATCGTTTCGAGCGTGCCGCCCGCCTTGCCGGGATCGTCGGGGTTGGCGGCGGCGATGATCAGGTCACTCTGACGCAGCAGATAGGCGGCCTGGGCACGGTAGGCGCGTGCGCGGCGGTTGTCGGCGAGTGATTTGCGCAGCCGCCGCTGGGTCTCGTCCAAAGCACCGAGTTGTTCGTCGGTCGGCTTGTCGTAAATGCCGTCCAGCGCGATCACCCAGGCGCAAGCCGCCAGCCGCCGATCGAATTGACGGCGGAACGATTCGGGTCGGCTGGCGCGGTAATCCGCGGGCGAAAAAGGGAGGATCGCGCCGAGTTCCGTTTGCAACCAGATCGGTTTATCGCGCACGGCAGGCGGGTGATCGCTAGCAAGCGGAACTTGAGGCTGGATCGGGAGTTCGCTGAGAACTTCGGCGGCCAAATCGTCGGCACCTTGGCAGAGTCCGGTGACCAGCCGCAGCAGCGGGCAGGCGTCCGAGTAATAGCGGCTGACGCGGGAATCGGTCGCAGGTCCGAGCGGGATGCCGGGGGCGATTTCGATCAGTTGACCGGCGATCTGGTTGAAAATTTCCTTCAAGGCAGAGCGGAGCAGCGTCGCCTCGGTGTCGGTCAAGCTTTGGCGGCCCGCAAAGCCGACCCGGAAGACCAACCGAGGGAACGGCGGCATCGAATCGACGCTCGCATAGGTTTTCGTGAACATGGACAAACGACGCAGCAGAAGGGAGCCATGGTTGCGAATCGACGGGAAGATCGAACCGGCCGAGCAGCTAGCGAGTTTAATTCACGGGGTTGTCGGGAGGAGAGTCTGGTTTGGGGGGACGTTTGGGGGCTGGGGGCGCGGCCGTTCGATTGGTGTCGACCGATTGGTGCCAGCCATTTTTCGATCGAT
>RECD01000244.1 GCA_007694185.1 Planctomycetaceae bacterium
TGCGTGATCATGGCCGCGTCCGCTTGACGTGGGCTGGCCCACGCGGCGGCGACAAAGGCGAGGGCGAGCGTCAGGTGACGCGTGAAGGAGGCGACAGACATGGTGAAGGATTCCCTTGGATTTCCGCTGAACTAGGCCGAAAACGTTGCTGAACAGGACCGGACGGTGACAGGGCGGACGCCTTCAAGCGTTTTACCTTCGCTAGCTTTCCACCGACCGCGTCAGTCATGTTAATTAACAGAATGGAACGGGAAAGCCGCAATTGGCAAAAAAAACGGAATCGGATCGGGCGACTGCCTCAACCCAGGTCGGTTTCGACCGATTGTACCGACGGTAAACTGTGGCAGTTAGCCCAAGCTTGCCGCCGCGTTCCGGTTTTGTCGCCTCTAATGTGGCCGTGGTCCGCAGTCGGCTGCCGACTCGTCATCAGTCGTCTATCGCCCGGGAGGAATGGGTAAGAGGAGCGGTTTTGGTGGAATTTACGTGGCTTGCGGGCGGGTGCGCCGCAGAAATCGGACGACACTCCCAACCGATCCTGTCCGCGGATTGAGCGACCTCGCCTTTGTCGGTCAGCGCGACGGTTCAAGTTTCCGAGCCCGATAACGGTCCGCAACCCGCTCGCCTCGAAGTCGCCGGGAATCAGCCCATCCCAGCAGATGCGACAAAAAGCCGCAGTGCGTCGACGGTTTCGCGGACGGCGTGAACACGGATCACGGCGGCTCCGGCGGCGGCGACGGCGAGCGACACGCCGAGTGATCCGGCATCGCGATCGGCTTGGGGGTCGCCCAACAGCTTGCCGATGAACCCTTTGCGGGAATGACCGATCAGGATCGGCCGCCCTAGACGCGTAAAGCGTCGGGTGGCGCGGAGCAGTTCCAGATTGTGGGCATGTGTCTTGCCGAAACCGATGCCGGGATCGAGGCAGATTCGCTGGGGATCGATCCCTTGGTCAACGCAGCGATCGAGCCGCTGTTGCAGGTAGCCTTCGATTTCGCTGACGACGTCGTCATAGACCGGATCGTCCTGCATCGTTTGCGGGGTGCCGCGCATGTGCATCACGCAGACGCCGACGGCCGATCGGGCGGCCAAATCCGCCATTTCGGCATCGCCGTCCAGGCCGGTCACGTCATTGATGATCTCTGCCCCGGCCGCGATCGCTTGCCGGGCGACTTCCGCCTTGCTGGTGTCGATGCTGATCGGCACCGTGACTCGTCCGACCAGGCCGCGGATGACCGGGAGGACCCGCGCCAATTCTTGTTCGGTATCGACCGGTGTCGAGTACGGCCGGGTGCTCTCGCCACCGATATCGATAATGTCCGCGCCGGCAGCGGCCATCCGCAGGCCTGCGGCGATGCCCTCGGCGGGATCGGCATGCCTCCCGCCGTCCGAAAAACTGTCCGGCGTCACGTTGAGGATGCCCATCACGAGCGGGCGGAAGCTGCCGTCGCGGCGCCAGGGCGACAAATCCCGAGTTGCTAACCGCCAGACCGATCGGTCGCCTTCCTTGCCGCCGCCCTCACTCACCATCTCAGCTCCATCTGCGACACGACCCGATCGGCCAGGTCCTCGATCGCCTCCTGCAGGGCGACTTGAACCGATTGACCCGCTTCCGGAACGAACCGATTGCCTTGCGTGAGTACACTCGGGCCGGCGGTTTCCAGCGACCATTGGTCGCGCAACAGCGGTCCGCCGCCGCGATCGATCCAATCGACCTCAATCGCGACGACCGCGTCGAGCGCCGCCGGATCGTCACTGGCCGATTCGGTCAGCACCGATTTTCGTTCATGAATGACCCGCAGCCGCAAGGTGCTGTCGGCCGCAGGGTCGCCGGTCACTTTGTAGGGAGTCCGCAATTCGATCTGGCGGATGACCGCTTCGGTCAACCGCGGCCCGAGATCGTGACGGAAAGTGTCGTTGCGAGCGATCGGGACGTGAATCGTGCGGATGTCGTCACGAAACATCGACCGGGCACCGTATTGGTACATCGAGCAGCCGGTGAGTGTCACCGCGGGCACTACCGCGAGCACCACGGTCAACATCAGCGGCCACCGACACGCTAGCCGCAAGGCCGACGAACGCATCGTGGCGGCTTTCGTCACCGGATCGGGCGCGCGGCTCGAATCCGAGCACGGCGTTTGCCTGCGTGAGCGAACCCGTCGGGATAGAACCCACGGGGCTAGGAAACGGGACGCGGCGAGGGCTGCCTGCATCATCGCAACAGCGTCCCCGATTCGGTCGTGATCAGCGGTTTAGCCCGTTTGGCTTCGGGAAAAATTTTGGTCAGCCAGATCAGCGGCCGGGTCGGAATGTCCGGGTAGGACTGAATCGCCGCGATCCGGGTCGTCGCCTGTTCGGCGTACGGGGTTTTGTCGAACTCGTCGAGCAGTTGCTGGTAATACAAGCGAGCGGCGCCATATTCGCGACGTCGTTCGCGGTACTGCGCCCTGACAAACAGCCGTTCGGCCTTGCGATAATCGACTTCCGCCGCAGACCGCGCGATCTGTTCGGCAATTTCCGGGTCCCGCATCTTGTCAGGGAACCGTGTGCGGGTTTGCCGGATCAGCTTCTCGGCCTCTTCCAGCGTCAACTGGCTGTATTTGGGCCCGGCGTACATTTCCAACTTGCAGCGGATCCCGAGTAAGTAGGCGTTGAACAGATGGTCGCTGTCGGTGAAGGTTTCCCGCAGGTCGGTCAAAAATTCGTCGGCGTCCGCGTACTTGCCTTGGCGAAAGTATTCGACCGCCGCGGCCATCGTCGCGTCATCGGCCAACCTGCCGGACGGGTCGTCGTAGCGGATTTGATCGAGCACCCGGATGCCGTGCCCGTCGACGTCAAACCAAGGCCGCTTTTCGTCGGTGAAGTTGACCGGGATGACGCTGCCGCCGGCCCGTTCGGTCTCGATCCAGTACTGGGCGATCGAAAACAGCCGCGCGGCCGCCCGATCGTTGTGGCGTGAGTTGGGGAACTCCTTTTGCAGCTTCGCGTAGGCCTGTTCCGCCTTGGGCAATTGGTCGGCAAAAAACAGGCTTTCGGCTTGCATGAAGCGAGCGTCTTGGGCGATCGCCGACCCGGGGTGCGCCTTGGCGGCTTTGTCGAACTGCTTCGCCGCTTTGACGAAATCCTTGGCGGCAGCATCGCGGCGTTTGCGAGACGCTTCGCGAAACACTTGGTCGCCGATTTGGAAGTGAGTCTGAGCCTTCGCCAACCGCTCCTCCCGTTCCTGGGCCGACATCGGCGGCAATTCCCCCCCGTTGAACAGCCGGTTCGCTTGGTTGCCCATCGAACGGACCCACAGCGGTTGCGATGGCGCGGCACAGCCGGCGGCGGCTAGCACCAGCATGCCGACGGTCAACCGGCGGCGCGACACCTTTTGGCGCGACGCTGGACGGCTCGCCGTATTTTCCGGGGGCCGGATCGATCGGGCGGTTCGAAAGCGGTTCAACATCGGTCAGACATCCTTGTCTCGGACGCTCGTCTCAGGCAGCCAACCCACGACCGACAAGGCGGGCGGATCGGTGCGGGCAACTCCGCGGGGCGATTCTGGACCCCATCCGGTCGTTCCGAGACGCGGTCCGAAGGGGTTCTAATGAGAAACCCAGGCCGTTGGCAACAGAGATTGTGTGCGCGGAACGGCTCCCAATTGCGTTTGGATGTATCGGCTGAGCGTCGCCCGCAGGTCGCGGTAGTCACCTGCCGCCAATTCCGGATCGGCCTCGTCGGGTCCCGCCAACTGTTTCGCGAGCCCAAACAACGCTTTGCGGACAAAGCCGACTTCACGGTGCCGGGGGCGGCAGGCCGCGCACAGCACGCCGCCCAATTGATAAGCGAACGGCACGCGGACCAGCGGCGGATCGACCGCCGCGCCGCAACTGACGCATTCGTCCAGCGCCGGGAAATGGCCGAGAATCTGCAATCCGCGTAGCTCGAACCGCAGGATCGCCCGCAACGCGTCCTGATCCCCGTCGATCTCGGCGAGCGTCCGCAGGGCCAATTCGTACAGCGGCGGGCTGGCAACCCCCGCATCGGTCCAAAGCCGCAAAAGTTCGGCCAAATAGTACCCACAGTGCAGCCGCACCAGCGACCGCTGACCCGCACGAAAACGGCGCTGCAATTTGGCTTCGGTCAACAGGTCAAGCGAATCGGACGTTTTGCAGATCACCACGATCCGGCAAACGGCCAACAGGTCCAACGCCCCGTCGAAGGCACTTTTGGGCCGGCGAGCCCCTTTAGCGATCGCTGATACCCTCCCCAAATCACGCGTATAAAGCGTGACGATCAGGCTCGTTTCGCTGAATTCGACCATCCGCAAGACGATCGCTTCGGTTTGTTCGGTCGACATCAGAGATCAGGCCGGCGGCTCAAAGCTCGTCCGCTTCGCCCAGTTCGCCGAGTTGAGACAGCAATTCGCTCATTTCTGCCGCCGCGTGCGTGTCCCCTTGCTGTCGGGCCTGTTCGATCCCGTCGCGAAGAAAGGTCCGAGCCTGTTCGACTCGCCCCAGGTCAGCCAATTGCTGCGCCGCCATGAAGAACGCCGGAACGTACGGGGGCGTGTCTTGGGTCAGTTCCGTCAATTTGGCGACGCTCGCTTCGGGATCTCCCTCGCTGCGGTACTCCATCGCCAAACTGTACCGCAGGAACGTGTCGTTCGGCTCCTCAGCCAACATCGCTTCGATCTTCGCTCGCCGACTCATCCGCTTGCACTCCTCAACGCGACTCAACCAACCGACACCGACACGGTTACCGACATCGGTACCGTCACAACCGACAAAATCGACCGGATTGATTCAACGAGTGCAACCCGCCTGACCGATACAAACCGCGATCGGGTTTCGTCCGCGAGGTCTTCGGCGCGCGGACCGGTGCAGGATTTTTTGCCGGTAACCCATTTTGCACTCCTTTTACGAGCGTCCAGAGATGGCAAGCGGTTCAATTCGGAAGACACTCGTCGGTGATCAGTTGGCTCGTCGGACTCTCCGACGCCGAATGACAACTTTGGCTTGGATCGTGGCCGCTGGCTGCGGGTTGTCCGGTCAGAGCTGGGCCGCTGACAACACGCCGCCGACGCTCGTCAAACCGATGCCGACCGCCGGCCGTCCGGCCACCAACCGCCTGGTCCCAATGACTGCCCCGGCCACCGCGATCCCGATGACTGCTGGCCCGATGAACGGGGGCCCGATGAACGGGGGCCCGGCCTCGGCGACGCAGACCCAGCCGGCTCCAACGAACCCCGCGTCCGCCCGGGTCGCAACCCGCCCCGTCGTCCAAGCGATCGGGGTCGATGCCGATGCCGCAGACGGCAGCGAGATTCTGCAAACCTCAGGCGGATTGTTCGAACAGGTCTTCGGTGGCGGCTCGTCGAGCAAGCCGAAGGATGACGGCCGCAAGGCGTTTCCGCTGCCGGCTCCTGATCCGGCTTCGGTCGATTGGAGTGGCGTGCCGTTCCACAAACCGAGCGGATCGCAAACCGCCGATACCGCCGATGGGTCCGCCCAACCGCTTCGCGACGTCGGCCCGACGAATCAGTCTTCCGCGCCGCGTCGTTCCGTATCCGTCCTTGCCGGACCGCCGTCCGCCCCCCCCGACTCCCGCGCCGTCAACTCAAATCCGACTTGGGACGCCGTCCGGCAATTGAGAACGCCGACGACCGTACGGGAGGAATCCCGAGTCGCGTCGGCGCCCGCAAGCGAATTGTCGAGCAACAGCAGCAGCCGCCGCAACGGCCGCAAACCGATCGATCCGCTCGAAGTCGACGCCGTGGCACAAAAGGTGGCTGATCAGGCGGCTGACAAGGTCGCAAACACGACGGCAAACACGACGGCAAATTCGACGCTGCCCCGACCGCCGGCCGAAAGGTCGGTGCTGGCCAAGTCGCCTGCCCCGGTCGCGCCGACCGAAAAAGCGGAAGTCACGGAACTCCCGCCGCTCCCCCCGTCGATCACCGGCATGGATTTGGCTGACGTCGCCAAACCGGAACCGGTCCAGAAGAAGTCGAGCCAGCCCGCAGACGATGTCTTCGACCAACCCGAACTCAGCGACGTGGCGAAGATGGCGGTCCCCGACGAGGCGCCGTTCAAATTGCCAAACGAATCGCAACCGGAACTCGAGGCCTTCGCCGAAGACCCGATCACCGGGACGGCAACGCCGCTGCGTGCCATGGTTGACGAAGCGGAATCGGAATCGTTCGCCGCCATGCCGGCCGCCGACAACGCTGACGGCGAAGCGGAATTCATGGGCAGCGGCGTAGCGTCGGAACAGATCGCCAACCGATTCCAGATCCGCCCGCGAGGTGTGATCAGCAGCCCTGCGGCCCAGTCTGTGATGGTCGGCCGCCCAGCCCCAACGTCGGACGCCGTCGTCAAGCGATTGGCAGCCTCCGAAGGCTCGGCGGTTCGCGTCGTCACCGAAGGACCTTCCGAAGTCCTGATCCGCCAGGTCACCCAATACGAATTGCGAGTCGAAAACCGCGGCTCCACCAGCGCCGCCGGCATCGTCGTCCGCACGTCGCTGCCGCCCTGGGCCGAGCTGAACGGACAAGATGCCACAGCCGGCTCGGTCCGGTCGATCGGCGAGGACGGCGAGGCGATCCTCGAATGGACCGTCGACGAACTGCCCGCCGGGACCGTCGAGAAGCTGTTCGTGCGGGTCCGCGCCGTCCAGGCCGGGACCTTCGACGTGGCGACCCGCTGGACGACCGCTCCCTTGGACCAGACGGCGACGGTGACCGTGCTCGAACCGAAACTCGAGGTCAAAATCGATGGCCCCGACGAAATCGTCTTCGGCGAATCCCAACGGTACCGCATCCGGGTGCTGAACCCCGGTGACGGCGTCGCTTCCAATGTCCTGTTCAACCTGCTGCCGGAAGCGTCGGAGCCGATCAGCCAAAAGCTGGGGAACATCCCGCCCGGCAAGGAATCGAGCTTCGAGATCGAATTGACCGCCCGCGATCGGGGCGACCTGGGGATCCGCGGGAACGTCAGCGGCGATCTCGATTTGGCCGCCGAAATCGCCAAATCGGTTGCCGTCATCTCGGCTGACCTAGAAGCGATCTTCTCCGGGCCGCCGGTCCAGTTCCAGAACGCCGCAGGAACTTACGAACTGGAATTGGTCAACACCGGCAAGGCGACTTCGGAATCGGTCGAAGCAGAAATCCGTTTGCCCGCAGGGATGACCTACGTCGACGGGATCGACGGCGCCCGCACGGAAGGGAATCGCGTGATCTGGACAATCCCCTCGATCCCCGCCGGTCAAACCCGCGAATTCGCTTTTGTTTGCCAGTTGGAAAAGACCGGCAATCACAAACTCAGCTTCCACTGCGAAGGGACCGCTGGCGGCCAAGCGAGCGTCGAGCTCGAAACGGCGGTCCAGGCGATCGTCGACCTGAAGTTGGCCGTGATCGACCCGCCCGTACCGGCCCCGGTCGGTGCCGAGGTGGCTTACGAAGTGGTGATCCAGAACCGCGGCAGCAAGGCGGCCGAGAACGTCCGGGTGGTCGGCCAATTCGGCCACGGGATCGAGCCGATCCGGACCGAAGGACACGCCGGCAAGATCGCGACCGGTCAGGTGCTGTTCAGCCCCATCGCGAAGATCGAACCGGGCAGCAAAGTGCAACTGCGGATCATCGCCAAGGCCGACGCGGCTGGTGACCATCGGTTCCGCGCCGAAGTCCACAGCGGCGAATCGGTCCTGGTGGCCGAAGAAGCGACCGTCTACGTCGACATGACTCGGCAACGGGTCAGCCGCAGTGGCAGCGGCGACGCGGCACGCTAGTCGGGACGCGATCCCATCCGGGCTGGCCCCAAGGTCGGGCTGGCCCGAGTTGATCACTTTTCCTTTCCTCTCTCAGTCCTAACGCCAACCGCGCAGCCCGCGTCCGACGAGCTGCCCCGTCGATTCGGCTTACTGCTCATCCCGGCTGACGCAGCATCGCCGCGATCCCCATGCCGCCGCCGACGCACAACGCCGCGACGGCAGCTTTCGATCGCCGACAATGCAACTGCCAAGCGAGGTGTACCAACAGCCTCGCGCCGCTGACCGCCAACGGATGCCCGATCGCGATCGCACCTCCCTCCGCGTTGAACCGGATGGCGTGCCCGTCCGCGGTGATCACGTCAGTCGCCGATTCGCTGCCCGTTTCCAGCGACAATTCGAGCGCTTGCAAGCAGGCGAGCACCTGGGCCGCGAAGGCTTCGTTGATTTCCAAGTGGCCGATGTCGGACCAGCCGCGTCCGGTGCGAATGAACAGCCGGCGGATCGCGTGGACCGGACCGAGCCCCATCTTTTCCGGATCACAGCCGACGACGACGCCGTCGACCCATTCGGCGAGGATCGGCCAGCCTTCCCGCAGGGCGACTTCCCATTCCGCCAAGACGATCATCGCCGCGCCGTCATTGACCCCGGACGAGTTGCCTGCCGTCACCGTGCCGCAGTCTCGAAACGCCGTCCGCAAATCGGCGAGGTCGGTCAAACTCGTCTCCGGCCGCGGGTGCTGGTCGCCGGACAACCCTTCCGTCACGGCCAATTCGTCGTTCAACAGGCCACCCAAACGGGCCCGCTCATACAACCGCTGACTTCGCAACGCCAACGCGTCCTGATGTTCCCGCGAGATGTTAAACGATCCCGCCAAGCTTTCGGCCTGCTCACCCATGTGCCGATCGCTGAAGCTGTCGAGCAACCCGTCGCGCTGGAGCGTGTCGACGGCCGTCGACAGGTCCGGCGATTCCCGCTTACTCGGTCGGTTGACGAGCAGCCCGGCTTGCGACATCGATTCGGTGCCACCCACCAACACCACGTCGGACTCCCCCGCCCGGATCGCGGTGACCGCCATCAAGGCCGCTTGCATCCCCGACCCGCACATCTGGTTGATGGTGGTCGCGGGAGTTTCCAGCGGCAAACCGAGTCGCACGCCGATCTGACGCGCCATATTCATGCCGTGCCCGGCAGCAAAGACGTTGCCGATGATCACTTGGTCGATCAGCTTGCGGTCGATCCCCGCCAGCGCCGCCTCACCCGCGACCAGACCAAGCTCCACTGGCGAACGGTCTGCCAACGCGCCCCGAAACCGACCGAACGGGGTCCGCTTGGCACCGACGATGACGACCCGTTTCATGTTCATTTCTCCAAACCGATTCGCATCGGGGTGATCTCCGCAACGATCGGCGTGAACCCCATCTGATCGATCACGTCCCGCTGCGGATCGATCCCCGGAGCGACTTCCACCAACGCGATTCCCGCGGGCAACATTCGGAACACCGCCCGCTCCGTGACCAGCAACACGTCGCGCCCCGCCGCCCGCGCCAACGGGCCGCTGAAGGAGACCTGATCGACTCGCGGGACGAACTTCCTGATCCGCCCCTCACGGACGATGCGTAGCTTCCCGTCCGCGAACTCAACCTGCAAGCCGTCGGTCGTCAACGTCCCACAAAATACGAGCGAACGGGCGTTTTGTGAAATGTTGACGAAGCCACCGACGCCCGCAAATCGGTCGCCGAACCGCGAGACGTTGACGTTCCCCTCGGCATCGACCTGCGCCGCACCCAACGCCGCAAAATCGAGCCCGCCGCCGTCGTAAAAATCGAACTGAGCAGGCTGGTCGATGATCGCCTGAGGATGCCGCGACGCACCGAAGCTCAAGCCCCCCGCCGGCGAACCGCCGATCGGGCCACTTTCCACCGTCAACGTCACTTCAGACAACAGCCCCCGCCGCGAGGCGACTTCCGCGATCCCCTCCGGCAACCCGATCCCCAAGTTCACGATCGATCCCCGACGCAGCTCGTCGCAAGCCCGAGCCGAAATGATCGTGCGAGCGTCCAGCGGCCGCTGCGGTGCCGACCCGTCAGCCGCCAGCAATCCGCCGGCATCCGGCTCCCACACGGCGTCAGTCGGACCGGCTTCACAAAACGCCGGATCGAAGGTGACGCCGAACGTCTGCCAATGATCCTGCTCTTCCGCCACAACGACGTGCGAAACCAAACGTCCCGGGACCCGAACCGATTGCGGCGCCGCCGGTTCCTCCAACACCCGTCGGACCTGGGCGATGACCAGTCCTCCCGACCGGTGAGCGGCCTGCGCGATCGGCAACACGTCGCCGATCACCGCCTCCTGATCCATCACCAAATTCCCCCAGGGGTCCGCCGCCGTGGCGCGGATCAAGCCGACGTGGATCGGGAAAGCGTGGTACAGCAACCAGGTCTCTCCACGCAGCTCCACCCGCTCAACCAATTCCTCAACCGTCCGCTCGTTCAACCGCCCGCCCCCATGAACCGGGTCAATGAACGTCCCCAACCCCACGCGAGTGATACAGCCCGGACGCCCCGCCGCGATGTCCCGAAACAGGTGGCAGATCACCCCCTGAGGAAAGTTGTATGCCTCGAACTCGCCCGCCAACGCCATCCGCCCAAGCTTCGGACAAAGCCCCCAATGCCCGCCGACGACCCGACGCAACAACCCAGGCTGCGCCAAATGGTTCAACCCGCGGTCTCGGCCGTCACCCTGCCCGGCGGCATAAACGAGCGTCAATCCTTGCGGACGCCGCTCGGCGAGAAACCGACGGTGGATCGCCGCGGTCAACGCCTCGGGATGCCCCGCGCCGACGAAACCGCCACACGCGACCGCCATGCCGTCGGCGATCAAGGCCACGGCTTCGTCAGCCGAAACGAGTTTCCCATCCAGCGGACGCATGGCGATCAGCCCCACCAGCCGCCGTTGACGTGCAGCGTCTGCCCCGTGACGTAAGATGCCAGATCACTGCACAGAAACAGGATCACCGACGCGATCTCGTCCGGCTCGCCGAAGCGCGCAAGCGGGATCTGTGCGAGCATCTGTTCTCGCGCCGCGGCCGGGATCGATTCCCCCATCTCGGTCAACACCACCCCAGGGGCGACCGCGTTGACGTTGATCCGTCGAGCCGCCAATTCGCGACTGAGCACCTTGGTGAATGCGATCACGCCCGCCTTGGCCGACGCGTAATTGGCTTGGCCGAAAAACCCGATCATGGCCGAAATCGACGCCATGTTGACGACGCGGCCGCCGTCCCGCAGGTGCGGCAGCGCCGTCTGCGAAACCCGGAACACGGCCGACAAGTTCGTTTCGATCACCGCTTCCCATTGCTCGTCCGTCATGTTCTTGACCGTCCGGTCGCGGAGGATCGCGGCGTTGTTGACGAGAAAATCGATCCCGCCAAAACGTTTCGTCACCCGTTCGAAGAAACCTGCCATCTCGTCCCGGTGTCGAACGTCCGCCGGCAACACGAAGGCGTCGTCGCCCCAGCGTGTCGCGACCCCGTTGGCCCGCACCAAGCTGAGCCCCTCTGGGTCGTCGTAATAATTGACAGCGACTTTCGCGCCGGCATCCAAAAACCGCTGCGCCGTCGCCGCCCCCAAGCCTTGAATCCCTCCGGTGATCACGGCCACCTTGCCAGTCAAATCGATTTCGATCATGCGTGCCTTCTGAGATGCCAATTTTTTTCAAAAGCGGTTCAGCGATGGTCCGGGTTGGCTTCCGGCAGCTTCGCGCCGACCCGCCGCCGCCAGCTTTCGAGCTTCCGCCGCAAATCGCCCGCCACGTCGGGACGGGCCACCGCCTGGTTGCTCGTTTCGCCGATGTCTGCCGCCAAGTTGTACAGTTCGGTCCGACCATCCTCGAAAAATTCGATCAACTTCCAATCCCCCTCCCGAATCGCGCCGGCCGGGGTCGTCGTCGGGTAGTAATGCGGGTAATGAAAGTGCAACGCGGTCCGGTCCAACCCGATTTTGGGGAAATGCAGCAGCGGCGTCAGATCGATCCCGTCGAGTTCGTTCCACGGATCGTCCTCCGCTTGCGGCCCCAGCGATAGGCCTTCCACCAGCGTCGGGAACAGATCCGCCAACCAGACCGGTTCGGCACACCGGCTCCGCGGGCGAGTCTTCCTGGGCCAGCGGATGATCAGCGGCACGCGAATACCGCCCTCGTACAACGAACCCTTGCCGGACCGCAGCGGCGCGTTCCTGGTGACCGGCATCGAATACCCCGATTGCGGCTCCACCCCAGTAAACCCGCCGTTGTCGCTAGTAAAGATGACGACCGTGTTGTCGTCGATCCCCAATTCTCGAAGCCGATCGAGCACCCTGCCGACGCTCTGGTCAAGGGTGCGCAGCATCGCCGCGTAGACGGGATGCGACTGCTCGCCGAAAAAGCGAGGCATCCGGTCCTCGAAGTATTCGATGTCCTCAGGCTTCGCTTCGATCGGCGTGTGCGGGGCGAAATGAGACAGCAGCAAAAAGAAAGGCTGTTGACGCTGCTGGGCATGGTCGATCACCCGGATCGCCTCGTCCGTCAACCGATCCGTCAAGTATTCGCCCGGCTCGCCGATATCCAAGTGAGGCACATAACGATAGTCCGGCCCAAACCGGCCGCTGCCGCGATAAGGCCAAAAGTAGGTCATCGGCGCGCCCCAATGGTTGCCGCCGACGTTGATGTCGAACCCGTGGACTTCCGGCGAATGAGCCGCATCGCCGAGATGCCACTTGCCGACCGATGCGGTCAAGTACCCGGCCTGACGAAACCGAGTCGCCAACGTCACTTCGCTCCGCGGCAGATCATGAATCGACTCAGCCCCCAGCAACGGACCGTCGGTCTGCGGCGTCCCCGAAGCCTCGATCCAAATCGTCATCCCCAACCGGGCCGCGTGCCGCCCGGTCATCAGCATCGCCCGCGAAGGCGAGCAGACCGACATCGCATACGCGTTCGTGAACCGCATGCCGGATCTCGCCAACCGGTCGATCCGCGGCGTCGAATAAAAACTCGACCCCTGACACCCCAAGTCACGCCAACCGAGATCGTCAGCCAGGATCAGCACCACGTTGGGAACAGC